>NZ_JARESO010000007.1:0-311349 GCF_046030175.1 Paraburkholderia sp. RL17-373-BIF-A
CACCAAGGTCATGCCCTTCCTCGTCGAAGATGAACTCAAGCGTCTTGGCGGCCACTTTGAAAAGGTGGCCAACTGGGCCGTGCTCACCATTGTCGACGGACGGCTGATCACCGGCCAGAACCCGGCCTCATCTGGCCCGACTGCCAAGGAGCTGCTGAAGGTTCTGCAGGCCTAGTTCCAATCGCGCGCGGGCCGCGAAGCCCGCGCATGTGTCGGCGACAGGAGTCCCCAATGAACGCAACCACTAACCCCGTTCAGATTAGCGTGGGCCGGCGGTCCGCGGCCTATTGGCGTGTCACGATCGACAACCCGCCGCTCAACGTCATGGGGCCGCCAATGGTCCAGCAGTTTCAGGAAGTCATCAACGCGCTCGAAACCGACGAGCATGTGAAGGTCGTGGTCTTCGATAGCGCGGTGGACGGCTACTTCCTGAATCACTCCGATTTCCGGGCCAGGCTCGAGGATCTGACCGCCATGCCGCCCGGTCCCACGGGCTTACCGCAGTGGCCGGACTTCCTCGTGCGCCTGACGCGCGCGCCCGTCGTCTCCATCGCCCTGATCCGCGGCCGGGCGACGGGCAACGGCAGCGAGATCACGCTCGCCTGCGACATGAGTTTCGCCAGTCGGGAAAAGGCGCTCCTCTCGCAATGGGAGGTGGGCGTCGGGATGGTCGCCGGCGGCGGCCCTATGGCCCGGCTGCCCCAGCTCATTGGCCGTAACCGCGCACTGGAGGTGCTCCTGGGTTCTGAAGACCTCCGTGCCGACCAGGCCGAGGCCTATGGCTATGTGAACCGGGCACTGCCCGATGCCGACCTCGACGCATTCGTGGATGCGTTGGCAACCCGGATCGCCGGGTTTGACAAGTGGGCAATCGCCAACACCAAGCGCCTCGTCAACACTTCTCTGCCGCCGGACGTGGAGCTCGGCGCCGGATGGGACGCGTGCATGGCGTCGCTGGGGCGCCCCGCCGCGCAGAAGAACATCAAGGCACTGCTGGCGCGTGGATTCCACAAGCCGGGAGATGTCGAAAATCGGCTCGGATACTACGTCGGTCAGCTCGCGCACTAAGCCCGCGCGCGAGACGCTCTCTCGCTGCTTTGGAAAAAACCCGCACGTGGTAGCTGAGAAATCTATCGCGGCGGCGGCATCAGCGTCGCTCGCTCGGATGAATTTCTTTTCGATAAATGTTTTTTTTCGGCGCACATCCGCCCATCGTCGAAAGCCGAATGAAAAAAAGAAATCACGTGGTGGTCATATCGCGTCTCTAACGTCTGCGGCACGGTAAGAGTGACAACTTTGTCGCCGCCGTCCATGGAGACTAAAGAGATGACGCGTGCCCTGTTCCCCGTCACAGCAACTCTGAAAACGCTCGCCGCCGCGGCGATCATCGGCCTCGCTTCGGCCAGCGTGCAAGCCGACGTGCCCGATCCCACCACGCAGATCACGCAAAGCGGCTACTCGCCCGTGTATGTCGGCGTCGATGCCGAAATGGCGACCGTGCCGTCGAATCCCGCGACTACGGGCGGCAAGCCGACCGTGAGCCGCGCATACGTGATGCGCATTGATTTGCGCGCGCCGGGCGTGAGCGTCGAAACGACCGGGCATAGCGGCCCGCTAATGACGACCTCGGAGACGATTTCGCAATTCGCCGCGCGCACCGGTGTGCGGCTCGCAGTCAACGCGAACTTTTTCGCGCCGTGCTGCGCGACGACGCCGGAGCCGAAGTCGATCATCGGCTTGCTGGTGTCGCACGGCCAGATTGTGAGCCCGCTGACCAGCGACCCGACGCAAAGTGAAGCGGTACTTGCGATCACGCGGCAGGGTCGCGCGTATATCGCCGAAGCGCCGCAGATTTCAGCGCAGGATCTGAAGCTGATCGATACGGCGGTCGCCGGCTCGGCGATTCTGCTGAAAAACGGCCAGGACATCAGCGCGCAAAGCCCGAACGAAGGCGATCCGCTTAATCCGAATCCGCGCACACTGGTCGGCCTGTCGCAACAGGGGCGCTTTCTCTATCTCGTCGTGATCGACGGACGCGTCGCGGGTTATTCGACGGGCACGACCAACGCGCAATCGGCGCAACTGATGAAGGCGATCGGCGCGGATGACGCGATCAATCTCGACGGCGGCGGCTCGACCGAACTCGTGCGCGCCGATCAGATCGGCGTGCCGTTTATCGTCGATACACCGAGTGGCGGTGCGGAACGGCTCGACGCGTCGGCGATCGGCGTGCATGCGTTGAAGCTGCCGGATTTGCCGGGCCTGCCGTTTTGAGGCATTGAATATTTGAAGCCGCATCAGCAACTTCAAAATGGCCGGGCGCTCACGCGTCCGGCTTTTTTCTTCTACATTTGGGGTAGATTGATCCCGACACTCGCGATCAGTCGAGCCGGTCGGTCGCAAATGATTTTCAGGCACGACACGTCTGGGCATCAGATTTGCTGCTGACTCATCTGGGCGTGCGTAACGTATCTTCAGACGCTCGCTAACCTGAATGTCCGACACCCCGGCGAATCGATCGCCAATGGTTCCAAATCCTGCTTCAGCCTGCCGCCCGGCCGCGCCGATTGTCGCCGGATGGTGGCCGCTCTCGCCATGAGGAGAACGCATGATGCAACAGACCGCCTCCAACACCACGCAACAGAGCGCCGACCCCGACGCAGCCCGAACCGGCCGCCAGCCTTCCGCAAACGCGACGATGCCAGTCGAGTTGACCGTCAACGGCAATCTCTACACGCTGTCTCTCGATCCGCGCACCACGCTGCTGGACGCGCTGCGCGAGCATCTGCACCTCACCGGCACGAAAAAGGGTTGCGACCACGGCCAATGCGGCGCGTGCACGGTGCACGTGAACGGACGGCGCGTGAATGCGTGCCTGTCGCTGGCCGGCACGCACGCCGGCGACGAAATCACCACCATCGAAGGCATCGGTCAGCCCGAAGCGCTGCATCCGATGCAGGCCGCGTTTGTAGAATGCGACGGCTATCAGTGCGGCTACTGCACGCCGGGCCAGATCATGTCCGCCGTCGCGCTGCTCGATGAAGCGGTCGGGCCCGGCGACGCCGAAGTGCGCGAAGCGATGAGCGGCAATCTGTGCCGCTGCGGCGCCTACCAGAACATCGTCGCGGCAATCCAGCGCGTGCGCGGCCAGTCCTGAGGAGCGCCATCATGGAAATCTTCCAGTTGTCGCGCGCCAACGGCGTGCGTGAGGCGATCGCGGCGGGCGCGGCTTCGGCAACGGCCCAGCAGGGCGCACAAGTGCGCTTTCTCGCGGGCGGCACGACATTGCTCGACCTCATGAAGCTCAACGTCGAGCGGCCGACGCGGGTCATCGACATCAGCCGGCTGCCGCTAGACCGTATCGAAGCGCTGCCCGACGGCGGCGTGAAGATCGGTTCGACGGCACGGAATGCGAACCTGGCACTGCATCCGCTGATCCGCACACCGTATGCGGTGCTGTCGCAGGCGCTGCTCGCGGGAGCCTCGGCGCAATTGCGAAACATGGCGACGACCGGCGGCAACCTGCTGCAACGCACGCGCTGTGTGTACTTTCGCGACACCGCGATGCCATGCAACAAGCGCGAGCCGGGCTCGGGCTGTCCGGCGATCCAGGGATTCAATCGCACGCTCGCGATTCTCGGTGCCAGCGACGCCTGCATCGCGACCAACCCGTCGGATATGAACGTCGCCCTGACCGCGCTCGACGCGACCATTCACGTCGAAGGAACGGACGGCGCGCGCAGCATCGCGATCGACGACTTCTTCGTGTTGCCAGGCGCGACGCCGCAGCGCGAGAACGTGCTCGACGCAGGCGACCTTATCACGCACGTGACCCTGCCGCCTCTACCAGCGGGCGCGCGCTCGGTTTACCTGAAGCTGCGCGATCGTGCGTCGTACGAGTTCGCACTGGCGTCGGCCGCCGTGGTCATGACGCTCGACGGTGGACGCATCGGGCATGTGCGCGTCGCGCTCGGCGGCGTCGGCACGCGGCCTTGGCACGCGCTCGAAGCGGAAGCCGTGCTGCGCGGCGCAACGCCCGATGCCGCGACCTTCCGCAAGGCCGCGGACGCCGCGCTAGCGAACGCGAAGCCGCAAAGTCAGAACGGATTCAAAGTCGAGTTGGCGCGCCGCTGCATCGTCCATGCGCTGACCCAGGCTACGGCCACGCCCTGAACCGCCGATCGAGAGGAACGCCCCATGTCTACCTTATCCGACTCCGTGCTGTCCGTGATCGGCCGGCCTCAAGCGCGTATTGACGGACCGCTGAAGGTCAGCGGCAGCGCAGCCTATACCTCCGATATCGATTTGCCCGATCTGCTGGTTGCCGTGCCGGTGTGCAGCACGATCGCAAGCGGCCGGCTCGTGTCGCTCGACATCGCGGACGCCGAGGCGATGCCCGGCGTACACGCGGTGCTGCATCGAGACAATATCGGCCGCTTCTACCGGCTTTCCGGCAACTCGATGGAGACCGGCTTCGTGGACGAAGCACGGCCGCCCTTCGAGGACGACATCATCCGCTACTACGGCCAGTACATCGCTGTCGTGATCGCGGATACCTTCGAGGCGGCGAGCGCGGCGTCGGCGGCGATCGGGGCCCGCTACGAAATCACGCCGCACGACGTGCGCGACGAACTGGAGGCCGACGACAAGCCAAAGGTCGAGAGCGAGCGCGGCGACCCGGATCGTGCGTTCGACGCCGCGCCGGCGACGCTCGACGCAACCTACGTCACGCCCACGGAAACGCACAACCCGATCGAACTGCACGCGTCGATCGCGGACTGGGACGGTGAGAACTACACATTTTACGAGACCACGCAGGCCATTTCGGTCCACCTGGGCACGCTCTCGCAGATGCTCGGCGTGCCGAAGGAAAAGATCCGCGTGATCTCCCGCTATCTTGGATCAGGCTTTGGGAGCAAGCTGTGGATGTGGCCGCACACGCTGCTCGCGGCAGCGGCGACGCGTCAGACCGGCCGTCCCGTGAAGCTGGTCGTGAGCCGCAAGATGATGTTCCAGAACGTCGGCCACCGCCCCGTGACTCAGCAGCGCATGCGGCTGTCGGCTGAACGCGACGGCAAACTCACCTCCGTGCAGCACGACTACGTCAACCACACCTCGATCGCCGACGAATACCAGGAAAGTTGCGGCGAAGTCACGCCGCTCATCTATAGCACGCCGAACCTGCGCGTGACCTCCGGCCTCGCGCGCCGGAACGTCGGCTCGCCGACGTCGATGCGCGGCCCAGGCGCCGTGCCCGGCCTGTACGCAGTCGAATCGGCGATGAACGAACTGGCGCATGTGCTGAACCTCGATCCGGTCGAATTGAGGCTGCGCAACGAACCGCGCGTCGACGAAAGCACGGGTTTGCCGTTCTCGTCACGGCATCTCGTCGAATGTTTGCGCACGGGCGCTGAGCGCTTCGGATGGTCGCAGCGGGCGCCGGGCGTGGGATCGATGCAGCGCGACGGCCTGACTTTGGGCTGGGGCGTCGGCGCTTGTGTCTGGCCAGGCTTGCGCTTTTCCGCGGCTGCGAACGTCGATCTTCGAGCGGACGGCAGCGCCCGCGTGGTATGCGGCACACAGGACATCGGCACCGGCACCTACACGGTGCTCGCGCAACTGGTCGCCGAAGAGACCGGCATTCCCCTCACTCGCATCGAAGTCGGTCTCGGCGATTCGGTGTTACCGCTTGGACCCGTTTCGGGGGGCAGCGCGGCAACTGCATCGGTGATTCCGGCAGTGCTCGACGCGGTGCGTTCGGCCATCAAGCTGTTGCTGTCGCGTGCGGCGGCCGTCGACGGTTCACCGTTCAAAGGCGCCACCGAAGATGCGCTCGCGTTCAGCGCGGGACACGTGCATCGCAAGGGCGACGCGCCGGAGCGCGGCGTGCCGTTCGGCCAGATTCTCGAAGCAGCGAAGATGAGCGCGGCATCAGGCAGCGGCAGCGCCCAGGGCGGCTTCGACGATCCGCTCAAGAAACGCTTCTCCATCTATTCCTACGGCGCGCACTTCGCCGAAGTCACGTGGCAGCCGGAGATCGCGCGGTTGCGCGTGAGCCGCGTCGTCACGGTGATCGATGGCGGACGTATCATCAACCCGCGCGCCGCCCGCAACCAGATAGAAGGCGCAGTCGTGATGGGCGTCGGCATGGCGCTGTTCGAGCATACGACGTACGACAGGCAGACGGGCGCACCGATCAACAGCAACCTGGCCGATTACATCATCGCGTCGAATGCGGATACTCCCGAACTTGACGTGACCTTTCTCGATCATCCGGATACCGTGTTCAACGAACTCGGTGCTCGCGGGATTGCGGAAATCGGCCTCGCGGGCGTCGCGGCGGCGATTACCGATGCTACCTATCATGCAACCGGCGTGCGCGTGCGGAAGTTGCCGATCATGATCGAAGATCTGCTGGCTGCGGAAATGGCTTGAGGGCAGATGTCGTTGTAACGAGTGGCATGCTTCGACGTAAAGTTCTTCGCGTTGGAAACGCGTGGGATACGCTTGCGGCAATTAAAGGAAGTTTCGGCGCGGCGGCAAGAACCAGGCAAATGGCGAAGGAGGCACCGAGCCGTCGCAGCCATTTCCTAGAAGGATCAACTGCCGCTTCCAATGTTCATTGGAAGTCGTAGCCAGGAAAGCTATCCTAATAGCTTGTCTTCAGATGATCGAAGACGAACCAGGCATCGCACGCCGGGAATCGAAGGGAATGGTTCCGCCCTCACGTGTGCCGGAGAACGCCATGAAGCCCATGCTCCAAACCCTGCGGGCCGCCGCACTGGTGGCCCTTGCATTGTGTCTCGCCGTCCCAAAGACCTTTGCCCAGGCGGCGCCTGGCGTGGTGGGTTCGTGGTCCTTGGTTTCGTTGACCGCCTCGAGAAGTGGCAGCGAAGTCGAAGTGCTCGGTCCGCACCCGGACGGCCAACTCATCTTCGGCACCGACGGCCGCTATGTTCTGCTCGGAGTTCGCGCAGACTTGCCGAAGTTCGCATCGGGTAACCGCTTATTGGGCACCACCGAAGAGAACCTACTCATCGTCCAAGGCAACTTCGCGCACTTCGGCACCTATACCGTCGATCCGGCCGGACAGGTGATCGTTTTCCACATTCAGAAAAGTACCTTTCCGAACTGGGACGGGGATGTTCAACGACGCCCATTCACCCTCGATGGCGACCGGCTGACCTACATCACGCCTGGGAGCTTCGGATATGGCGCATCGAAAGTCGTGTGGCAACGAATGAAGTAAGCAGCAGAACGCGAGGTTCATAACCTGAACCTCCAGCGGCGAGACCGGAGAACGTAATCGCGTTCAGGTCGCCGTATCCCTCGCTTTCGCGGACCTGGCACCGAGCGCCGGGTCCGAGTGCGGCGCGCGTCAATCCGTCGTCAGGAATCACAAGGCGAATCTAAAGACCTTTCGTGTAAGCGAATTGTCGTCCATCATATTTAAGCCAGAACGATCATGCACCGTCATCGAAGTCGGCTTGACACGGTGGTGGCTGAACACGTCCCTCCGCAGCGGCGTCCGCTTAAAAACGGTAGTTATGCCTGGCGACATCAGGGATTACCATGCTCGACGATTCGCCCCTAATCCGAAAAGAGTCGATGACAGCACACCAACGCTGGACCATTCTGGTCGCCAGTACCGGTGGAGCGCTCGAGGTATTCGATTTCGTTATCTTCGGATTCTTTGCAAGAAGCATCGGCAGCGAGTTCTTTCCGACAGGAACTGGCGTGCCGGCGGAGACGTTGTCGTTCACGGTGCTGGCGATTGGCTACCTTTCCAGGCCGGTGGGCGGCATCCTGCTTGGGCGGTTTGGCGACACGCACGGCCGGCGCCTAGTCTTCGTGTCGTCGGCGATGATCGCCTCCGTTTCTACGCTTCTCATCGGAATACTTCCTTCATACGCGGCATGGGGCGCGCTTGCCCCAGCGCTTCTTCTCATGCTGCGGCTCATCCAGGGTCTCTGCCTGGGCGGCGAGTTGCCAGGCGCCATCGTCTACGCGGTCGAAACCGCGCGCGGCAGGCCTGGTCTTCTGTGCGGCATCGTGTTCGTCGCGGTCAACCTGGCGTTGCTTCTGGCGACGAGCATTAACTTTGCTCTGCAATGGGCGCTCACACCCGCACAGGTCAATGCATTCGGATGGCGGATTGGCTTCCTGCTTGGTGGAATGGTCGGGCTGTTGAGCTTTGTCCTGCGCCGGACGCTTGCGGAGACCAACGAGTATGCGCAAGCGATCGGCGCCCGGCATCGCGAGCCTCTTGCCGTCCTGTTCCGCAACCATTTCGCTCCCCTGACGACAGGAACCGGCGCGTCTCTGTTGGCGGGTGCGTCGGGTGGCATCTTTATCGGCTTCGCACCAAGTTATCTGCAAAGGCTTCAATACGACACACACCAGATCGCGAATGCCCAGATGTGGTATCTGGTAGTCGTGGCTGCCTGCATTCTCGTGACATCGCACGTTGGCGACCTGTTGCCGCGCCGTTATGTGTTCAGGTCGGGAACCGTCTTGTCCGCGCTTTTCGCGCCCTTCTTCTTCATTGCGGCCACCCGTCACTACGTGAGCCTGCCTGCGCTGTTCCTGATGGCCGGCGTCGTCAGCTCGTTTGCGAACGGAACCTTCGCGTGCGCGATTGCGGAAATGTTCCCCGTCGACGTCCGCTTCAGCGGTGTTGCCACGTCCATGAATCTCGGACTGTCCGCGTCGCTGGGACTGACACCGCTCGCAGCGAATTTCCTCGTTTCGGGCCTGCACTGGATGCCTGCGCCCGCGCTTGTCATTGTGTTGTGCTCGGCGCTCGCATTCGCGGCTTCATTCGGCATGAAGCGCGAGCGGCGGCGCTTCGACGTCGTCGCTGTGAACCGGAACTCGCGGTGGCAGGAGCGCAGATGAACACGCCAGAATCCGTCCGGATTGCGGATGTCGAACTGAACATCCAGCGCTACGAATTGCGCCGCGCAGGCGAGAAGGTCAGCCTCGAGCGCCTGCCGATGGAGTTGCTGATCCTGATGGCATCGCGCAACGGGGAACTCGTCACGCGTGCGGATATCGTGAGAGCCCTGTGGGGCGCGAACGCGTATCGGGAAACGGACAACTGCATCAATACGGCGATCCGGAAAATCCGCGTCGCGCTGCACGACGATCCGGTCAACCCGCAGCACATCATCACCGTGAAGGGCAAAGGCTATCGTCTGAACAACGTACGGCCCGCGCCGGCTGAATTGGCGCCCGCCCCGCAGGAAGCCGTGCGGATACTGGTACTGCCGTTCGAAAACCAGACCGGCGATTCCGGCCAGAACAGCTTCTGCGACGCGCTGGCCGACGAAACCTCCGCCAGTATCGGCATGCTCGATCCGGAGCACATCCTTGTCATTTCGAGGACGACCGCCGCTCACTGCAGACGGGTGAGCAAGAGTATTGCGGAGATCGCGCGCGAATTGTCGATCGATTACGTGCTGGAAGGCGCGCTCAAGCGGGACGGCACGAGGATTCGCATTCTGGCGCAACTGATCCGTTGCTTCGACCAGGTGCAGATCTGGAGTCGCGCGTATGAGCCGGTGACGAGCGGAGCGCTGGAAATCCAGAAAGAGGTTGCAACGGCGCTCGCTCAGGAAGTATCGCCCGCGCTCGCGGAACAGCAACGGCACAGGCTGGCGCGACGTTTGCCGGTCGATCCGGCGGCGCACGACGCGTATCTGCGCGGCCGTTACTACTGGACCCGCCGCGTGCACTTCGATGCGGGGTTCGCCGCGCATCACGCGCTAAGCGACGAGGACTTTGTTCGCGCGCGCGGCTACTTCGAGCTCGCGATCGAACGGGACCCGACTTACGCGCTCGGATATGTGGGGATGTCGAACGTTTTAGGCGCCGCTGCGACGCACGGAGTGTGCGCACCGTCGGAGGGCCACCCGCGAGCGCGGCAGGCGGCGCTGCAAGCACTGGAACTGGATGCCAATCTTCCTGAGGCTCACCAGGCGCTGGCCGGCGTGCACTACTTCTATGACTGGGACTGGCGCCGGGCAGAGGAGGAGTTCCTCGAGGCATTACGGTTGAACCCGAGCCACGCCGAAACGAGCCGCCTGTACGCGCGGCTCCTGCTGGTGCTTGGGCGAGAAGCGGAAGGCAGAGCGCAGTTCGAGCGTGCCGAGAAAGTCGACCCGCTCGGATTCGAAGGATCACGCGTATTCGGACTCGTGCAGGCGGGCAAATACGACGAAGTGATTCGGGAGTGTCTGAATGCGGGGCATGGCAATCGCTCCCCACTCGTCTATCAGCTACTGGCGACTGCATATGAAGGGCAGGGTCAATACGAGGAGGCCGTCGAAGCGACCGTTGATGCACTAACGCGGTGCGGCGAATTCGCCCGCGCGGAGACTATTCGCACGGTCTGGGACACCGGGGGTTATAAAAAAGTCCTTCAGTGGTATTTGCAGGACCTGATGACGAGACGTCAAAGGCGCTACACGTCGCCGCTTCTGTTCGCGGAAATTTATGCGAGGCTCGACCAGCCGGACGAGATGTTTCACTGGCTCGATCTTGCGCTTGTCGAACATTCGCCGCGCCTGTGCGAACTGCGTACCAATGCATGGTTCAATCGCTACCGGTCGACGGGGCGATTCCGGAACGTCGAGAAGCGTATCGGCTACTGAGCCCGGAGCATAGCCCCATCATTCGACGGACAGGCCCCGGTCGGAACCGTAGCCTGCCCCGTTACGCGCGATGAGTGTATTCGCGGGCACTCATCGTGCGGGACGGCAGCCGCGCGAAGCTGTTGTGCGGCGCTCAGTGGTGGCGGAACGTACTAGTCCCGAAACGGCTTTGGTCCCCGGATTGCAGGGCGTTCAGGTCCGGATAGGTCTGCCGCGCCGGACTCATTGCCATTCCTGTTTCACCCCTCGACGCGTCGGTGACGCCACCGACATCCTGAACGGCCGGTGCGGTTCCCGATGGTACTGGTTTGTCTTGCGCCCACGCTTGTCCCAGGAACATGCCGATCGCGCAGAGGGCAACGATTCGAAGCGTTTTCATGTCAATTTCTCCTATCCACAAGTGCGGAAACGGTCAGTGCATGACCGGCCTTAAGGCGATCCCGGACGGTGCGCGAGGATGCGGCGTCGGGTTGCTATCGCTGTGTCAATCCTGCGATCAAAGCGTTCTTTGCACCATCGACCCAGTCTAAAGAAATTGTTAACGCGGGCCAGATTGCGGATCAGCGGAGAGTTGCCGGGCAGCGTGCTCGTTTAAGGCGAGCGTGAATCTGGCGGGATCCCAGTCCTCGTCAAGTGCGCGGTGCATGAGTTCCTGTTGGCTCTCCGGCGCCAACCCGCCGACCGGCGGGTCGCGGTCGAGGTTGGTAGGGAACGGGTATCCCTCGGCGCAGGATACGATTGCCGCGGCGGCTTCCGTGTCACTTATCCGCCCCGATGCGCGGCGCTCGCGCAGTACCGGATAAACCGCCTCGCACATTCTTCTGCGGTCGAGCACTTCCATCGCCCGGCCATAAGCCGACGAGACCTGCAAAAGATTCGCCATGCGTTGAATGTCCGTGGTGCGATTTTCGCCGGCCGCATGGAACAACGCGGGATTGAAAAACACGGCATCGCCCTTGGAGAGCGGCAGCTGGACGAAATGGGCTTCGAAATATTCCCGAAAATCGGCTCGGCGCCACGCCAGATATCCCTCGTCGTATCGCTGCGAATACGGCAGGAGCTTCGTCGGACCGCTCTCAACCGGCATGTCGCTATGCGCCACCGCGCCCTGCAGGGTGAGGAAGGCGGACATCCGATGCACGTGCGCAGGATAGCGTTCGGCCTTTTCAACCGTCTGGAAGCCGAGGTGGTAGTCGCGATGCGCCTGTTGAGCAGCGCCGCCGGGGCGCACTACATTGACCTGTGACGTCATCTGGTAGGACGGTCCAAGCCACGCTTCCGACGCGATCATCAACATCGGATTTGAGAAATATTGCGCGAATACTCCGGGTGCTCGCAGGCAGAGCTTCTCCTGGGCGTTCCAGATCCGGTCATTCGCGCCCGCCTTGGCGAAATGGTCTGCCACACGCGAGCCTTGCTCGCGCTCACTGCGAATAATCGATTCGAAGACGGCCGTCGCGTCGTCGACAGGCCCGGTATCGGCATATGCCCGCCGAAGCACCAGCACCCCTGCGCCCTCGTGAAGGACGCGAGCCCATTCCGCCTGCAACTGGGCTCTCTCGGACGCATCGTGTGTCATGCCATCGAGTTGCTGACAGTCGTAAACGGGAATGCGCTGTGTGATTTCCGCCGCATAGCGCGTCGAGCCGTTGTCATCGCCTTCCAGCAGAGCGACGAATTCATTCAAAGCGCAGTCGCGTTCGCGGTACCAACTCTGCCCTCGCTCTTCGATGCGATCCTCGCTGTGGCCCATGTCTCTCTCCCTCTGTACGTCACAGCATAGCGCCATGGACTGCCAACGGGGTATCATTAATCCATCAAAAACACCTCAAATCCGAGGGATCCGCCGTGGTTCACCACTTTCTTATCACGGACATGCTCTACAGGCCGGGGGCGGGGTGGCAACAGTCGACCACGTACTCAATGGCCGCGCACACGCTCGTGAACATGCGCGCAAGCGCGTCGAGCAAGCAATCAAGGAGATCGAGAAGCAGGAACTACAGTTGTTTATCTGATCGAAGCTGTACATCGCAGGGCAGGCAATCCATGAAAGCGTTTGCCGCCCCGCGATAGCGTCGTGAAACATTTGATTCCACTCGACTAGCTTATGTTGCCGCCGCTCGATTTTGCGTTCGCAAGCTTCCTGACCGCCGCAGAGACACCTGCACCATAGGCCGGATCCGCAAGACGGCAATGTTCGATATGCAGCTGAACGACCGGGTCCGACACACCCTGCAGTGCGCGCGCGGTGTTCTCGAACAACACTTGCTGTTGCCCGGGTGACATGTTGCGGAACAGAACACCCGTTTGCGAGTAGTAGTCGTCGTCGACCCGATGATTCCAGTGATCCGCAGCGCCTTCCAGACTCAGCGGCGGTTCGCGGTAGTCCGGTTGCTCGACCCACTCGCCACGCGTATTCGGTTCGTAGGAGATCGTGCCACCCTGGTTACCGTCAGTACGTCCTTGACCATCACGGTGATAGCTATTGACATAGCTCGCTCCCCTCGGCGCATTCACCGGAATCTGCGCATAGTTGACGCCCAGACGATAACGCTGCGTATCCCCGTAAGAGAAGAGTCGCCCTTGCAGCATCCGGTCTGGCGAGAAGCCGATTCCCGGTACGATGTTCGACGGCGCGAATGCAGCCTGCTCGACATCCGCAAAATGGTTGTCGGCGTTTCGATTGAGTTCCATCTCGCCAACTTCGATCAACGGATAATCAGACTTCGGCCATACCTTCGTGAGGTCGAACGGATTGATGCGGTACGAACCCGCTTCCTTCTCGGGCATGATCTGCACGAACAGCGTCCAGCGCGGGAAATCTTTGCGCTCGATGCTCTCATACAGATCGCGCTGATGTGATTCGCGATCCCGGCCAACCAACGTCTCGGCCTCAGCGTCCGTCAGATTCTTGATACCTTGCTGCGTACGGAAATGAAACTTGACCCAGAAGCGTTCATTTGCCGCGTTGATAAAGCTATACGTGTGGCTCCCAAAGCCGTGCATATGACGGAAAGAACTCGGCAGGCCGCGATCGCTCATGATGATCGTGATCTGATGCAACGCCTCGGGAAGCTGGGTCCAGAAATCCCATTGATTCTGTGCGCTACGCATGCCCGTCCGAGGATCGCGCTTGATCGCATGGTTCAGGTCCGGGAACTTCAACGGGTCGCGAAAGAAGAACACCGGCGTGTTATTGCCGACAATGTCCCAGTTGCCTTCTTCGGTATAGAACTTCAGTGCAAAGCCGCGAATGTCGCGTTCGGCGTCGGCCGCACCGCGTTCGCCGGCAACCGTCGAGAAGCGCGCGAACATTTCCGTGCTCTTGCCGATCTTCGAGAAAATCTTTGCGCGCGTATATTTCGTGATGTCGTGCGTCACAGTGAACGTGCCGAATGCGCCTGAACCCTTCGCATGCATCCTCCGCTCCGGAATGACTTCACGATCGAAGTGCGCCAGTTTTTCGAGGAGCCACACATCTTGCAACAACGCCGGGCCGTTCGGACCCGCGGTCTGAATGTTCTGATTGTCGGCAACAGGTGCGCCAAAAACCGTAGTCAACTTCCTCTTCATATTCATGTTCCTATCCTCGCATTGGGGTGATGAAAACCGATGCAAACAGTTGCGAATCGCAACCATCGTTTGACGATTCAAGAATAGCAGCGCTGTGCATCTGCCATGTTTGGAATTATTTACTGATTGGATAACAGAATACTAAGTCCCCGATGCCAGCTCATACGTCGAATAAGGACAATCTACGTGGGAAAACTGCCAGCACGCCTGCGGACCATCTCACGTAGCCGATAGTCGCGACTTATGGAAGCGCTAGAAAATACGACTTGGACCCGAAGCGCGGAATTGGCGATGATTGGTCCACAGGGTGAATCGCAAATCGATGACATCGCCCAACCCTCAAATAGATCCGAGGGCCAACCTTTAGGTGACGCGAAATGTATGCTGACATCTCTATTCGGAAAACGTCCCCGGCCGTTTCAATGCCTCGCGCGGCAGTTTTGCTGATCAACCTCGGTACACCAGACGCACCCACTGCGCGTGAAGTACATCGTTATCTTGCGGAGTTCCTCTCCGACCCGCGCGTGATCGAAATGCCGCAATGGCTTTGGCAGCCCATTCTTCGCGGCCTCGTGCTTCCATTCAGGAGTCACGCGGCGGCGCGCCGATATGAATCCATCTGGATGCCCGACGGATCGCCGCTCCGCGTGCATACCGAACAGCAGGCCACCGCACTTCGAAGATGGCTGACCGAGCGTGGACAGCAGGTGCACGTCGCTTACGCGATGCGTTACGGCACGCCGAGCATCGCGGGAGAACTCGATCGGCTGATCCGGCAGGGCTGCGATCGCATTGTGATCTTGCCGATGTATCCGCAGTACGCGGCATCGACCACCGCCACTGCCTTCGACAAGGTGGCCTCCGCGTTCGCACAGATCCGCAATCAACCGGAGGTGCGTTTCATCAAACAGTACTTTGCAGATTCACGCTATATTTCCGCGCTCGCCGACACCGTACGGCGGCACTGGTATGTGCACGGACGCCCCGACTTCAGCCGCGGCGATCAAATGCTTCTGAGCTTTCACGGCTTACCGCAACGCGCTATCGAGCGTGGCGATCCTTACCACGCGCAATGCCTCGAGACGGGCGCACTGCTTGCCGAGGCGTTGAGCCTTGACGCACACCACTGCAGAGTGACGTTCCAGTCGGAGTTCGGAAGACAGGAGTGGATCGGACCACATACCGCGGAAACACTGGCTGAACTCGGCGCGTCCGGCACGCATCGCGTAGATGTCTTTTGCCCGGGCTTTACTGCCGACTGTATCGAAACCGTCGATGAAATCGGCGTTGAAGGGCGGGACACGTTCCTCAAATGGGGCGGCAGGGAGTTCCATCGGATCGATTGCGTGAACGCGTCAGCGCCGTTCATCGATGCACTCGGGGAGCTTACACTCGACCAGTTGAAGCACTGGAGCGGCGTCGTCACACAATCCCGCCGGAAGGAAGAAGTCACGATCTCTGACATGGGCGCCGCATCATGTCTTACGCTTTGATTCGTGCAGGTTGCGCGCGGTCCACGTGCAGGCCCACGCACCCTGTATTCAATTTCTAATAGACTGCAGGAAATAGTGCTCCGGCAACGCAATGCCAAGGCTCAGCCGCGCCGCTTCCCGATACACATGCCCGCCCACCGCCGCAAACTGCACGCCCCAGTTGCCCACCGTGTAATAGAAGGTGATCTGCCGGGCATCCGTGCGGCCCGGCGCGCGGCCGGTTATCACGTCGGTGTAAACCGGCCAGCCGGTTGTATCCACTCTTTCCCCGCGTGACACGGGCAAACGCGCCCGCTCCTCGCCGCTTCCGCCGATAAACGCATTCGGGCTGCCCGACACGCGCTGGCTGAAGCGTTCACTCTCCTCCATCGGCAAGCGTTCACGGCCTTGCGCGATGCACACGTCGAAGCGGTTTGCGACCCTGGTGTCGAATTCACGCGGCGTGAGCGCCACCACGTGCATGCCCGGTTCCAGCCAGTTGGCGTCGATGACGGGCGTCATGCTGTCGGTGCAGGTGGCGACAATGTCGGCGCCGCGCACCGCCTCTTCGGCGGAGCCGACAGCTTCGACTTCGACCCCGAGTTTCGCCGCCATGTCCCGCGCAAATCGCAAACGGTTCGCCTCGCGACGGCTGAAGACGCGCACGCGCCGAATCTCGCGCACCGCCACCAGCGCCTCGAGAAACGTTTCGGCCATGCCGCCCGAGCCGATCATGCCGATGGTATGCGCGTCCTCACGCGCAAGCAGCCGCGTGCCGAGTCCTGCCGCGCCGCCCACGCGCATGTGTTGCAGGTGGCCGTCGTTGAGCATCGCGAGCGGCTTGCCGTTCTCGGCACTGAACAGCATCACCAGCCCGCAATACGTGCCCGGCTCGACGCAGTACTTCTGCTCGCTGCCCGCGCGGCCGTCGGCGTCACGCGGCCACACCATCACGTCCGATTTCAGACGCACCGCCAGAATGCCGTCGGTCGCGCCATCCACCGAGCCGAAACGGTAATAGCTGTCGTCGCGCTGCGTCGGCACATAGGTGTCGATACGTGGACGCCCAATCGACGCGCCACCCGGCAATCCGGCAAACGCGCGTTCCTGCACGTCGATGCAATCGCGCATCGTCAGCACGCGCGCGACACAGTCGTTATCGATAAGCAGCATCGTAATGAGTCCCCGAGCGTTCCCGTTAGCGTCCGAATCAGCGTGCAACCAGCCGCGCCGCGCCTGCCCCGGCGCGCCGCCCGAACACCACGCCGGCGACGAGCCCCGTGCCGCTGCCGTAGTTGTGATAGTAAAGACCGCCGACAATCTCGCCCGCCGCGAACAGCCCTCGAATCGGCGTACCCGACGTGTCGAGCACCTCGGCCTCCGTCGACACCTTCAGTCCACCGAACGTAAAAGTCACGCCCGTGGTCACGCCATAGGCTTCAAAAGGCGGCGTGTCGAGCCGATTGGCCCAGTTGGTTTTGTCGATGCCGAGTCCACTCGTGCGCAGGCCGTCGTGGATGTTCGGATTGAACGACACATCGGGCCGCGGCGCCTCGTTATACGCGCGCACGGTACGCAGAAAACCTTCTGGATCGACGCCCGTGAGTTTCGGCGCCAGTTCTTCGAGCGTGTTCGCCGTCTCTTTGGTGATGCGCGCAATCCTGTACTCGTCGCGCAGCAGCTTGACGACTTTCTGATCGAAGATCTGCCACGCGAAAAGGCCCGGCTGGCGCAATACTTCATGCCCATATTTCGCGTAGGTGAAACTGTGAAAGTCGAGCCCCTCGTCGAGAAAACGCTCGCCCTTCGCGTTCACCAGAATCCCGAACGGGTAGTTGTGTTTCTGGAAGCGATCGCCAATCGTCAGATCGCCGTACTCGGGCGCATTCATGTCCCATTGCACCGCATGCGCGCCGGACCAATGCCCCGTCACCGCCGCGCCGATTTCCATCGCCATCTTGTGGCCCCAGCCGGTGTTGTAGCGTGTGCCACGCACTTTTGCCAGGTCCCAGTTCGGCCCGAGATAGCGCGCACGCATCTCCGCGCTCGACTCGAAACCGCCGCATGCGAGCACCACCGCTTTCGCGCGGATGTCGACCTGCCGCCCCTCATGCATGGCGCGCACACCTTCGATACGCCCGTCGCCATGCAGCAGGCCCATTGCCTGCGTGCGATAGAGCACGCCGATTCCCGCGTCCTTCAGCGCATGATGCAGCGTTTCGACCAGATGCGTGCCGCCACCCAGAATGTGGCAGGCGAGACCGCCCCAGAAACGGAATTTGCCTTCGACACGAAACGCCTGCCGCCCCAGCGCCGGCTGGAATCGCACGCCATGCCGCTTGAGCCACAGCGCGGCGTCGTAGCTGTTGCCAATCAGTACGTCGGTCAGCTCCGGGTCGGCGCGGAACTCGGTTAGCCGGCCGATATCGTCGAAGTACTGCTCGCGCGTGTAGGTGCCGAAATCGATATTCGGCAGGTCCAGTTCCGCGATATCCGGCGCGAGCTTCAACAGGTCGTCGACGGAATCGTAGACGAAGCGGAACGCGCCGCCCGTGAACGCGGAGTTGCCGCCGCGCGCTTCCTCCGGTGCGCTTTCGAGCAGTGCGATGCGCTTCGCGCCGCCTTCGCGTGCGGCGAGTGCCGCATTGGCCGCGGCGTTTCCCGCGCCGATTACTAGCACGTCGATATCGTTGAGTTCGTCGAGGGTCATCAGTTGGCTCTCCAGTTCCAGTGTGATCTAGCGTCGTGGGTATTCAGCGAGCGGTGTCAGTGACGCCGCGTCCACTTCATCCACGACCGGGTTCAGTGTTTCGAGGCTGCGGCCGGTGGTCCGCGGGCCGAAGACGAGCGTGATCAACGCAGTCAGGAACCATGCGCCCGCGATATACATGAACACGGTCACATAGCCGTAGTTCGTGTAGATCGCCGCGATCACGAAGGCATTCGCGACATTCGCGATCCGGCCCGCGCCATACGTGAGACCCGTTGCGCTATTGCGCACGCCGGTCGGAAACTGTTCGGGCGTGTACGAATAGAGCAGCGTCGCAAAGGTCTGCGTCAGCATGCCGACCGCAAATCCGAACGTCACGATCAGTACCGGCGTGAAGCTCAGCCCGTATAGCAGGCCGAATCCCGCGATCAAGAGCGCAACGAGCGCGATCAGATGCTTGCGTTCGAAACGGTCGGCGGGATAGACCGCGAGCAATGCGCCAAGCGGCGCACCCACGTTGATCAGCGTGAAATACGTGAGGCTGCGTGCAATCGTGATGCCATGATGCACCAGCAAGGTCGGCACCCATGCCTCAAAGCCGTAGAAGCCGATCGTCTGCAGCAGCCAGATCGCGCAGAGCGTGAGCGTGCGCCGGCGGTAGACGCTATTGAACATCGTCATCCATGGCTCGCGCGCTTCGGGCGGCCGCACGACGACCTCGGGCGAGCTCAGCACGTTACCTTCGGCGATGCTCCTTGCCTCCATCGCCGAGAGCGCGGCTTCGGCCTCGTCGAAGCGTCCTGCTCGCGCGCTCCAGCGTGGCGACTCTGGAAGCCGCTTTGCGATCAGCGGAAACGCAATGCCAAGCGCGCCCCACACGAAGACCCAGCGCCAGCCGTCCGGTCCGAACGGCACGAGCAGGCGCGCGACGAAGTTGGTCAGCGGAATCGCGCACAGGTTGATGACCATGGCCCACGACTGCCAGGTGCCGCGCGAGCGCGCCGGAAAGAGTTCGGCGATATAGGTCATCACCGTCACCATGCCCGCGGAAATGCCGAACCCGGTGACGACCCGCGCGGCGAACAGATACGGGACGCTCGGTACGACCGCCGTTGCTAGCGAACCGAGCGACGAGATCAGCACGAACAGCATCAGCGAGCGTTTGCGCCCGAGCCGGTCGGACAGCAAACCGCCGAGCGTCGCGCCGAAGAACATGCCGATGAAACTCGCGGACGTGATCAGCGCGATTTCGTTAATCGCGATATGCCAATGCCGGATCAGCGCGGGCGCCGCCGACGCGAACGTGTTGATATCGCAGCTATCGAAAAAGAGCGGAATCGCGAACAGGAACATCCATTCGCGATGCATCCGCGAGTTCGGCAAACGGTCGACGCGCGCGGCGACGAGTGAGTCGTTCATGCCTGTCTCCTTTGTCGACCGGAGTTAGTGCTTTAGCACTTACTCCGGTCCCATGCAAAGCTGTCCGGCGGTCATAGCCGCGCGATTTTCCTGCTCGTTCGTATGAATCTATCCAACGCGGCCCGACAACTGCGTCAGTGCCGCAAACCTGCTTCGAATAAACCAGTCACCGTGCTGATGTCTTCAATACCGTCGATGCGCCACAACATGCCCAACGCGTCGCGGCTCGCATCGGGCGTCAATACGTGATTCGCGCAGTCGAGAAACTTCGCTTCGATCCGTGCATCCGGCAACGGATTGGCCGACGTGCGGCCCGCCGCGCGCGCGACGCGTTTCGACACACGTCGGCCGTCGCGCAACTGAACGACAACTTCTGCCCCGAAATGATCCGCTTGCTGGTCCGCCAAAGGATCCGGCTCAGCGACGATCTTCGACATGAGCGCGCGAATCGCGGGGTCGGCGTATGCGTCGCCTTCGAAATCGGACAACACCACGCGCCCCTGCGCCAGCGCGCGCGCCACGCAGTACTGCACGCTGAATTTTGCATCGAGCGCACTGGCCGGTTGCGGGCGGTTCGTATGCTGAAGGCGCCGCGGATGCGTCCACGACACAACCGATTCGACATCGTCCGGCTTCAGTCCGTATTCGCCGACGAGCATCAACATCGCGTCGATCGCCGGGTGCGTGCTGCCGCAGCATGGGTACTGCTTGATCGCAATACCGGGTTCGACGATGTCGAGTGGATCGGCCCAATGCGTCAGCGCCGCTTCGGCGTCGTAATGGCCCACACCGTTGTAGACGTTGAAAAAGCCCTGTCGATGTTCGAAGGTTTCGTCGCCAGCGCTGAAACCCTCGCGCGCCAGCAGCGTCGCGATCAAGCCATTGCGCGACGCATGACCGACGTGCAACGGCTTCGTCATGGTGCCGAAATTGGCCTTGATGCCGGAAGCGAACGACGCGGCAATCGACAACGCGGTCGCCGTGTGCGCCGCATCCAGTTCGAGCAGATGCGCCGACGCAGCACACGCGCCGAATACGCCGAGCGTCGCCGTTGGATGCCAGCCTTTGTCGTAGTGATGAAAATTGACGGCATGCGCAATGCGCGCCTGCGCTTCAAAACCCGCCACGTAAGCGGTGACGAGGCGTCGCCCGCTCGCGTGCCCCTCTTCGGCGAGCGCGAAGAGCGCCGGCAGGATCGGTGCGGATGGATGACCGCCGAGTGTATTGCTGCAATCGTCGAAGTCGAGCGCATGCGCGGCCGTGCCGTTGACGAGCGCTGCGTCGCTGGGCTTCATCCGCTCGCGCGTGCCGACCACGAGCGCGGCTCCGTTGGAAGGCGCCGCCACGGTCCGCGCAATCCGCGCGCAGGGTTCCGCCGAACCCGCCAGCGTCACGCCGATCGTATCGATGATGCCGATGCGCGCCCAGCGCAACGCTTCGTCGGGCACGTCGGCGGAAGTGAACGCGGCGATGCGTTCGCCCAGCGTCTTCGCGATGCTCATCAGCGGTCTCCTTGTACAAGCGAAAGATCTGGCGGCGATCTGTGCAATGGATCGGTCGATGAAGCAGACATCGCGTCGAGCCAGTGCAGATCCGCTTCGTCTTCCACCCGGTCCAACTGCTCGAACAACGCGTGCGCCGCTGCGCCCAGCCGCTTCGTCATCCGCATGAACTTGGCGCGCGATTGGGCCGGTGTGAACGGCGTCGACGGACAGCCCGGGAAGTCCGTCTGCGCCAATTCGTAGGTCGTGCCGTTATCGAGCGTGATGCGTGTGACGGTGGCGAGGCCGGTGGCGTCGGTCGCGACGAGCGTCACGCGCTGCGCGAGTTCGCGGATGGCTTCGTCTTGCAACAGGTGGTCGCCGAAGGTCGACGGATCGTCGGCATCGTGCAGCAGCGCCGCCGCCACGCACACCGGCACGCTGTATTGAGCGAGCACCTGATTGGCGGGCAGCTTGATATCGTGATTCGCGGCAAGACGCGGCGCGCCCTCGATCCGGATCGCGATGATGCGGCGCGCGTCGATATCGTACGCGGCGCGCAGTTGCTGCGCGGCGTAGACCGGTGTGTGCGCCACGATGTGACACGCGTAGCGCTTCAGGCACAGCGTCGGCGTTTCATAGTGCGCGCCTAAACCAGCGGTCAGACGCGCCGCGTCCGAGGCCTCGCAATACGCCTCCAGAAAACCGTAGCGCCCTTCGAGCACCGTCGACGGCCCGTCGAACCCCGCTTGAGCCAGTTGCACGGCGACGATGCCCGATTGCGCCGCGCGCCCCAGGTGGATGCGTTTGACGAGACCACCATCGCCGGACTTAGCGAATTCGAGCAATCCGCCGCTCAACGAGCCCGCAATGCCCAACGCGCGACTCAATGTATCCGCATCGACGCCGGCCAGCTTGCCCGCTACGATCGCGGCGCCGAACGGTCCCGTCAAACCCGGCGCATGAAAGCCGCGTGCTTCGGCCGAGTGTTTCGTCGCCGTGCCGATCCGGAATAGCACCTCGATACCGGCGACGAGCGCCGCCAGCACTTCGCGTCCCGATGCGCCATAAACCTGCGCGGCGGCAAGCGCAACCGGCACCAGCGTCGCGCCGGGATGAACGCCGGCGCCAGGCTGCCGCAAGCTATCGAGTTCCGCCGCGTGGACCAGCACGCCGCCCGCAAACGCCGCCGCCTCCGGCGCGACGCGCCGGCTCGTGCCAGGAATCGCACACGGACCCGCGGCCGCATGGCTGACATAGCGCAGCGCGGCCTTGCCGGCTTCCACCTCCTGTCCGTACAACGCCGCGCCGATCGCGTCGATCAGGCAGTCTTTGGCAAGCCGCACGATGTCGGCGGGCAAGTGCTCGAAGCGCACGCTGAGCGCGTACTCCGACAACAATTGCGCAGCGGTGCGTCCAGCGAATGAAGCCGGCTGCATGAAAGCGTCTCCGTTGATCTTGGTGATCAGCGTGGTGACCACTGAGGTGACCACCTCAGTGACCACATTACTGGCGCGCTTCTTCGTCGATCACCGACCGGTGGCGCGTCTCGGGCATCAACACGTATGTGAGCAGCGACACTGCCGCGCACGCGCTGACGTAATAGAAGAACCATGATTCGTGGCCCGCGTGCTTGAAGCGCAACGCGAGATATTCGGTGGTGCCGCCCATCACCGACGACACGATCGCGAACGGCAGGCCAACGCCGAGCGCGCGAACCCTCGCGGGAAAAAGCTCCGACTTGACGAGCCAATGAATCGACGAGAAGCCGCTGAGAATGCCGAGCGCAGCAAGGTTCAATGCGAAAGCGGTGAGCGCGCTATGAGTCGCGCCCAAAGCATGCATCAGAGGCACCGTCAGGAACGTGCCGCCGACACCGAAGATCATCATGACCGGACGCCGTCCGATCAGATCGGACAACAGGCCGAAAAGCGGCTGAAAACCCATGTAAATGACGAGCGCCACGGTTGCGATCAGCGTTGCCGTGTCGCGGCTGAAGCCCGTCGTGTTGACCATGAACTTCTGCAGATAGATCGTGAACGTGTAGAACGCAACGGTGCCGCCGATGCTGATGCCGATCGTCCACAGCGTCTGACGCCGATGCTGGATCAGCAGCACCAGCAGACTGCCCCGCTCCGTCTGCTTCCGCAGGCCGGCACCGCCTTCACGCTCGAATGCGTCGGTCTCCGCAATGCCGCGCCGCAGATACAGCGCGAAGACGGCCAGCGCGCCGCCGATCGCAAATGGAATCCGCCATCCCCACTGTTCGAGTTGCGTGGGCGTCAACACGAACCGTTGCAGCACGAGCATCAGCGCGAGC
Organism: Paraburkholderia sp. RL17-373-BIF-A; assembly: GCF_046030175.1. Lineage (NCBI taxonomy): Bacteria > Pseudomonadati > Pseudomonadota > Betaproteobacteria > Burkholderiales > Burkholderiaceae > Paraburkholderia > Paraburkholderia sp. RL17-373-BIF-A. Next base: position 23,631 of record NZ_JARESO010000007.1, read on the forward strand.
GCCACCAGTTGCCCCATCACCACCGTCACCTGGACGAAGCCGACAAAGAAGCCGCGCCGGCCCGTCGGCGCCATTTCGCTCAGATACGTCGCGCTCGTGCCCGCTTCGCCGCCCATGCTGAAGCCTTGCAGCAGACGCGCGCAGACCAACACGGCGGGAGCGGCCACGCCGATCGACGCATACGTCGGCGTCAACGCAATGATCAGCGAGCCGACGCTCATCATCGCCACCGATACGCTCAACGCCACGCGCCGCCCGCGCCGGTCGGCGAGCGCGCCGATGGCCCAGCTGCCGAGCGGGCGCACGACATAACCGATCGCCGCGACGGCCGCCGCATTCAGGAGTTGCGCGGTCTGATTGCCGCCCGGGAAAAAAGCCTTGCTGAAATAGATCGAGAAGATCGAATACGCCAGAAAGTCGTACCACTCGATCACGTTGCCGGCACTGCCGCCGATAATCGAGCGCAACCGTTCGCGCCGCGCGGCGGGCGTGGCGGACAACGGGAGTGTGTGCGCAGTCGCGGCCACGATGGCTCCTCAGGGGGCGCTCGCGAGAAGCCGCGCGAGTTCTCTGGCGTCCGGCTGATCTTCGGCGTGCATCACCCAGTCGACGATGCGCGCGATCTGCCGTGCGTCGATCCGATGCGCGGCGAGCTTTCTCATCTTGCCGACGATATCCGCTTCGCTCGCAAACGCGTGTTCGCTGCCGCGCTGCGCCTCGACCGTTTCTTCGAGCCGCGTGCCGTCGCGCAACAGCACCTCGACGCGCACCATATGCCGCAGCATGGAACCGCGCGCGGTAATCGACGGATCCTCGACCACCTGCACGCGATCGGCCAGTGCCATGCGCTGCGGGTCCGCGACCTTGTCCTCGCTGAACTGGTCGACGAAGACGTCGCCTTCGAGCAGCAGCGTCGCGACGCAATACGGCAGGTTGAGCTGCGCGGAGGTCAGCCCCTGCGGCACGTATTTCCAGCCCACGTGATCGACCGTCACACGCGAACCGTGCACGACGATCTGCTCGATATCGTCCGGACCGAATGGATGACGCGCCTGCATCGCGCGGATCGCGTCGAGGGTGGTGTGATTGCTGCCCACGCAGGAGTAGAACTTCAGTGCGATGCGCATGGTCTCGAAGCGCTCGCCGAGGCCATCCACGAGCTGCGTGAGATCGAAGCGGTCCGACGAACGCGAGAACGTGCTGCAAAAGCCGCCGTACGGGTTTTCAAACACGTCGACGATACCCGTGAAACCGTTTTGCGCGAGCATCGCGCCGTACAGGCCGCTTTGCGCGGCCCGGCCTGCATGCATGCGCTTGACCATCGCGCCGAACTGCGCGGCCATCAGCCCCGCCGCCTGCGTGCCGCCGATGCCGAGCGCGTGCACCGTCTGTTCCACATCGAGCCGCAACGCGGCTGCCGCACCCGCCGCGGCCGAGAATACGCCGACCGTCGCGCCCGAATGCCAGCCTTGCGCGATGTGCTCCGGTCCCATGCACATGCCCACGCGTGGGCCGACCTCATAGCCCGCCACGCAGGCACGCAGGAAATCGCGGCCTGACATCGGCGCGCCGACGGACAGCAGTTCGGCGACGGCGAGCACGGTCGGCAAGGTCACCGCCCCGACATGGAGCACGCCGACGCGATGCACGTCGTCGAGTTCGAAACTCTGGATCAAGGTGCCGTTGACGAGCGCCGCGTGCGGCGCGGACAAACGCAACGGCATGCCCCACACGCGGCAACCCGGCGTGCTATCTACGCGCTGCAAGGTATCCGCAAGAATGCGGCTCCACGGCAACCCGGCGCCGAAAAGGGCGCAGCCGAGCGAATCGAGAATCAGCAGTTTGATGCGCGCGCGCACCTCGTCCGGTATCGCCTCATAGCGCAAGCCCGCGACGAATGCGGCCACGCCGCCGGTATAAGGGTTTGCGCCTACGTCGTTGTGTTGATTCATCGTTTCCGTTCTGGGTGGCAATCGCGCGGATTGGGTTGCACGAAAATGTCGTGCCTTCAGTATCCGCAGCCCGAACGCGTTTGTGAATTGCACGCGACGTGATTATTATTGCGTCACATGCAAGAGTCAGCGGGGTGCAGATGAACCGTTTTCCGGGTGTCGATCTCGACGCATTGCGGGCTTTCGTTGCGGTCGCGTCGCACGCGTCGTTCAACGACGCGGCGATCGAACTGAACCTGTCCGCGTCCGCTTTGACGCGGCGCATCAAACGGCTCGAGGAAGCGCTCGACGCCATGCTGTTCGAACGCACCACACGTACCGTCGCGCTCACCAGTTCGGGCGAACTGCTGTTGCCGCGCGCGCAGGGTGTGTTGCGTGAGCTCGATGCATCGCTCGAACTCGTGAGCGAAGCGACGCGTATCCGTAGCGGTCAGTTGACCATCGCGTGCATTCCGACCGTAGCCAAATTCATGCTGCCGAAAATCGTCAGCACTTATCACAAGCGGCGTCCTGAAGTACGGCTCAGGCTCATCGAGGCCAACCTCGCCACGGTCGTGCAGCGTGTGGCGCTCGGCGAGGCGGAATTCGGCATTGCGTTTCTGGTGAACGAATCGCCGGAGCTTGAAATCGACGAACTGCTTGTGGATCCGTACGTGCTGGCCTGTCCCGCGGATCATCCGCTCGCCGCGAGCGAGCACGTGACGTGGCCTGAGTTGCGGCCGTGGCCGCTGATCGTTTCCGGCACCTCAAGCGGCAACCGGCGCATGCTCGACGCCGCGCTCAGGGATATCGACTGGCGCCCTGACCGGCTGATCGAGATCGAGCATCTGACCACTTCATTGGGGCTCGTCGAAGCGGGACTCGGCATCTCCATCATTCCGCGTTGCGCGGCGCCGCGCGACGCGCACGCGCGCATCGCGATCCGGCCTCTGGTTGATCCGACGGTCGCGCGAACCATCGGTCTGATTCGAAGGCGCGATGCCGCGCTCTCGTCGATCGCGCGCGACTTTCGTCTCGCGCTGCGCAGGATGGCGCCATTCGATCCGTCGATTCTGCACGAGCCCGCTTGAACCTGTCGGCAAGTTGACTGAATGGCTCAGTGGATGTGAGACCGGATCATGGCGTCTTTCGAAGGCGTCCGATCTGGCGGCGCCACGCTGTCGGCGGACTCCAATACATCGATGCTCGTGTCGGTACGGTCGAGCATCGCGCGGGCCTTGTTCATATCCAGCGCCCCTTCCCATCGAGCTACCACAATGGTCGCCACCCCGTTGCCGATCAGATTCGTGACCGCACGAGCCTCGTTGAGAAAGCGATCGACACCTAGCAGCAGCACCAGTCCAGACACGGGGATTTTGTGCATCGAGGCCAGCGTGGCAGCCAGCGCGACGAATCCGGCTCCGGCCACACCCGCAGACCCCTTGGATGTCAGCAACAGCACGCCGAGCAGCAGCAACTGGTCCCAGATCGACAGGTGGATATTCATCGCTTGCGCGACGAACATCGAGGCCATGGTCAGGTAGATCGCCGTACCGTCGGCATTGAAGGTATAGCCGGTGGGCAACACCATCCCGACCACGGGCCGTGAGCACCCCAGCTTCTCCATCTTGATGAGCATCTGCGGGAGTACTGCTTCAGTCGAAGCGGTGCCGAGGGTAATGAAGATTTCGTCCTTGATGTAGCGGAGATACTTCCACAGCGACAGCCCGCTCATCCGCATCACCAGACCCAGCACCACGACGACGAAGAAAATCGAGGTCAGGTAGAGGCACAGCATCAGTTGGCCGAACGACGCCAGCGTGCCGATTCCGTACTTCGCGATGGTGAATGCCATGCCGCCAAAGGCACCGATGGGCGCGACATACATGACGATTCGCACGACGCCGAACATGCCCTGGAGGAACATGTCGAGCATATCGACGAACGGCGCGGTGCGAGGCCCCAGCCTGGCGAGCGCGATGGCAAACAGAAGCGAGAAGAAGATGATCGGCAGGATATCCCCATTCGCGAACGCGCCGACAATGCTGTTCGGAACGATGCTCATGAAGAAGTCGAGCATCCCGTGCTGTTGCGCCGCATGAGTGTAGGTAGAAATCGCTGAACTGTCGATATGCGCGGGGTCGATGTTCATACCGCTGCCCGGCTTGATGACGTTCACGATGACAAGCCCGACAGCGAGCGCGATCGTCGATGCAATTTCGAAGTAGACGACCGCCTTGACGCCGACGCGGCCGGCCTCATGAAGGTCTGTCATGCGGGCAATGCCGACCACAACGGATGCAAAAATGATCGGAGCGAGCAGCATCCGGATCAGTTTGATGAACAGGTCTCCGAGTGGTTTGAGTTGAGAACCGAAGTCAGGGTAGAAATGCCCGACGAGGACACCGGCAATAATGCCAATCAGAACCTGTACGTAGAGCTTGGAAAGAGATTTTCCGATCTTTGAAACCCGCATGACTGTCTCCTATGCGTGGCATCTTCTAATGAAAGTCAGATTCGTACTCCCGGCAGCGGGATTTACCGTTGGGGAGAGTACGAACCGATTTCGCCAGCGTTCTTTGTCTATTTTTATCAACGCTACGCCGACGCTTGTTGTCGGCGCGTTTTGTCGGACTACGGCTTATGCGGACAGCTTTTGCATCTCGACGAAGAGATCGGCTTTTCCTTCGAAGCCGATGCCCGGCAGATCAGGCATCGTGATGAAGCCGTTTTCCACCTTCACGCCGTCGGGGAAGCCGCCGTAAGGCTGGAACAGGTCGGGATAGGATTCGTTGCCGCCGAGGCCAAGTCCGGCCGCGATGTTCAACGACATCTGATGGCCGCCGTGCGGAATGCAGCGGCTCGGTGACCAGCCGTGCTGGCGCAGCATGTCCAGCGTGCGCAGATACTCGACGAGGCCGTAGCTCAGCGCGCAGTCGAATTGCAACCAGTCGCGATCCGGGCGCATGCCGCCGTAACGGATCAGGTTGCGGGCATCCTGCATCGAGAACAGGTCTTCGCCGGTCGCCATCGGCTTGTCGTAGTAGTTGCGCAGCGTGGCCTGCAATTCGTAATCGAGCGGGTCGCCCGGCTCTTCGTACCAGAACAGGTCGTATTGCGAGAGTGCCTTCGCGTACTGGATCGCCGTGTCGAGGTCGAAACGGCCGTTGGCGTCGACAGCGAGTTTTTGTCCGTCGCCCAGCACGCTCAGAATCGAGTCGATGCGGCGCAGATCTTCGTCGAGCGAAGCGCCGCCGATCTTCTTCTTCACGACCGTATAGCCGCGGTCGATATAGCTGCGCATTTCGTCTTTCAGCTTCCCGTGGTCCTGGCCCGGGTAGTAGTAGCCACCGGCCGCGTACACGAAAATCTTGCGATCGGGCTGACCATCACCGTAGCGGTCGGCCAGCAACTGGAACAGCGGCTTGCCTTCGATCTTCGCCACCGCATCCCAGATCGCCATGTCGATGGTGCCGATCGCGACCGAGCGCTCGCCGTGGCCGCCCGGCTTTTCGTTCATGAACATGGTCGCCCAGATCTTGTGCGGATCGAGGTTATCGCCGGCGTCGTTGACGAGCGTGGCGGGGTCGGCTTCGAGAACGCGGGGAATGAAGCGCTCGCGCATCAGCTTGCCCTGGCCGTAGCGGCCGTTTGAATTGAAGCCGTAACCCACCACCGGCTTGCCGTCGCGGATGACGTCCGTCACCACGGCGACGAGACTCAGCGTCATCTTGCTGAAGTCAATGTAGGCATTGCGGATCGGGGAGCTGATCGGAATGGTCTTTTCGCGGATTTCAACGATTCTCATGACGGTGTCTCCTGAGTTTTGGGCACGTATCGCATGCGTCTGGCTGCAATGGAAACTAGGTTATCCGCGAAATGAGGCGTTAGAATTCGCTTAGATTCATTTCATTTTTTACTTTAGGTGAACAGCCAAAGTGACAACTGACTCGGCATCCGACTTCGAGTTTTTCATCCTCCTCGCCAAACTCAAAAGCTTGTCGGGGGCGGCGCGCGCGCTCGATCTCACGCCGCCGGCCGCGACCAAACGCCTTGGGCTGATGGAACAAAAACTGGGGGCGCGGTTGGTCAACAGGACAACGCGCAGTGTCAGCCTGACGCCGGAGGGCGAGACCTACCTGCGCTACGCAACACAGATCGTCGGGCAAGTCCGGCAGATGGAGGACGAGATATCGGGGGCGCGATCCGATCCCCATGGACTGTTACGCGTCAATGCGACGCTCGGTTTCGGGCGCACGGCCATCGCGCCACTCGTGTCCGAATTCGCGAAGCGCTTTCCCAACGTGGAGATCCAGTTTGAAGTGACGGACCGGCCCATCGATCTGGTCGAGGAAGCGTTCGACATGGCGATCCGTTTTGGAACGCTTCCTGACAGCCGGCTTAGCGCCCGGCGCATCATGAGCAATCGCCGGTTTCTTTGCGCCTCCCCGAAATACCTCGAACGATTTGGGACACCGGAGCGCATAGAGGATCTGGTTCGGCACCGTTGCATCATTCATCGCCAGAACGATGATGCTTATGGCGTGTGGCGGTATATGCAGGGGGACCACACCGAAGCGTTGAAGGTCAAAGGCGCGCTTTCGAGCAACGATGGCGATATCGTGCTGCGGTGGGCGCTCGACGGACATGGGATATTGATTCGTTCCGAATGGGATCTGGCGAAGTACGTTCAAAGCGGCCGGCTAAAACTGGTTTTACCCAATACGGTACTGCCGTCGGCCGATCTGTTTGTCTACTATCCCAGCCAGCGAAACCAGACGGCACGCGCCCGGGCATTCATCGATTTTCTGATCGATCATTTTCAGGCCCCGTTCATTCCGGTTGAAACCGGCGCTTTGCTGTACGACCAGAAAAAGAAAGCGGGCCGCAAGCTGTGAGTCGCGTGCTGTCATTGCACGGACGCTGTCACGGACGGCGCGCGTTCGATCATTAGCCGTGGTCGTTGATCCTGGCCGCCCGTGCGGCCGGTTTTGCGCCCTTTGCCGAGCTTGCGTCGACCTTACGTCGAACCAATAGGATCGCTCACGGCGCCGCGCTGCGCCGTTTGCCCCAACTGCTCGCCGAACTGCAACGCAGCGAGCTGAGCATAGAGCGGCGAGCTCAGCAGGAGCTCCGCGTGACGACCCTGCGCGACGATACGCCCCTGTTCAAGCACGACAATGCGATCGGCCTGCTGGACGGTCGCGAGGCGGTGCGCAATGACGAGTGTGGTGCGATTCTGCGCGGCATTGTCCAGCGCCTTTTGCACCAGCCGTTCGCTGGCGGCATCGAGTGCACTGGTCGCTTCGTCCAGCAGCAGGATGGGCGGATTCTTCAGGATCGCGCGAGCAATCGCAATGCGCTGGCGCTGTCCGCCGGACAGGCGCACGCCGCGCTCGCCGAGAAAGGTGTCGTAGCCCTGCGGTAGTTCTTCGATAAAGCCGGCCGCAGCGGCCATATCGGCAGCCCGCTGGACCTGCGCGAGCGTGGCTTCCGGCGCGCCATAGCGGATATTGTCGAGTACGCTCCCGGAAAAGATCACCGATTCCTGCAGCACCACGCCGATTTCCTTGCGCAGTTCAACGAGCGGCACGTCACGGTTCGGGACGCCGTTGATCAGAATGCGGCCGGCTTGTGGATCGTAAAAGCGCAGCAGCAACTGGAACAACGTGGTCTTGCCCGCGCCGGACGGGCCGACCAGTGCGACATGTTCGCCCGGACGGACATCGAGCGAGACCGCGGAAAGCGCCGCGATGCCCGGGCGCGACGGATACGAGAAGCTGACCTCGTCGAAGCGGATGCCCTCGCCTCGCGCAGGCAGCGTGACCGTCGTCTCGGCCTCCACCACCGGCGAGCGTGCCGCCAGCAATTGCAGCAAACGTTCGGTGGCGCCGGCAGCGCGCTGCAGATCGCCCCACACCTCGGCGACCGCGCCCACGGCGCCCGCCGTGAACACCGCGTAGAGGATGAACTGGGACAATTGGCCCGCTGTCATCCGCCCGGCCAGCACTGCCTGCGCTCCGAGCCACAGCACGAATACGATGGCGGTGAACACCAGCACGATCACCACGGCGGTCAACCAGGCGCGCGCGCGAATGCGCGTGAGCGCGGTCTCGAAGGCCGCCTCCACCGCGCCGGCAAACCGGCGTGTTTCAAAGGGTTCCTGCGTGTACGACTGCACGGTCGGCATGGCATTGAGCACCTCGCCCGCCAGCGCGCTAGTGTTCGCGATCTTGTCCTGGCTCGCGCGCGAGAGCCGCCGCACGCGCCGGCCGAAGATCACGATAGGCGCGACCACCACGACCAGCGTCGCGATGATGTAGCCGGACAGCACCGGGCTCGTCACCGCGAGCATGGCCACGCCGCCGGTCAACAGGAAGAAGTTGCGCAATCCCAGCGACAGGCTGGTGCCCACCACCGTCTGGATCAAGGTGGTGTCGGCGGTGAGCCGTGACAGCACCTCGCCGGTTTGCGTGGTCTCGAAGAACTGCGGGCTCATCTGCAGCACGTGATCGTAGACCGCACGCCGCAAGTCGGCCGTGACCCGCTCGCCCAGCCATGACACGAGGTAGAAGCGCAGCGCCGTGGCGCCGGCCAGTACCAGCGAAACGACCAATAGCGCGAGGAAATAGCGATCGATGTGCCCCCGGTCGCCGGCGGCGAAGCCACGATCGATCAGGTATTTGAACGCCACCGGCAACACCAGTGTGGCGCCTGCCGAGGTCACCAGCGCGAGGAACGCGAGCGCCCAGCGGCCGGCATAGGGGCGCAGGAAGGGAAATAAGGCAAAGAGGGGGCCGATGCGGGGTGAAGGCGGCGACGATGTCATAGCGTCTGGCATGAGGATTCCCAAGCGGATCGAATATCCTCCCGATTGTGCCAGTCTTGCGGATTGGAAGGCGGCCCGTTTAGGTCCTTCAATCGGGCGTCGCAGTATGGACGATGTGCGCGTTGCCGAATTCGACGACGCTCTTGGGTTATGAGTCGAGGCGGACCGGCTGAATCACGCGACAGCCGCCAGCATCGACTGACGACACCCCACTGCGGCACACCGGCAAGTGTATTGGGCTCGAACGTCCTCGTCCGAGGGATCGTCGGTCGTCAGCAGGTACTCGATAAACAGTTCTTCACCCGCTTCAATCGGCCGGATCGTGTGAATGAAGATGCGGCCAGCATCTTCGATGGTCTCGCAGTTCGGCGCACATGCATGGTTCAGCCATCGCGCACTATTGCCACCACGGCTTCCGTCGATCACGCGTCCGTCCGACAGACCAAACAGAAACGTGTGCCCGGCGACACCTTCGCGCCGGTGCCGGCGCACGGCTTCCCGCCAGCTCGTCAATTCGCCCCGGTATTCAAGCACGCACTCACCCGCCGCGAGCGGCCGCATCGCGAACACACCCTTCCCGTGCACTGACGACCGCCGTACGATCACTCGCCGCATACTGTTTCCTTGACTGATATAGGCGCCAGTATACGAGTGCAAATTTACCGTTGCATCATTTTGTGGCGGTTATTCGCGCTCGCGCGGTCCGTGGAAAACGATCCAAAGCCCCCGCGATAACTAGAACTTCTTGCGAATCCCCACCCGCAGCGCGATCTGATTCGCCGAACTCGACGCTTGCAAAACGGGCGCAAGATCGGCGACCGCGCCGCCTCCGGCGCGCATATACGTTGCCGATCCGTACACGTCGGTGCTCTTCGACAGGAAATAGTCCGCACTCGCATCCACCTCGTGATAGTGCGGTTCCTGCCCGGTTGCGGAGACGTTGCCTTCGGTATAGCTGTACGCCACGCCAAGCTGCAGCGCCGGCGTGATCATGTAACTGGCCACGACCTCGCCGATATTGAAGGTCACATGTCCGTTGATTTTCGCGCCCAGGCTAGGGTCGAGGTCGCCGAACTGTGTGTGAGTCCAGTCGGCGCTGATTTTTGCCGCACCGAACGCGTAGGCGGCGCCGAGGCCAAACACTTTGTAGCTGCCGGCAGCAAGACCATAGTTGCCGTCGACCGTGTTGGTGGCGGTCCACACCCCTTCCGATACGGCGGTGGCCGGATGGTCGATCGATGTGTAGGCGCCCACCAACTGCAGATTTCCATTTGCGTACTGAAGCGCGAAAGATTTTGCGCCGAAACGTGCAAAATCGCCCGCGACGCCGCCGAAGCTATAGGTGGCGACACCCGTGAAACCGGCAATGGTCGGCGACACGTACTTGACGGCGTTTTGCAGGTGAAAATCGACACCGTTGTTGTCTAGATCGCCAGGATGCGGAAACAGAATGCCGCCTGGCAAGATGCCATTGGCGGACAGCGGGCCGATATAGTCGCCCACTTCTTCGCCCTGCCGCCCGAGCGTCAGCGTGCCGTAGCGGTTGTCGGACAGACCCACATAGGCCAGCCGGCCGAACAGCCGGCCGCCTTGACTCAACGCGCCGGTGTTGACGTTAAAGCCGCTCTCGAGCCTGAAGATTGCCGTCGTGCCGCCTCCCAGGTCTTCCACGCCTCTGAGCCCCCACCGATTGCCTTGCGAGATGCTGCCCTGCATCTGCCAGGCGCTCTTGCCGCCCTGATTGCTCGACCAGGTCAGCCCGTCGTCTATGATGCCGTAGATCGTCACGCTGCTCTGGGCATATGCCCCGAGACTGATGAATAGCATTGCGGGAAAAGCAACGAGCAGCTTCTTCACGATTTTTCCTTGGTTAGTTATCTTGCGTTTTTGTTTGCATACCGAAGTAAATAGAAAGCGCGTAGAAAGATGAATTGCTCAGCCTTCCAACTATTGCTGCCTGCTTTCACCCGGAGCAGGCAGCACATGATCGTGAGTCAGATCGGCTTGCCCTCGCTGGACGCCCAATTGCGCATCAGCGTGTTGCCTGGCAAGTTTTCATCAACCATCTTCCTGGCGGTTTCAATCCCGGCAATGGGCAACCCCGTCGGATCAAGCACACCGATCTGCACGAGCACCGAGGCCTGATCCCAATAGATATGCTCGTTGTACAGCTTGTCGCCCCGAAAGCACACGACAGCCAGCATCGGAATCTCGATGTACCTTCCGGTAGGCGCCAGCCCCGGCAGCAGCCAGTCGATCTCACGATCGTGGGTTGCGCAGAACACGAACTCGTCGACGATCCGGTCCGACCCGATGGTGCGGGACAGCGGAATGAGCCGCGTGTCGTCGGGATTCGCGTCAACAAAGTGGTATTTATAAAAACGCTTGAGCTCGTCATGCCCGACTCCACCTGTCAGGGTCGGCACGTGGTTGACGTACGGCTCGGCGACCATGGTGGGCATGATCGCGTTGACGTCGCGTGTGGCGAATTCATAGTGGCAGTGCAAATCCCACAGCGCATTCAGGTCGTAGATCGGCCCCAACACTTTGCGCAGCATCGCAAGCGAGCGCGAATACGCCATCATGGCGGCCGGTTTGTCGAAGTGCTCGCGCTCCGGGGTCGCGAATGCGTGATCGCAATCCTGGTACACGTACTGCTCAATCTGCGGATTCTCGCTGAATGCCGCCTGGATCTTCTCGCGCATCGCGGGCGGGCACAGCGCATCCCGGCCGGCAAAATGGAACACCATCGGGCATCGGATCGAGGGCACCTCATCCAGAAACGCGTCGAGGCCCACACCGTAATAACTCACCGCGCAATCGATCTCCGTCCGCGCAGCGGCAAGCATCGCCAATTTCCCGCCGAGGCAGTATCCAAGCGCACCAACCTTGCCTGCCTGTTGCGGCAACGCGCGCAGCGCCGTGAGGGTCGAGGCGATGTCTTCGACCGCGAGTCCAAGGTCGAGTCGCGCGTTGTAGTCGAGCGCGGCAGCAAAGTCCGCTTCGCCGTACCCAAGCTCGACGCGCGGTTGCATGCGCCAGAACAGATCCGGCACCAGCACCACGTAGCCTTCCTCCGCGAAGCGATCGGCCATCGCCTTCATGTATCCGTTGATGCCGAAAATCTCCTGCAACAGAATCAGGCCGGGCCCCGAGCCTTGCCTGGGTTTTGCCATGTATGCAGAAAACGTCTGTCCATTGCCTGCATTGATCTGGATGAACTCACCGCTCATGATCCGTTCCTTTCCTTCTGAAAGTGTTGGTGCATCACCTACCGTTCTTTCATGCGCCGCGTGCGAGGCTCAACTGCACCGCCAGCCGGTCCGTCGCCAGGCCGGCGGCGATCTGTTGGGCCATGGCGCCGACATAGACCTCGTCGTTGCCGTCCCTCAGCGCCGCAAAAGCCGCATCGACGACCTCGGCAACTGGAATCTTCGGCGGGGGAAAATCGCGGCTCATGTCGGTGTCGACCGCGCCCGGGAGAATCGACAGCACGCGCACCCCATGCGGGGCAAGCTCGGCGCGCACGGCTTCGGTCATCCGAAGCGCAGCCGCCTTCGACGCGCAGAGCGACGCCATGGCCGGCAACGCGACGCGCGCGAGAATCGACGACATATTGACGATCGCTCCGCCACTCAGTCGCAGCGACGGCGCGAACGCGCGAATCATGTTCAGCGTGCCGAAGTAGTTGACCTCCATCTCGGCGCGCGCCGCGTTCAGATCGGTTGCGACAAGCGCAGGCTCCAGACGGTTGATGCCGGCATTGTTCACGAGGAGGTTGACATCGCTCGCCAGGGCGGCAGCGTGCGCCACCTGCTGCGCATTCGTAATGTCGAGTGCGACCGGCACGACACGCAGGTCACCGTCGTCCAGCACGCTAATGTCGCGTGCGCCCGCGTACACCTTTCGAGCACCCTGCTCCAACAGCATCTTCACGAAACACGCACCGACCCCGCGATTAGCTCCGCTCACAAACGCTACACAGCCTTCAACCTGCATCACGACCTCCGAACGTTTTACTTTGCTTTTCACGTGCATCCGCACTCGACGCCGCGCGGCCTCAAACCGCGCGGCCGACAATACGACCGGTATCGTCCACGTCGAGACTCACCGAATCGCCGGGCTGCATGCCAGCCTCGAGCCGCGCGATGACAATGGGCCCGGCGCTCGTTGTCACGCTTGCGAGATGCACATTGCCACCGCCCTGCGCGCCGACGCGATGCCGCACGACCGTCGATTCGGCAACGCTGCCGTGTTCCACCGCACATTCACGCCACTGGCCGCCGCCACATGCGGGGCAAAAATACCGAGCCGGGAATAGCGTCATCCCGCACTGGGTGCATTGAAATACCTTGAGTGTCATTGCGCACCTCGCCGGTCGCTTTCGAGTACGACAGCATTCGCGCACATCCCGTAGCGATATTCGACCATGCCGTACCCGCTCACGACCGCCAGGTGCGCGTCGGCCACCTGCCGCTCGCCCGCCGCGCCGCGCAATTGCGTGATCGCCTCGACGAGGCCATGCATGCCGCCGGCGGCGCCGGCCTGTCCCGCGGATAGTTGCCCACCCGATGTGTTGACGGCGAGCGCGCGCGAGCCGATACGAGAGATCAACTCGCGCAGGTCGCCGTCACGGGCGAAGCCAAGGTCGGCGAGCTGCACCAGCGTCATAACGGGGTAGTCGTCGTAGACGGACACCATGTCCATATCCTCCGGCGTCGCGCCGGCCTGCCGCCACAAATCACTGGCGATCGCCGCCAACGAAGTCTGCAAACCATCGCCCGCCTGGTGGTCCAGGTTGTAGCAGCATTGCAGCGCGCGCACGCGCACGTTCATCGCGTTGCGCACGAGGTCGGCGCGAGCGACGATCACCGCGTTCGCGCCACACACCACGGGCACGCAGTCGAAGCGTCCCAGCGGTTCAGCGACGATCGGCGCTTCGAGATAGTCGTCGATCGTCAACGGCGTGCGGTAGACGGCATGTGGGTTCAACGCGGCCCATGCGCGTTGCGCGACACAGAGCGCACCATAATCGCGGCGCGTCAGACCGTATCGCTTCGCGTGACGCTGCGTGAGCATGGCGAACAGGCTGTTCGGGCCACCGTTCTCCAGCGGACGCAGCCAGGTGCGTGTCGTCAGGTTGTAATGCTCGACCAGTTGTTTGAAGTCAGCCGGCTCGAAGCGGTCTCCGGATACGAGGGCAATGACATTCGCGTCGCCGTGCTGAATCGCGCGTATTGCATGCTGCAGCAGGTTGATGGCGCTCGCGCCGCCGTGACAATCGTCCATGCACCAGCGCGGGCTCAGGCCGAGTCGCCACGCAAGGTCGATCGCGTGATCGGGTGCGAGCGTGAACGATGCTACACCGAGCCCGTCTATGTCCTTCGGCGAGAAACCCGACTGAACGAGGGCCGCGCCGAATGCCTGCGCGAGCAGATCTCCCGTTGACGCAGCGCTCGCCTGTCGCTGGTACGGCACTTCCACGCCGGCCGTCAGCACGACGTTATCGAATGAGTGGGCTTGCATATCAGGAATCATCAGATCGAGCGTCAACGCACGCGCCGGGCCACGGTCTCGTGCGTGAACAGCAGCGAGATCACCGTGATCATGCCCATTGCGATCAGCAACAACGCCACCGGCCAGGCTGCGTGATAATGCGCGAGCAGCGCGGTCGCAATCAGCGGCGACAGACCGCCCGCGAACACCGACGCGATTTCATGCCCCAAGGCCATGCCCGAATAACGCACTTCGGTACTGAACAGTTCGCCCATCAGGCTCGGCTGCGTGCCGATCATCGCGCCGTGGCAAACCGCGTTACCCAGCAGAAACGCGAGCCAGATCAGCGCCGGCACCTTGGTGCCGATCAGCCAGAAGAACGGAAAAGCGATCAAGACGAAACCCGCCGCGCCGATCATGTACACGGGCTTACGGCCGATGCGATCGGACAAGCGCCCCCACAGCAGCATCGTGCCGAGTTCCAGGGTCATCGACACGATCACACCGGCCAGCATGATCTGATTCGGCACACCGATGAACTTGCCGTACACCAGCGAAAAGGCGAGCACGATGTACGAGCCGCCGTTCTCCGCGACGCGCAGGCCCATCGCCATCAGGATCTCGTTCGGGTGTTTGCGGATCACTTCGAGCACCGGCATGCGCGCTTTCTTGCCGGCCGCTTCGGCCTTCGCAAACTCGGCGCTCTCCGGCAGCTTCGAGCGGACGTAGACGCCGACACCGAAAATGACGATCGACAACAGGAACGGGATGCGCCATCCCCAGATCATGAATGCGTCCTTTGGCAGCATCTGCACGAGAAAGAACACCGCCGCCGACAGCACGAAGCCGCCGCCCACGCCGATCTGGCTCCATGCCGCGTAATAGCCACGCTTTTCGGGCGGCGCCGACTCGCTGATCATCAGCACGCCTCCGCCCCATTCGCCGCCGGCGGCGATGCCTTGCAGCAGGCGTAGAACCAGCAGCAACGCCGGCGCCCACAGGCCGACTTGCGCGTAGGTCGGCAGGAAGCCGATCAGGAAAGTCGCCGCACCCATGATCGACAGCGTCCACACCAGTGCGCCCTTGCGGCCGTAGCGATCGCCGATATGGCCGAACAGCACGCCGCCGAACGGCCGCGCCGCGAAGCCGACGGCGAAGCCCGCGAACGCGGCAAGAGTGCCGACGAGCGGATCCGTGCCCTTCGGGAAAAACAGTGCGCCGAAGACGAGTGCCGCCGCCGTGCTGTAGAGAAAAAAGTCATACCACTCGAGCGCATTGCCCACGACCGATGCGAAGACAATGCGCCGCAGCGACGTTTTGTCGACTGAACCGGCTGGCGCGGCGGCCGCGTCATCGTCGTGGGTGCTTGCGGCAGAAAACGTTCGCGTGCTTGCCATCTATGCCTCCAGCTGTGCATCTGTCGACGCACTCAATGTTGCGGATGTTTCTGCCGTGCCGTGCCATGCTCGCGCCGCGCGCGTCCATAGAACGACGGGGTGATTTGATATCGTCAGCGCTTGAGCCGGTATCCCGAGGCGTCGAGATCCCAGGTCGTCGCGGTGACACCGGTCTCGCGCAATTTGAACTTCTGGATCTTGCCGTTCTCCGTCTTCGGCAGGTCTCGCGCGAAGTCGAGATAACGTGGCACGGCGAAATACGGCAGGCGCGGTTCGCAGTAGCGAATCAGGTCGAGCGGTTCGAGCGTCTCGCCGTCGCGCAGCACGAGGGTGGCCATCACTTCATCTTCAGCGAGTGCGGACTTCACCGCGAAGACGGCCGCCGTCTCGACTGACCGGTGACTCAGCAGCACTTGTTCGACTTCAAAAGAGGAAACGTTCTCGCCGCGACGGCGGATCGTGTCCTTCAGGCGGTCGACAAAACGGTAATAACCATCGGCGTCGCGCACCACGCGATCGCCCGTATGAAACCAGAGGTTGCGCCAGGCCTCTACCGTCTTCTCCGGCATCCCCAGATAGCCGCTCGCGAATGCGAACGGCGTGTCGGCACGCAGGATCAGTTCGCCCGCTTCGCCATCCGGAACCGGCTGGTCGTGTTCGTCGACGACACGGGCATCGAAACCTGCCACGAGCTTGCCCATGTGGCCGGGACGTTGGGCGTCGATCGCGCCGCTGATCACACAGTTGGTCTCCGTCGAGCCGTAGCCGTCGACCAGCGCAATGCCGCAGCGCGCCGTGAATTCCTGCTGGAAATGGCCCGGTACGCCCGGCGCCAGCGCCACGCGCACCCGATGCTCGCGCTCGCTCGCCGTGACCGGCCGGCTGAGCAGGATCGGCACCATCGCGCCGAGCACGTAGGTCACGGTGGCGCGCGTTTCGACCAACGCGTCGAAAAACCCGCTCGCCGAAAAACGCCGGTCGGCGACGAGTTCGGCATCGTGAATCAACGCCTGGAAAAAGCTGTTGAGCGCATTCGTATGAAACAGCGGCAGGCATGTGTAGAGCACGTCGCCCGCCGCGACGCCAAGGTCACGCGCGGTGTAGTGGCCCCACCAATAGAACTGCGCGTGTGGGCAGATCACTCCTTTCGACAAGCCCGAAGTCCCGGATGTGTAAAGCACCGCGAACGGATCGCCATCGGTGAGTGCGGCTGGTGTGATCGGCTCGTCTGCCGGCGGCATCGCAGTCGTAATGTACGCAGGCTTCAGCGCATCCGCTGCGGGCTCACCAATGAGCCAGATCGTTTCCAGCGGCAGATCCTGGGCGTCGAGTGCGTGAACGACATCGACGAGATGCGCTTCCGCCACGAGCAGCCGCGCGCCGCAGTTGCGCAGAATATGTTCCAGTTGCAGCCCGCGCGATGCGGTATTGATCGGCACGACCACCGCGCCGAGCCAGCCACAGCCGAGCACGATCTCCATGAATTCGACGCGGTTCCCGCACAGCAGCGCGACGCGGTCGCCGCGTGCGACTCCTTGCGCGGCGAGTGCGCCTGCGCGGCGTGCAGCGATTGCAAGAGCGTCGGAAGCCGTCCACGTGGTCGCACGGTCCGAGAACAGCGGCGCAGTGCCGTTGCGAGCAGCGCGAGCCGCCAGCAGCGCCGGCAATGTGCGATGTGCAGCACGCCCCTGGTCCGGACTGGTACGCGGTTCGACGATGGTTTCGATAAGTCCCATGTGCTCGTGCCTCTCCTATGTATGAGGCCGAGTCTAGGTTCGGGTAGTATATCCGTCAAATTAATCAATTATGGGTGGCCCATAAATATGACTGATTTCAATAAGGTCGACCTGAACCTGCTGCGCGTGTTCCAGGTGATCCTCGAGGAACGCAGCCTCACGCGTGCCGGGCAGCAACTCGGGCTGTCCCAGCCGGCGGTCAGTTATGCCCTTGGGCGCTTGCGTGCATTGTTCGACGATCCCCTGTTCGCACGAACACCGGAGGGCATGCTGCCGACGCCGAGGGCCGAACAATTGGCCGCGCCGCTCAGCCGCGCGATTGCATCGATACGCGAGACGTTGCGTCACGGCGAACGTTTCGATCCCGCCACAAGCACGCGGGAATTTCGTCTGTCGATGTCCGATATCGGGGAACAGGTATTTCTGCCACCCATCTGCGAGAAGTTGCAACGCGTGGCGCCGCTGGTGCGGATAGCGGCTGAGCAAGTGTCGTTTGCGGATATCGAAGAGAAGCTGCGCCTGGGGCAACTGGACTTTGCGATTGGCAATCTATCTGCGCTCAAACCGGTGACGAAGTCGGCTCTTCTGTTTCACGAGCAGTATGCGTGCATGACTCGCAAGCGGCCCGGGTTGCCTGCGCGTCAATTGTCGCGGCAGAAGTTTCTGGAGTTGGCACACGTGGCCGTCGCGTCGAGTGACAGTAGCCACCTGGAGATCGACGAAGCGTTGCGGGCGCGTGGCCTGCATCGGCACATTGCGCTGCGCGTGCCGCATTTCACAGTCATTCCGCAGATCCTTCAGCGCACTGACTGGATGGTTACGTTGCCGCGCGGCGTCGCACGCGTTTTCAATGAAACGGGTCAGTTCTCGATCTATCCGCTGCCGGTGGAATTTCCAGTCATCGAGTCCTCCGTGCATTGGCATGCCACTTTCGACAACGACGAGGGCAACCGCTGGCTTCGCGAACTGGTCGTGGAGACGCTGCGCAGATCAAGTGCTGCGACTAAGGCCGAGCAAGCCGGCGATGGCGGAAGCGGAACTTGAGGATTACTCGGCCGATTGCGCTGGAATGAGCGAGGTGGCTATTGCTGCGGTGCTGCTTCCAGAAGGCTCTTCAGTCGCGAAACCGCCGTATCGGATTCCGATTGAATCCGCGCGCGCAGCACAGACCAGTTGAATATCGCGAACCATATCGACGGCGCGCGATAAGTGAATTCACGTTCGAAGCGTGTTCCGCTCGTAGTCGACGTCAGCGAGTAAGTGACTGTACCAGCCGGTCTGCCATCAATCGTTCCTTCTATCGTCCACCTGCCCGGAGGCTCCCGTGCAGCGACTGTCCACACAACGCGGCCGCGCCTGCCGGCTACGCGGAATTCCTCCGTCACCTGCTCGCCCAGATCGAGTGGATGATCAACCGAACCACTGACCGCGAGCGATGACGGATGCCAGGCGGGCCAGTGAGCCGGGGTCGTGACATAGTCGAATACGACTGTGGGAGGGCGTTGAATCGACGCAACCGTCACGATGTGCGTGTCGAGCCCGATCCGCTGCGGCAATGGGATAAGGAGCAACGCGATGGTGACGAGCACGGCCGATATTGCGGTGACGAACCGTGTACGGTTTTTCATAACGCTTTGTACTCCACGCGCTCCAGACGAAGTTATTTTACTGCGGAGTCGTGGGTCAAGCGGATCGGATGCGAGCGCTGTCGTCTTGCGTCAATAAGTGACGTGCGGTCCGGCAGTGCGGCGATCGAACGGCAGGGACTGGCCGCTCACCGTCTCATGCATTCGGCACAAGTCGGCGGCCGGCATGTCACCACCACCTCTATGGAAGCTTCAGATTCATTACAGGTATAGCGTCCACGTAATGTAGACCATAAATAAGTTTTACTTTCCGATTTTCCGTCGCGCCGCCATTGTGTGAGCCGGACAGCCAGTCGCGGCTATTTCTTCAGATAGCCATTTCTTAAGATTCCTTAAGAAATGGTTCGTTGCTCGTCGTCACTCGGGAGCGGGAGAAATTTTAGTACTCGGGCCGATCCCTGGACTGACGGTCAAGCCAATAAACGGAAAGGAGACGAATTGATGCAAAATCGCCTGATAGCCTTGATGTTGCTCGCTGCGGCTGCAGTGGCCGGCTGCGGAGGTGGAGACAATGTCAGCGCACCGACACCGCCAAAGCTACTGACGAACATCGCCGTGCCCAATGCTTCGAGCCCACCATTCAGTTTCGATATCGGCTACGTCTAGGCCGGCAAGTACTTTCTTACCGACCGCAATAACAAAGCAGTCGATGTCGTGGACACCCAATCGAACACGTTGATCGCACAGATCCCTGGGCCATTCATCGGTGCCGGCGCCACAACCAATGAGTCCGGTCCCGACGGAATTGTCGGGATCACCGGCACGAACACGATCTATGTCGGCGACGTCGACTCAGTCAAGGTGATCGATACGGCTGCGCAAAAGACCGTCAACACAATCGCCATCAGCAATTCCGGATCGCGCGTCGATGAGGGTTGCTACGATCCTGACGATCATCTCGTGATGTACGCGAGCCCCGGAGACTCGCCGCCGTTCGTCACATTCATTTCCACGCTGACACAAAAGGCGGTGGTAAAGCTTCCTTTCAACGGTTCGTCGGGGCTCGAAGCGTGCACCTATGATCCCGTCTCGAAGAGCTTTTTGATCAACAATGACGGGACTTCTGCCAATCCCGACGGCGAGCTCGATGTCATCACCGCCATTTCCGCAGTGACGGGCAGCCCCTCTGTCAGCAAGTCGTTCCCACTAGGGAAATGCGCACCGGCGGGAATCGTGCTTGGCCCGAATAACGACGTGCTCATTGGCTGCGATCCGCCGGCTGGCGACCCGCTCATCACGCTGATCCTCGATCGTGCGAGTGGCGCAATTCAAGCCAGCTTGCCATTTGGCGGGGTGGACCAGGTCAATTACGATCCGGCTTCCAACCGCTATTTCCTGCCGGCCCGGCACTACGTCACGAACGGTACCGCTGCAGCGTCAGGTTTTAGCCCGCAGATGGGCGTGATCGATGGCGCGTCACGGCAGTTGCTCTTCAAGATTCCGGTGGGCACGGGGGCGCATTCTGTCGCCGTCGACAGCATGCGCGGGCAAGTGTATGTGCCATTCCAGCCCGGCGCGGCAGGATTTCCTAACGGCGGTATCTCGGTGTTCTCGACCCGCTAGTTCTACGATGTGGATCATTGTCTAGCGGGCCGGATTGGATGACGATTGCCGCAGGCTCGGTTTCAACACGAGTGAATAGGCGCTCCCACCAACGCTCCACGATCCGGTGGGTTACGGGTCTGGTGCGCCGGTGGTGGCCGTCTTTCATCGCAGCTCAACATTTCACTAGATCATCCATTCCTTAAGGAAACCTTAAGGAAGACGCTTATGGCGCGGTTTCTTTTTCCCATCGCACAAGTCGCTCATGAGTTATGAAATCGAAAGCGTCGATTCATCCGGACGACTCAATTCCACTGCACATTCTTTCCCGCATTACCAAATATTTCGTGGCAACCTAAAAGGACGGGAAATGAAGACGATCAGGATTGGAAAGCGTACGCAAATCGCCGTTGGCGTGGGAGTTGTCTTGCTTGCCGGACTGTACTCGGCAGGCGCAACGGCGGCCGATGAACACGATCGTGAGCATGAATCGGTGAAGCATGTGCTGCTGATTAGCTTCGATGGTTTGCATGAGCAGGACGTCGCACGCTGCGTCGGATCGAATGCATGTCCGAATCTTGCGTTGCTGGCCAAGTCGGGGACGACCTACACCAACGCGCACACGCCTGGCGTTTCGGATTCGTTCCCGGGCCTCGCGGCGCTCATCACCGGTGGCTCGCCCAAATCCGCGGGCCTGTTCTACGACGTATCCTATGACCGCACGCTCTATGCGCCGTCCGATACCAGTTGTACAGGCAAGCAAGGCTGGAATGTCGTATTCGACGAGACTACTGGCATCGACGGCGAGAACGGCGGCGCACTGACGCACCTCGACGGCGGTGGCGCGTTCAATCCGCAGGCCATCCCGCATGCTTTGCTCAATGGTGTCTGTACGCCCGTCTATCCGCACAATTATGTGAAGACCAACACGATCTTCGAAGTGGTCAAACACAACGTGAAGGGCGCTCGCACTGCCTGGGCAGACAAACATGCATGGGGCTACGACTGGCTCAATGGACCGTCTGGCAAAGGCGTCGACGATCTTTCGCGCACCGAGATCAATTCGATTGATCCGGCCACCAACACGAACTACACCGACGTCTACACGCACACGGAACAGTTCGACAATTTCCACGTGCAGTCGCTGATCAATGAAATTGACGGCAAGGATTCGACAGGCCAATCCAACGCCGACGTACCCACGGTGTTTGGGACCAACTTCCAGACTTTGAGCGTCGCCCAGAAGGCAACGGTCGCGACTGGCGGCGGCTATCTGGATGCGAGTTTCACGCCGGGTCCGCAGGTCACCAACGCGATTGCTTATCTGGACAACGCCTTGGGTCGCATCGTATCCGAACTGAAGCAGCGCAACCTCTATTCGTCGACGGCAATCATCGTCACGGCGAAGCACGGGCAGTCCCCGACCGACCATTCGAAGCTCGTGAAGAACGGCGATACGCTCTCGAAACTGCTTGAAGCAAACAACTATCTGGACCCGAACGGCAACTTCGGGCAGAACAGTACGAAGAGCGGCAACCTCAATGACGGAACGGGGCTCGTGGGTACGGGTTTCGTGCAGACCGATGACGTCGGTCTGATCTGGTTGCGCGATCAAAGCCAACTGCCTACTGTCGTGAAGACCTTGAAAGACAACCTGAGCTGCAACGCCCCCGGCATTTGTGCGGACGGCCCGCAGGCGTACGTTTTGTATGGCCCGCAACTGGCCGGCCGGTTCGGCGATCCGGCACGCGGACGCACACCAGACATCGTCGTCCAGCCGAACCCGGGGGTCATCTATACATCGAGTACGGCCAAGGACGAAGAGCACGGCGGCAACGCTCCCGACGACAGCCATCTCGGTCTCGTGATCTACGTGCCTCACGGCCATCACGCTGGACGGACGAACGACGAGCGTGTGCTGACCACGCAGGTTGCGCCGACGATCCTGCGTTTGCTCGATCTGGAGCCTGATCTGCTGCACTCGGTCGCTATTGAAGGAACGCGTGCGCTGCCGGAGTTCGATCGCGAGCGCTTTTAGGCGAACGGCTGTGCTGTGCCGCTAGTGGATCACGGCACTTGGGCGATGCGATTCTTTGGAACGTATAGCGGTCCTGTATCGTGTCGTCGGTAGATTGTGGCCGGCCTGGAGACCTCCCTGGCCGGCCATTCAATTGGGCGGGCAACAATGGTCAGGACGAAGCGCCGATCGGCGTAGAAGCAACGGTTCAGTCGCGGAGTACCAGCGAACTGGCGCTCCGCGAACAAGCTGATCAACCACCGCGATACATCGGGTTGATGCTATCACCCGGGGCACGCCGACCGGATTGCGACTTGCCCGATTCGCTACCGCCGACGCCACCGTGGCTCCCGTCAACCACGCTGCCGTGGCCTTCTGCCGTCGCCTTCGTGTGAGCGGTTTGACTGCGGTGCGATACTGACGCACCGACATCGCTTCGATAGGAGGAAGTCTGATCGTCACCGCCCGCGAAGGCGGGTGCAACCAGCAATGCGGAGCTTGCGACTAACAGAGCGGCGATAGGTCTCGCTTTCATGACGACTCCAATGAGCTTGTTGAACCGTCGAACGCACCCGGATCAGGTCCATAGCGGCGCGCTATGGTCAACGTGGATGGGTCGACGTGTCGGACTTTGCCGCGCGCTAACAAAGTGGCTCAAACGAACAACAGGTTCTCGGAATCTGCGCTATCCATGCTGATGCCGTGGCGGTAGCACCAAACTGTCCGTCGTTGTGCCCACCGCTATAAATGCATGGGTTGTGCCAAGCCTGATTCGCTCATCTTCCGAGCGTCCCTAACTGCCTGAAAACAAACAATGTTGACCTCGACCACTCGGGCGTTTGCAGCTGGATCTAGCTGCGACGGCGTCTGGCTATAGACAACGTTTTTCGAGCGTCTGTGTGCGGTCACCCAACACAAAGTCCGTGCACTCAAGCGACGAGTGGCTCTGGACGAACCAAGCGGAGATCGTGTAGGAGGTCCGCTCAGGTGAGGGTTAACATTGATTCAAGCCGACGCCGCTTCGCGGCACTGCTCAATTCAGCGTTAGGCTTGGCGCGGCCAGCGCGTGTTGACCGCTGGGCGGGTTGTCGATCCACATGCGATTCGTTCGTCGTGTCTACGGACCGACCGGGTCCGTCGACTTCGAGGACATTATGCGCAAGCTCACTGTTTCCGCTTTCATCAGTCTGGATGGTGTAATTCAAGCCCCTGGCGGGCCTGGAGAAGACCCCAGCGGCGATTTCCGCCTTGGTGGCTGGATCGTTCCTTATGCTGACGAAGCCATCGGCCAAAACTTGCAAGACCTGCTCTCGCAGCCGTTCGAGTTGCTATTGGGGCGTTGCACCTACGACATATTCGCGGCGTATTGGCCGCGTGTACCGGCCGATTCAAGCAGCCGCACCATCGCTGATCCGTTCAACCGCGTACCTAAGCACGTAGCCACACATCGATCCGGCACCCTTGACTGGCAGAACAGTCATGCGCTGGAGGGCGACCTTGCCGACGCGATACGCGCGCTTAAACTTCAGGACGGCGCCAATCTATTGACGTTTGGCAGCAGCGACATGGTGCGCCAACTGCTCGTAGCCGGCTTGGTGGACGAGCTTTGGCTTGTGATTTACCCCATCATACTTGGGCGCGGCAAGCGCTTGTTCGGCGACGACGCACTAGCGTCTGCCTTCACTCTGGCGCACTCGACCAGCACGCCTGGCGGCGTGCTGATTACCCGCTATGTGCGCGACGGCGAGGTGCGCACAGGAACGTTCGAAGAAGTCAATTGACACCCCCTGCAGTAAGAACCTGCAATCTTGCACACTCTCCCGCGGCACGAATTGCAGCCTCACAAATCATTCAAGCCGAACCCGTTTCACGGGTTCGCTTTATTCGGGCGTTCGCGCCTTGATGCCCGCTTCTGGGCCGGGCACTGACGCGCATGAATGTGATCTGGGTCTTGAAAGGCGCAAACTCTGGCGAGGTGCGCAGCTTTGCGCAGATGATAGGCCGCCGCGCTCGCAACCAACTGTATCTGTATGTGCGAGCGGTCCAACGGAGAAAGTCATGTCTTCGATCGAACCCTGGACATGTCCGACGTGTGCCAATCACGTCACCACGCCTTTCTGTCCGCAGTGCGGCGAGAGCCCACTTCGGCCGCCCGACCTTACGCTGCGTGCGATCGGCGCGAAGGTCCTGCACGCGGCGACAAGCATCGATGGGCGCCTGATTAGCACGATGTGGGTCCTGCTACGCCACCCAGGCGAGTTGACCGTCGCGCATCTGAATGGGAAGCGGATGCCTTATGTGCCCCCGTTCCAGCTGTTTCTCATCGCGAACGCCTTCTTCTTTGCGATGCAGTCGCTTACCGATACCCAGATCTTCGGCTCGACTCTGGAGTCGCACCTCCATCACCAGGACTGGAGTTCGCTCGCGCAGTCGTTGGTGGCGGAACGCGTCGCAAAACTGGGAACGAGCCTGCGCCAGTACACGACCACTTTCGACCGTGCGGCAGTGCTCAATGCCAAGTCACTGATCATTCTCATGGTCGTTCCGTTCACTTTGTTGTTGTGGATGACCTCTCTGCGGGCACGCAAGCCGTTTGTTGCCTTCGTCTATTTCTCACTCCATCTCTATACGTTCTTGTTATTGCTGTTCTCGCTCGCGCTAGCCATCGCGGCCATTGAGGTCCGTCTGGGTGGTCTCGGGCTCGATTCACCCAATGTCGACAACATTCTTTCGATCATCAATCTTGGACTCTGCGGCGGCTATTTGTTTTTCGCGTTGAAACCCGTCTTCGGTTCTCACGGTATAACGCGCCTCGTCAAGGCGGCGACGATGACGCTGGCGGCTGGCCTGATCGTTCTTGGCTATCGATTCGCGATCTTTCTGATCACGTTATATACGGCATGACGGTTGAACATTTTTGCACGCTGCGTTTTCCAGATAACGCCGTATACACCACTGCAAGAAGCCAGCCGGTCCTCGACACTGGACAGGTGGTCGGAAAACTTTCTCAGCCAAGCCAGGATGGATAAGGCGCAACCAGACGCTCGAACGATTCGCCATTGGCTGAATCGGCCAACGCCACCACGCTTCGTTTCTCGAAACTTCGCTTCAAGGTGCTCGTGGTAGAGTCGAGCATCTTTTTCCTTATCGCGTAGCCCTTATGTCGCCACGCATTGAATCCGGACCCGTCGATCCGGCGGATCACCAACAGGACATGGGAAGCGCCGCCGCGGCGCAAAGCTTGAACATGCAGATTCCAGCGATCGTTCCAGCGCAAACCGCTCTAGTGGTCATGCATTACCAGACCGACATCCTTGGGCTATTTCCATCGGTCGCACCCGCGCTGCTCGCCAATACACGCAAACTGTGTGACGCCGCGCGGGCCAAAAGTGTCAGCGTCTATTTCGCCAACATCCACTTTAGTCCAGGCTATCCGGAAGTCAGTCCGTTGAACAAAAACGGACAGGGAATCAAGCAACTGGGTCTTTTCATCGACGACGAGATCGCGCCGGAACTCGGCCAGCAAGCCACTGAACCGCTCATCATCGCGCATCGCGCAAGCGTGTTCTTTGGTACCGACCTGCAGGCGCGGCTTTCCGCGCAGGGGATCGATACGCTGCTCATGGTGGGCATAGCGTCGACCGGTGTCGTACTGTCGTCGGTTGCGTACGCGAGCGATGCGGACTTCCGCTTATTCACGGTCAAGGATTGCTGCTACGACCCGGATCAGGTCGTGCACGATCATCTTTTTTCAACGGCGTTCGATTCGCGCACGACGGTGCTCTCGCTCGCTGATGCTTTGTCGTTGCTTGCCTAGCAGTGCCGGCTTCAAGAAAACAGCGGTAAAGATTCAACTGCCGTTTGCCGCCGACGCCGCGAAGCCGTGGATCGACTGCTTCGAGAGGGAGTTTGCTCGCCGACCGAGCCGAGTCGTTTGTTGAGATCCGACAGGGCTTTGCAGACAGACGTGCGATCGGGCATTCCGGCCAATGCCAGTTCAAGCCGGTTCAGTAATTCCGGCAGACTCGATTCCCCAGTCATCTTTCCTGCGAACTTCCGCTTCCGCATAAGACCACTCCCTGATTCGGCAGACGCTGTACGCTAACGTCACCATACATCTTCAAGATCCAGCGACATCTGTTGCTTCGTGTTTACGCCAGCAGATCCGTCGGATGCCTCTCCCTTTGGCAATGCCGGTTTTAACACATCAAGGTGAAAAATCACGTCGGCTGATCGCGATGCACACCGGTGACGGCGAACGGCACCTCATGCTACCAGGTCGGCAGGCACGCGTCCAGGCAGGTCCGGGAAGCTCGACCTCCAGAAAGGCGTCATCATCTGCCGGGGTTTTCGAAGTCCAGCCTCATTTCATCTCGCTTGCATGCGCAGCATCTGTTCCGCGCCTATGTTGAACAACGCCGAACCGGCCAGGTTCTGGCCGCCATCGCAAACCATCACGCAGCCCGAAATATAGGAAGCGAGCGGCGAAGCGAGGAAAACCGCGCTCTGGCCGATGTCATCCACCGTGCCCATGCGCCGCAGCGGAATGGCGTTCACGAACTCTTCGTATCGCTCCGCGCTCAACAGCCGCTTCATGCCTTCGGTCCCCTCGATGGGTCCGGGGACGATGCTGTTCGTGCGAATACCATAGCGCCCCCACTCCAGCGCCAGGTTTCTCATCAACATATCGATGCCTGCCTTGGCGGCACCCACATGCACCTGGAAGGCGTGCGGCATGTACGCCATGCCTGCGGAAATGTAGATGATGGCGCCCTGTGTCTCCTTCAACTGCTCGAAGGCCGCCCGTGAGGCGTTGAAGGCTCCAAGCAGATCAATATCGATGACCGTCTTGAAGCCGTTGGCGGAGAGCTTCTCCGCCGGGGCCAGGAAATTGCCGGCCGCGCCGCAGACCAGCACGTCCATGGGACCCAATTCCGCCCTGCTCCTCGCGAAGGCCGCTTCCAGCGCGGCGAAATCACGCACGTCGGCAACGATAGGGCAAACCGTGGCGCCGAGTGCGCGCAGTTCCGTCGCAGCCGTATCCAGCTTTTCCTGAGTGCGGCCGCAGATGGCCACCTGGGCGCCCAAGGCGGCGAAGTTCTTCGCCACGCCGAGATTGATGCCGCTGCTGCCACCGGTGATGAAAACGGTTTTGCCTGCGAACAGGTCGTTCGACAGGTATCGAGTGACTCGCATGCTTCCCTCCTGGTTATACGCCCTCGTACCGAAGGGCATCACTGAACGATTCGGCTAGAACCGGTAGCCGATCCCCACGAAACCGATCCACGGATTCGCCGTAATGCGCGTCCTGTTGGTCAGCACGGTTTGCCCGTTGGCCGCGACAGCAGTGATCGTCGCATTCGTCTTGAGCGGCATATACGTCACCGATGCGGTGGCGTACCAGTTCTTGCTTAAGTTATAGGAGACACCCGCATTGAATGCCGGATTCCATGACGGACTGAGCGATGCCTTAACGTCCCCCCAGGCCCGGCGACCGTGTGCAACGCACCATTGAATGTCGGATTGAGCTGGACCGCCGTGTACCAAGTGTAGTTGACACCCACACCGAGGAAAGGACGCACCTTCGCCTGCGCCGCGCCAAAGTAGTACTTGAGGAAAAGAACCGGCGGCCACGCTCTGGTTGTCGCGAGCGGTTGCAGATTGCCCAGTCCGAGGGAGGGACCACCGGGACCGAACGGCGTCACCGTACCCTGCGCGTAGAGTTTGAGCTTCGGCGGCACGCCGGTCGCCAGATCGATCGCGATGTTGTCCGTGATGAAATACGTGAACGCCGTCTCGACCGTCCAGGTATTGTGTATCTGGCCAGTCGTCCCCGATGAGGTGAAGGTGCCTGCCGCCGAAGTGCTTTGCAATGGCGTTGCCGACGACATGCCATAGTCAATCCATGTGCCGCCGCCAGTCGCGATGAAACTACCCGCACTTTGGGCCAGTGCGCCGGCGCACATTACCCCTGTCAATAAGGGCAGATACCTGACTTTCTTCACCTTTTCCTCCATTTTATATTTTGCATAACGAACTTATATAGACTCGTTATTTTTTCAAATCATTTGAACACCCGGATCAGAATTGTTCGATGGCGATATCCGACGCGCTGGATGCGCCTGAGCGGATCATCTCCAGATGCGAATTCGCTTTGGGCAGTATCTTGTCCGCGTAAAACCGTACCGTCGCGATCTTCGCTTCGTGGAACGCCGGATCTTCGCCCGCAGCGCATTTTCTCGACGCGGCCAGCGCGGCGCGCGCCATCTGCCATCCACCGCACACATAGCCGGTGAGCATCAGATAGTCGAATGAACTGGCCAACGCTTCGTCAACGGCTTTCGCCAGGGCTCGAAGCATCCACCCGGTCGCGTCCTCCAACGCCTGCACGCCGGTGGCCACCGCGGCGCCGACCGGGAAAAGCCGCGTATCCGTGCTGCGCTCCAGTTCAAGCGCGAGCTCGCGCATCTCCGCAATCAGCTCAGCCATTGCCGCCCCTTGGTCCGCGGCGAGCTTGCGGCCTGCAAGGTCGGCTGCCTGGATGCCCGTCGTACCCTCGTAGATGGTTGAAATGCGGGCGTCGCGCAGGTGCTGGCATGCGCCGGTCTCTTCGATGTACCCCATCCCGCCGTGCACCTGTACGCCAAGCGACGCGATCTCCTGACCCAGTTCAGTGCACCAACCCTTCAGGACCGGGATCAGCAGATCGACCCGGGTCTGATAGCGGTTGCGTTCGCCGGCGTCCGGGTGCCGGTGCGCGTAATCCGCATTGGCCGCCATCACATAGGCGAAGCCTCGCATCGCTTCCACCTGAGCTTTCATCGTCAGCAACATGCGCCGCACGTCCGGATGTTGAATGATCGCCACCGCAGTGCTCGACTTGCTCGCGGCCGGCTTGCCCTGAATGCGCTCTTTCGCGTATTCCCGCGCCTGTTGATACGCGCGCTCGGCCATCGCGAGCCCTTGAATGCCGACCTTCTGGCGGGCCTCGTTCATCATCGTGAACATATGCGCGAGGCCCTTGTTTTCCTGCCCGACCAGATAGCCGATCGCGCCATTCTGATCGCCGAAACTCATCACGCAGGTCGGACTCGCGTGAATGCCGAGCTTATGTTCGAGGGACACGCAGTGCACATCGTTGCGTTGTCCCAGCGAGCCGTCGGCGTTCACGAGAAACTTGGGCACCAGGAAAAGCGAAATGCCGCGCACGCCTTCGGGCGCATCGGGCGTGCGCGCCAGCACGAGATGGATGACATTGCCGGTCATGTCATGATCGCCCCACGTGATGAAAATCTTCTGGCCGTGCAGGCGATAGTGATCTCCCTCAGGCACCGCTTTCGTACGAACGGCCGCAAGGTCCGAACCGGCTTGCGACTCGGTCAGATTCATCGTGCCGGTCCACTCGCCGCCAATCAGGTTTGGCAAGTAGCGGGCCTTGAGTTCCTGTGAGCCGTGCAGTCGCAATGCCTCCGTGGCACCCGCCGTCAACAGCGGGCACAGGGCGAAGGACATGTTGGCGGAGTTCCACATCTCCACGGTCGCCGCATGCAGCAGTTCGGGCAGACCTTGACCGCCGTAATCAGGATCGCCACTGAGCCCGTTCCAGCCTCCCTCGACGAATTGGTGGTAGGCCGCCCCGAATCCGTCTGCCGCGACGACGCCATCGCGCGTCAGGCGCGCACCCTGCTCGTCACCGGTCTTGTTGAGCGGGGCAAGCACTTCGGTGGCGAACTTTGCGGCCTCCTCGAGCACTGCGCCGGCGAGTTCCGGCGTCGCGTCCTCAAGGGCCGGTAGCGACGATAAAGCGTCGAGGCCGGCCAACTCGTTCATTACGAAATGCATGTCGCGCAACGGCGCAATATAGGTGGTCATCATTTACTCCTGGAATCAGTTCTTTTGCTGCTTGTCCAGTTCACGCGACAACTCTGGCAGCACCTTGAAGAGGTCGCCGACGAGGCCGTAGTCCGCAATCTGGAAGATGGGTGCTTCTTCGTCCTTGTTGATCGCCACGATCACCTTCGAGTCCTTCATGCCGGCCAGATGCTGGATCGCGCCCGATATGCCCACCGCGATATAAAGCTGCGGAGCGATGACCTTGCCGGTCTGTCCCACCTGATAGTCATTGGGCACGAAACCGGCATCCACCGCGGCACGGGATGCGCCGACCGCCGCGCCGAGCCGGTCAGCGATCTCGTCGAGGAGCGCGAAGCTCTCGCTGGAACCCATGCCTCTGCCGCCCGAGATGACGCGCTGCGCGGCGGTGAGTTCAGGACGTTCGGAGCGGGTCAGTTGCTGGCTTACGAAGCGGGAAGCCGAAACCTCCGCGGCCGGCGCGACCGATTCGATCACCGCGGCGCCCCCTTCGGCCGGCGCCGCGGCGAAGGCCGTGGTCCGAACCGTCAGGACCTTGATGCGATCCGCGCTTCGCACCGTAGCCAGCACGTTCCCCGCGTAGATGGGACGCACGAACGTATCCGCCGACTCCACCGCCACGATCTCCGAGACCTGCGCGACGTCGAGCAGCGCTGCGACGCGCGGCATCACGTTCTTCGCCGAAGTGGTGGCGGGCGCGAACAGGTGGCTGTAGCCCGGAGCCAGTCCGACAATGAGCGCGGCCAGGTTCTCAGCCAACGCGTGCTCATATTGCGCGGCGTCGGCCACGCGCACGCGGGCCACGCCTGCGATGCTGGCCGCCTGCTCCGCGACTCTCCCGCATTGAAATCCCGCCACGAGCACATGAATTTCGTCGCCGAGGCGGGCGGCAGCGGTGATGGCGCTCAGGGTCGCTGCCTTGAGCGTTTGATTGTCGTGTTCTGCAACAACGAGTACGGACATGTTTGTCTCCTCTTTTCTCTAGATCACACGCGCAACGTTCTTCAGCTTTTCCACCAATTCGGCGGCGTCGGTGACGCGGATGCCCGCCTCGCGTTTCGCGGGCTCGGCCAGCTTGAGCGTCGTCAGCCTCGGCGTGACGTCGACACCGAGGGCATCGGGCGTCACGACATCGAGAGGCTTTTTCTTCGCCTTCATGATGTTGGGCAGCGTTGCGTAACGCGGCGTGTTGAGCCGGAGATCGGCGGTGATCACAGCAGGCAGATCGACCTCGATCGTTTCCAGCCCGCCGTCGATCTCGCGCGTCACCGTCGCCTTCCCGGCTTCCACGACCACCTTCGATGCGAACGTGGCCTGCGGCAAGCCGAGCAGCGCAGCGAGCATCTGGCCGACCTGGTTGGCGTCGTCGTCGATGGCCTGTTTGCCGAGCATCACCAGTTGCGGCTGCTCCTTGTCGACCAGCGCCTTCAGCAGCTTGGCTACGGCGAGCGGCTGCAGTTCCGCCTCGGTCTCGACCAGGATGGCGCGGTCGGCGCCGATCGCCATCGCAGTGCGCAACGTTTCCTGGCACGCCTGCACGCCGCAAGAGACCACGACCACCTCCGTGGCTGCACCGGCTTCTTTGAGCCGCACGGCCTCCTCCACGGCAATCTCGTCGAACGGGTTCATCGACAGCTTCACGTTGGCGATGTCGACGGCACTACCGTCGGCCTTCACACGAACCCTCACATTGGCGTCGACGACGCGCTTGACGGGAACAAGTACTTTCATTGGCTACTCCGTTTGACAAAAACGCTCCGCCCGGCCGGCCAGGAGCCGGTCGATTCAGGTGCATGGAGGCACGGTCCGTCGATTCGATCTCGACTACGCGTGCGCGGTATTCGGTAAGCTGCCCAGATTGCGTTCATGCGCATGGGACGGAGACGGACCACGTTTGTGCGTTGCAACGTGGTTCGATGCGGTTGACATGTCTCCTCCCTGGAGGTGGTTGGGCGTATCATTTCCTCGGCGACGCACCGGTCCCGGGCGTGCTCGGCGACCCTGTCACGCGATAGCCGATCGGCGCGCCGCAGGATGATCCCGGTTGCACTTCGATGTCCTCCATGGAAACCATGGTGCACTCGCGAAGCGCTGCGCAATATCCCCCGTACAGGGGAGCGCGATCGCATGGACAGGGGAGCTCACCAGGGAGAACCCAAATACCCGGAGCAGTTCGTGCGTATGACCAAGGAACCCATGCACTCCGAGACGCTGCCCCTCCTGCTCGCTACGAAGGTTCTGCCGCCGCGCCTGTCGCCGGGGTTGATCGATCGTCCGCGCCTGTTCGATCTGGCGGCTCAGGCAGAGAACAGACGGCTCACCGTGATCAAGGCGCCCGCCGGCTTCGGCAAGACCTCGCTCGCGATCACCTGGCTCAACCGGCTGCGCGCCAGCGGCGCGCGCGTAGCGTGGCTATCGCTCGATGACGAAGACGACGAACCCGCGCGCTTCCTCGACCATCTCGCCCGCTCGTTGCGGCATGCCTGCAACAACGTCGGCGCGTCGGCGATCGGCCTCGCGGCCGGCAGTTCGCTGGTTCCCGCGCACGCCATCGTCTCGACGCTGATCAACGACCTCGTGGAAGTCGAGGACGAGGTATGCCTGTTCCTCGACGATTACCATCTGATCAGTCTCCCGGCGATTCACGACGCCATGTCGTTCTTCATTGCGAACGCACCGTCGCACGTGCATGTGATCGTTTGCACCCGTGCCGACTCCGCCCTGCCGCTCGCGAGACTCCGAGCGCAAAACGAACTGCTGGAAATCGACGCCTCGACACTGCGTTTCAATTTCGACGAGACGCGCTACTTTGTCGAACGCGAATGCCCTGGCAGGCTGGGCACGTCCGGCGTGAAATCGCTGCACGCGACCACGGAGGGCTGGGCGGCGGCGTTGCGCATTTCAGCGTCGGTGCTGTCCCGGGAAGAACCCAGGCCGGGTTGGGAGTCGAGTGCGCCGTCCGGCGCTTCACGACCGTTCGCCGCCTACCTCGAAGACATGCTCACGCGCTTGCCCGACGAGATGGTTTCCTTCATGCTGCGCACGGCGATACTCGAACGGTTGACGGCCCCGCTCTGCCAGGCGGTAACCGGTGTCAAGGCCAGCCAGAGCATGCTGGAAGCTATCGCCGCGCGCCAGTTGCTGCTGGAGCCGATGGATCTCGAAGGGCACTGGTTCCGCTATCATCCTCTGCTGCGCGAGTATCTGCGCCAGCGCCTCGGCACGCAGTCAGGCGATGAACTGGCGGATCTGCATCGCCGCGCGTGCCGGTGGTACGCGTCGCAGGAAAACTGGACAGACGCTGTCAGGCACGCAATAGCCGCAGGCGACACGGACGATGCGATCGCCCTGATCGGCAACTGCGCGATGGCGCTCGTCAAGAAAGGCGACTTGCTGACACTGCTCGGCTGGCAACGGCATTTTCCCGCGCACCTGATGCGCGGGCAGGTCGAGGTCACGCTGGCGATCGCCTGGGGCATGGCGCTCGCGATACGTCCGAACGATGCGCTTGCAATGCTGGATGCAATCGAGCGCGATGCGCACGCGAGCGCCGACCCCGACAGCATCCGCTGGGAATGCCGGGTGATCCGTTCGGTCGTGGTGGCGCTGCAGGACAATCCGCAAGCGGCGCTCGCGATTGCGCAGCCGTGCCTCGACCGGCCGTCGACCGATATCTGGAGCACCAATGTCGCCTCCAACGTCGTGCGTTTCGCGCACTGGAAGGCGGGTAATCTCGAAGCGCTCTACGCAACGCCGTGGATCCCCTATTCGATCGAAGAGGACCAGCGCAATGTGTTCGCTTCGACGTACCGGCTGTGCCTGCTCGGGCATGCGGAAATGCAGCAGATGCACTTCGGCGTGGCCGAGCGGTATTTCACCGAGGCAATGCAGTTGGCCGAGCGTCATTCCGGCCCGCAATCCGTCGCCGCCGCGCTGTGCGCACCGATGATCGCGCAGATCCGCTACGAGCAGGGCCGGCTCGACGAAGCCGAAGCATTGCTCGTCGATCTCATGCCGGTGATCGATCTGGCAGTCCTGCTCGATAGCGCATTGATCGCATATCGCATGCTCATCCGGATCGCGGCCGCACGTTCCAATACCGTGCAGGCCTATGCGCTGCTCAATCAGGGCGAGGCGCTCGGTCACGCGCGCCACTGGAACCGGCTGATCGCGGGCGGCCTCGTCGAGCGCACGCGGCTTTATCTGCTGGAAGGACGCATTGCGGAAGCCGCGGGATGTGTCGCGCAACTGGAACATCTCGCCGCTCCCGGCCCCGCTGGCTCGCCTGCCGTCTCGCCGGAGATCCGCACCTACCGCTCGCTCGCGGCAGCGTATCTCGCGATGGCTCAGAAGCGCAAGCAGGACGGCGTTGAAATCGTGACCGCCGCGTTGGAAGTCGTCGACGCACGCCACGAGCACTATCTCGCGCTACGCCTGCGGAGCGTGCTCGCCCTGATCTGCCTGGGTGCCGACGAACGCGACCGCGCCGTCGAGATCTTTCGCGACGTCCTCAAGGATGCCGCGGCCGCCGGCATCTACCAGTCGATCATCGACCTGTTTCCGGAAGTCGGCGCGCTGCTGCAGGCCGTTCGCGACGACACGCGCGCGACCGCGCAGACGAAGGCGCTGCTGTGCTATGTGGATCGCCTGCTCGACGGCTGGCGGGCGCTGTACCAGCCCGGCAGCAAATCCGCGCGGGACACCGAACGGGAAGCGCTCAGCGCGCGCGAACGCAATATCGTCGACCTGATCGCCGACGGGCAGTCGAACAAGGAAATCGCGCGCACCCTCGGCATCGCGCCGGAAACCGTCAAGTCCCATGTGAAGAGCATCTTCATGAAGCTCTCGGTCGAAAAGCGCGCGCAAGCCGTCGCGCGCGCGCAGGCGCTGGGGCTCGTGAAGCAAGCCTAGCAGGCGGTTCACGCATTTTCGACGAGCCACTCGCTCATGCGTGTCACCGCGTGATCACGAGTGCGGCCGCATGGAGCAGCACGCCGACCGTGCCGCCCACGAACGTGCCGTTGATCCGGATGTATTGCAGATCGCGGCCAATTTCCGCTTCGATCTTCCCGCTCACTTCGTCCGCGTTCCAGCTTTTTACGACGTCGGTGATCAGCGCCGACAGCTCGCGCCGATAGCGCACGACCAGCTCGTGGGCCAGCGCGAGCCACCACGTGTTCAACTTGTGCTGAATCGCGGGCTCGCTGCCCACACCTCTCGCGAGCGACACCAGCATGCCCGCCAGCGCGCCGCGCAGCGCCGAATGTTCGTGCGCGAGATCGGCGCTCACGCGTGTGCACACGTAGTCGAGCAGCACGCGATACGAGTCCTCGTTTCTGAAGTAGCGAATGCAGTCGCGCATCAATGATTTGCCGACGCGGCGATGCACCGCCGAGGTCTGCAACTGGACAATCAGGTCCTGCACCGCGTCGTCGAACTGATGGCGAAGCTCATGATCGGGATTCGCCGCCACGTCATGAAGCAGCGCGATGATGCCTTCGACGAATTTCCTGACGATGTACGTATCGAGCGGCACGGGCGTGTATCTCGAGGCCGCGCTGAATCTGGCCTTGATCATGTCCACGTTGGCCGTCAGCCACTTCTCCAGCGCCAGCAGCCCGTGGTCCAGCAGCGGCTGATGGCGGCCCCCGTCCATCAGCACTTTCAGCACGCTGCCGGCCGCACGTGAGACATCGAGCGCACGCAATTGCGGTATCACCATACGCCCGAAGAAGCGTTCGACGTCCGCTTCGTCTATCCCGTTCAGCAATCCCGGCAGCGAATCCGCGACGACTTCGGCGATTGCCCGGCTGTTGGCCGGGACGGCAAGCCACTGCGCCAGCGCCTGCGCGGCGTTATGGCCGCTCAGTTTGCCGATGATGAGCTCGGGCGTCAGGAAATTCTCTTCGACGAAGTTGCCGAGACTCTCGGCGATCCGCTGCTGGTTCTGCGGAATGATCGCCGTATGCGGGACCGGCAGACCGAACGGCCGCCGGAACAGCGCGACGACCGCATACCAGTCCGCGATCGCGCCGACCGTGCCCGCTTCCGCAAACGCTCGCAGCCATGCCAGCCACGGATACTCACTCTGCCAAACCAGGGACATGAGCAGCAGCGCGATCAGCACCGCGAGCAAACACGTCGCGGTTCGCCGCATCCGCTTCAGGCGCTGCGTTTTCAGGTACTCCGGCGCGTCGGCCGCGGCACGCCGCGCACCTTCGTCGCCATCCGCGACGGCACTCAACCCGCCTCCTGCCGCAGAAACCGGCGCACCACGGGAGCGACCTCCCTGGCGCGCGTGATGAGGAACAGGTGGCCGTCGTCGAATACATAGAGCGTCGCGTGGGGGATGCGGGCGGCGAGAATCTTCGCGTTGGTGAGCGGGACGATGGGATCGTCGTTGCCGTGCATCACGAGCGTCGTCTGACGCAACGCGCCGAGCCAGGGCAGGCTGCTCCAGCCCGAAGCGGCCAGCAGCTGGTAGAGGTAACCGCGCCCGCGGGGCGCCTGAATGTGCCGCGCGTGATCGCGCAGCAACGACGGATTCCGCCGGTACGCACCACCATAGATTTCCGCGCCCACCTCCTGAAGATAGGCCGGGTCGGTATAGCGGCGCGGTCCGATCAGCTTCGACAGCACAGACAATTTCGCCGGCACCATGATGACGCCCGGCGAGGTTGCCGCGAGAATCAGCCGGCGGCAACGCGCCGGATAGAGACG
Source organism: Paraburkholderia sp. RL17-373-BIF-A (assembly GCF_046030175.1). Lineage (NCBI taxonomy): Bacteria > Pseudomonadati > Pseudomonadota > Betaproteobacteria > Burkholderiales > Burkholderiaceae > Paraburkholderia > Paraburkholderia sp. RL17-373-BIF-A. The sequence goes on from NZ_JARESO010000007.1 coordinate 60,817, forward strand.
CGCGAACTGTTGCGCAAGCGCGCCGCCCCACGACACGCCGAGCACGTCAACGGGTCCGTCGTAGCCGAGCCGCGATAGCAGCCGCTCGCTCAGCACGGACAGTGTCGAGAAACGATACGGCACGACGGGTGCGGGCGAGCCGCCCACGCCGGGGACGTCGAAGATGATCACGCTCACGTCCTCGAGCGCGGCGACGAACGGTTCCACCAGCTCGAGGTTGGCGCCGATGCCGTTGAAAATGAGCAGCGGCGGCGATGCGTCGCTGCCCTGCCGCGTCGCGACACGCAACAACTGGCCGTTGAGATCGACCATCTGGATTTGCATGCCGCCGACAGACGCGGGGGTGGGTTCCATATCTATCATCCGCAGGACCCTCTGGTGGAGCGTGACATCGGAGATTGGGCGCGCCGCATCGCGAGCTCGCCTTACTTCTTCGGCTGCAGCAGCGTCTTCAATTCCTCGACGTGTTCCGCGACGCGCTTCGTGACCACCGCAACGCTGTCCGACTGCGCGCGATACGCCGTGTCGGCGAGTTCCTGCATGTCGGTCAGCGCCTTGTGCAATGCCTGCTGAACCACTTCGCCGGCGTTCGCGGGTTGGCCGCCCGACGCGCTCAGGCGACTGACCAACGACTGCAGTTCGGTGAGCGTCGTTCGCAGAATGTCCGCCTGCTTGCTGGCCAGCGACTGGACGCCCGCGAGTGCGGTGGTGTTGGCCTCGGCGAGCGCCTCGATGTCCTTGCGGCGCGATTCAAGGATCGCGCCGGTGTCGATACCCGGCAACTTGAACTGACTGATGAGCTTCGTGTACTCGGTGAAAATGCTGCTGGCGTTGGTTGAATCCATGATCGTCTCTCCAAAAAAATTTGCATCGGGAAAAGGCTGGCCGTCACCCGGCCAAAAGGGTGTGCGTCACGCTTCCATCACATAGGTGCCCGGCGCCTTGACGCCTGCCGGGTGCCGCTCGTTGCCGGGCGCGGCCGGCGCCGCGCGCCGTTCGCCTGACCGCTCGCGCAGCCAGTCCGTCCAATTGCCCCACCATGAATCTTTCTGCGCCTGCGCGCCGGCCAGCCATGCGTCGGCATTCGCCGGCAAGCCGGAATTGACGAAGAACTTCGCCTTCGGATTGCCGGGCGGATTGATCAGGCTCTGGATGTGCCCGCTCGAACTCAGCACGAACCGCGTGTCGCCGCCGAACGTGCGCGCCGTGTTGTACACGCCTTTCCACGGCGTGATGTGATCCGTCATGCCCGCCACCACGTACTTGTCGCAGGCGACGCCGGACAGGTCGATCGGCGTGCCCAGCACCGACAGCGCGCGCGGCTGGCTGAACAGGTTGCCCACGAAGATGTCGAGCAACTGGCCATGCATGCGCGCCGGCAACCGGGTCGCGTCGTTGTTCCAGTAGAGAATGTCGAACGCGGGAGGTGTCTTGCCCAGCAGATAGTTGTTCACCCAGTAGTTCCACACCAGATCGTTGGGCCGCATCCATGCGAACACGCGCCCCATCTCCTCGCCGGCGAGCACACCCTTCGACAGACTGTTCTGTTTCGCCGCCGCAATGGCTTCGGGCGTGGCGAAGAGGCCGAGCTGCGAGTCCGCCTTGTTGTCCAGCACGGCCACCATCAGCGTCGCGGCGTTGACGGCCGTTTCGCCGCGGGCCGCGAGGTGACCGAGCAGCGCGGAGATCGTCATGGCACCGGAACACGCGCCGTGCAGATTGACATCGTCGCTGCCGGTGATGTCGCGCACCGCCGCGATCGCTTCGAGGAGCGCGCCGACGTACGTGTCGAGATCCCAGTGGCTCTGCGCCGCGGTCGGATTGCGCCAGCTCACCATGAACACCTGAAACTCGCTCTTGACGAGGTAGTCCACGATGCTCTTACCCTCGGACAGATCGAACACATAAAACTTGTTGATCTGCGGCGGCACGATCAATTGCGGGCGGCTGTAGACCTGCGCGGTCACCGGCGCATACTGGATCAGTTCGAGCACCTCGTTGCGAAACACCACCGCTCCCGGCGTCGTGCCGAGATTCTTGCCCACCTCGAACGCGGTCTTGTCGACCTGCGCGGGCATGCCCTGGTTCTGCAGCAAGTCGGCCATGAGGTTCTTCACGCCGCCAATGAGGCTCGCGCCTCCCGAATCGACGATCTTCTTCAACGCCTCAGGATTGCCGAACAGCGTGTTCGTCGGCGACAGCGCCTCGGTGAACAGCGACATGACAAACTGCGCGCGCTCCTTCGATTTCGGGTCCAGCGCGGAGCGCTCGATAAATCCGGAGAGCGCGTTGCGCCATGCCAGGTAGCTCTGCAGCGTGACGCGGTAGAGCGAGTTGTCGCGCCAGGCGGGGTCGGCAAAACGCTTGTCGCGCTGCGGCGACGCTTGCGCGCCGTCGCGGGCGCCACCGTACAGCACGGCGATCAGTTCACGCACGAGCGCCGCTTCCTGCTCGAGAACCAGCGCGGGCTGCCGCAGCGCCTGCGCGCCGATCTGCTGCGCGGTCGCCAGAATGTCGCTCGGGCGCAGCCCGACGAACGGGTTGGGACCGAGCATGCCTTCGGCGGCCGATGCCGCGAGATCGTCCGTCTGATCGTTTCGCGACGCGTTGTCAGTTGTCTCCGCCATCTTGATGCTCCTCGAACGACGCTTTACTTTGTCAACAGTAGTAGAGGTCATGCCACCAGCATCGCCAGTGACTCGGCGATCAGCGCCGGCTTGTCCTCGCCCTCGATCTGCAGCTCGTTCATCGTCTTCACGATGATCCGGCCGCCGCCCTTCATCTCCACGGACACGAGGGTCACGCGGTTGCGCACCCGCGCGCCGGCCTTCACCGGCGTCATGAAGCGCACCTTGTCCAGCCCGTAGTTGAGGCCGGCCGACGCGTCCTCGGGAATGAGGCCGATCTCGATGGCCAGTGCGGCGAGCAGCGAGAGCGTCAGATAGCCGTGTGCGATCGTGCCGCCGAACGGGCTTTCGCGTTTCGCGCGCGCCACGTCCACGTGGATCCACTGCCGGTCGCCCGTGCATTGCGCGAACGCGTCGATGCGTGCCTGATCGACCGTGACCCAGTCCGACACGCCCAGCTCGCGGCCGACGAATTCGTCGATCGTCGCGATGCGATATTCGTTGATGCTCATCGTGCCTGCTCCTCGTGACCGGTTAGGCGAACTGCGCTCGCAACCACTTCTTGTTCATCTTGCCGACGCTCGTCTTCTCCAGCGAGTCGATGAATTTCACGACCTGCGGCACCGCGTACTTCGAGATCTTCCCGGTGTGGGTGAACTTGAGAACGTGCTGCTTGATGTCGTCCTCGGTGAGCGTGGCGCCCGCCTTGAGCACCACCAGCGCCACGGGCCTTTCGCCCCACTTCTCGTCCTTGATGCCGATCACGGCGACTTCCGAGACAGCCGGATGCAGCGAGATCAGGCTTTCGATTTCGAGCGACGAGACCCATTCGCCGCCGGACTTGATCACGTCCTTGATGCGGTCGGTGATCTGCAGATTGCCGGTCGTGTCGATGTTCGCGATGTCCTGCGTGTGCAGGTAGCCGCCTGCCCAGAGCTGTTCCGACGCTTCCGCGTTGCCGAAGTATCCCTGGGTCAGCCACGGGGCGCGCACGACGATCTCGCCATAGGCCTTGCCGTCGTGAACGACGTCCTGCATCGATTCGTCGACGATCCGCAGATCGACGAGCGGAACTGCCAGGCCAGTTTTGCAGCGCAGGCGCACCTGCTCTTCGGTGTCGAGTTGCTCATACCCCGGCGGAAGCTGCGCGAGACTCAGGACGGGACCAGTCTCGGACATGCCATAGCCGGTGAACACGTCAATGCCACGCTCCAATGCGGCATGGGCGATGCCGTGCGGCAGCGCGCTTCCGCCGATCACGATCTTCCATTTGCTGAAATCCGCGGACTTCGACTCCGGGCAGTTCAGCACCATGTGGAGGATCGTGCTCACGCAATGCGAGAACGTGACGCCCTCGTCGCGCAACAGCTTTACCAGTCGCTCGGGCACATAACGGCCCGGATAGACCTGCTTCACGCCCAACACCGTCGCGATGTACGGCATGCCCCATGCGTGCACATGGAACATCGGCGTCAGCGGCATATAGACGTCGCCGCGATGAAAGCGCTGCCCCGACACCGGGCTTGCGAGCGCTGCCATCAGCGTGATGGTGTGCAGCACCAGTTGACGATGCGAGAAATACACGCCCTTGGGCAGGCCGGTCGTGCCAGTCGTATAGAACGTGGTGGCGCGGGTGTTTTCGTCGAAGTCTGGAAAGTCGTAGCTCGTGGCACTCGCCGCCAGCATCGCTTCGTATTCCGTCGCGAACGGAATGGTGTGCTCGAACGCCTCGCTGTCCGGCTCTTCGATTCGCACGAATGCGCGCACCGTTTCGAGCTGATCTTTGATCGCTTCCACCACGGGCAGAAAATCGGCGTGAACGAACAGCACTTCGGCACGCGCGTGATTGATCGTGTAGACGATCTCCGCCGGCGAGAGCCGCACGTTGACCGTCTGCAACACGGCGCCCATCATCGGCACGGCGAAGTAGCTTTCCAGATAACGATGACTGTCCCAGTCCATCACCGCGACCGTGCTGCCGTGGCGCACGCCCAACCCGGCGAGACCATTGGCGAGCCGTGCGATCCGTTCCTGCAACTGGCTGTAGGTCATGCGCAACTGGTTGCGGTAGACGATTTCCTGATTCGGCGCCTGGGCGAACGGCGTGTGCAGCAGATTCTTGATCAGCAACGGATAGGCGTAGGCGGATGGCGCCGCGTTCTGTACGGTGTCCTGCATCTGTGTCTCCTCGCATCTATGAATGGATAGCGGGCCGGCACCGGCTTGTCGTTGCATCTCGCATACGGTGGCGTCCCCGAGTAGTGCCATGATCGCGGCGATCGGGCATCCGGGACCATCCCCTGAACGGGGGAGATCGATGGGGCGCCGGCCGGTTCAAGCCCCAGTTCACGGAACGCGATCGTGCCGTTCGGGGCAATCTAGGAGGGCCGCGCCCGCCTGCGCCAACTGCCGCGCGAATGGGTCGTCGACGGCGCGCAACGCGGCGACGGGGACCGTCAGGAGCGGCTCGGCAGATTGGAGGCAGAGGGTGAGATGACCGTGGGAGCGGTTTTGGACGCACCGGTCTTTCCGATGCTTGATTTGGCGGATCGCACAGGTCGGGCGATCTTTGAAAACGTACTCGCCACCGATCCTTCAGAAGAGACGCGGTCTCTGCTGAGTGGGTCGGAGGACGACGGCCAGATGCCGTGCTAACACGTTGGCGTATTCATTGCCCGAAGCGTCACATGCGCGGTGACTGGGGCGACGTTGCATCGCCCCGCAAGGGATGTTTGAAAGACCCAACCTATGCCCTACACCGGCATCATCAAGTAGGGGTTTTCGCTTCCCGGCTCGTATCGCTGGGCCTTGATTTCCATGCGAGCGATGCTCTGCAGGTGAACCTCATCCGGGCCATCGGCAAAGCGCAGCGCCCGCCCCCAGGTCCAACTATCCGCCAGTGGCGTATCGGGACTCAGCCCCATCGCGCCGAACACCTGCATCGCCCGGTCGCAAACGGCGGTATGAACGCCCGGCACGAGCGCCTTGATCATCGAAATTTCCTTGCGTGCCTCCTTCGCGCCCACGTTATCGATCATCCACGCAGCCTTCAGAACAAGCAGCCTCGCCTGATCGATTTCGATTCGCGACTTCGCGATCCATTCGCCGACCGTACCTTGCTCATGCAGCATCTTGCCAAATGCCGTGCGCGCCTGAGCCCGTTCCACCATCAACTCGAGCGCCAGTTCGGCGGCGCCGATCGAACGCATACAGTGGTGAATCCGTCCCGGTCCAAGGCGCGCCTGGGCGAGTGCAAAGCCGCTTCCCTCTTCGCCGAGCAGATTCGACCGAGGTACGCGCACGCCTTTGAACTCGATCTCGCAGTGTCCTTCCGGCGCCACGTGATTGACCACCGTGATATTGCGGATCATCTTGACGCCCGGCGTATCGCGAGGCACGAGAATCATGCTTTGCTGACGGTGGGCCGGTGCGTCAGGATCCGTTTTCCCCATCACGATGAAGAGCTTGCAATTCGGGTGCGCCGCGTTCGTGATGAACCACTTTCGGCCATCGATGACATAGTCGTCTCCGTCACGACGAATCGACGTGGTGATATTGGTCGCGTCCGAGGAAGCCACCGCCGGCTCCGTCATCGCAAACGCCGAGCGGATCTTGCCGTCGAGTAGAGGTTCGAGCCACTCTTCGCGCTGAGCCGGTGTGGCAAACATATGGAGCAGTTCCATATTGCCCGTGTCCGGAGCGTTGCAGTTGAATACCTCGGACGCCCACGACACGCGCCCCATGATCTCGGCCAACGGGGCGTACTCGAGATTGGTCAGCCGGGTGCCTGGCTCGTCATCCCGCAGATGCGGAAGGAAAAGATTCCAGAGGCCTTCCGCACGCGCCTGTTCCTTCAAGCTCTCCATGAAGGAAACCGGATATTGCCCCGCGCTCACTTCTTCGTGCCATTGCCGGATGCGTGGAACGATATGCGTGTCCATGAACGCGCGCACCTGCGTGCGCAGCGCTTCCATTTTCGGGTTATATGAAAAATCCATTTTGATCTTCCTGATTCCTGGTAAATGTCATCGATGCGTCGTCCAATACCGTGCATCGACCTGGTGACTAAATCGTCAATCCACCGTCGACGACAATGCACTCTCCATTGGTATAGCTCGCGGCGTCGGAGACGAGATAAAGCACGGTACCGGCCATCTCGCGAGGCTCCGCGTGACGGCGCAGCGGAATTTTGGACATCCAGCTTTCATAGATGGCCTGATCGTCGAACAGCGCGCCGGCAAACCTGGTTTTGGTCAAGCCTGGGAGCAGCGCATTCACCCGAATCCCCAACGGCCCGCACTCCTTCGCGAATGCCCGCGTCATGTTGACGACGGCGGCTTTCGTGATCGAGTAGATCCCTTGCTTGTCGCCCGGCTGTAACGCGTTGACGGAAGCCGTGTTGACGATCGCGCCACCGCCGTTCTCCCGCATCAACTTGCCAGCCTCTACGGACATGAAGAAGTAACCGCGCAAGTTGACTTCCACGGTCTTTTCAAACGACGCCAGATCGGTATCGAGAATGTGGCCGAAATAGGGATTCGTCGCCGCGTTGTTGACCAGGATATCCAGACGACCATGCCGCGCACGAATATGCTGGAAGATTGCGAGAATGTCCTCGACACGACCAACGTGGCAGGGTTTTGCCTCCGCACTCCCGCCTGCGTTGTTGATCTCGCTCGCCACCGCCTCGCAATCTTCGAGCTTGCGGCTCGACACGATCACGTGGGCGCCTTGCTCGGCGAGCAACCTGGCAATCTCCTCCCCGATACCTCGGCTGGCGCCAGTCACCAGTGCAATCTTTCCTTTCAGACTAAATAAATTAGTAGTCACAATCTGCCTCCATGTGTTTTTTCAAGTTTCCAGTCTTGCGTGTGCCGTCAGATCAGGTCAACGCCCATCTTCGCAAGCGCCCCTGCCATCTCCCCGACCTGGCGCGCCTTGTCATTCGACGCATTGCCGCCCAGAGCCCGCTTCTTTACGCCCTGCGCGATGGCGGCAAGTCGGAAGAAACTGAACGCAAGATAGAAGTTCCAGTTCTCAATCGATGCAATACTCCGCAGCCGGCAATATTGTTCGATGATCGCCGCCTCATCCGGCACGCCCAACTCCGCTCTGTTCAATCCCTCAAGCCCGGCGATATGACCGTTGGGAGGCAGTCGCAAGCACATGCAAAAGTAAGCGAGGTCGGCTAGAGGATTACCGAGCGTGGAGAGTTCCCAGTCGAGAACCGCGCGAACCTGCGACGAGCCGCGCGTGAAGATAAGGTTGTCGATACGAAAATCGCCGTGCACGAGCGAAGGCTTGCCGGCTTCGACGGGACAGTGCGCCGGCAACCACGCGATCAGTGCCTCGATCGATTCCAGCACGTCGGTCTGCGCGGCTCGATACTGTTTGGTCCATACGTCGATCTGGCGCGCGAAATAATTTCCGGGGCGACCATAGTCGGCTAAACCGACAGCCTCGACATCCACGTCGTGGAGGGCCGCCATCGTCCCCAGCAGAGCATCGTAGATGGCGCCGCGCTCTCCGACGGGCACTTCCGGCAACGCCGGATTCCAGAAGATGCGCCCGTCCTCGAAACTCATGACGTAAAACATGCTGCCGATAACGTCACGATCCTCGCAAAGATGAAATGCGCGCGCGACAGGGACCGGCGTTTGACCGAGCGCCGTTAGCACGCGGAATTCACGGTCGACCGCATGCGCGGACTTGAGCAGCATTCCGGGCGGCTGACGCCGCAAAACATAGCTGCCGCTGCGCGCCTTCAGGAGAAACGTTGGATTGGATTGTCCGCCAACAAATTTCTCGACGGACAACGGCCCTTGAAACCCGGGCACGTGCGCCGTCAAATAACGCGTGAGTTTTTCGATGTCGAATTGAAGGCCAGTATTCATAGTGTTGCGGGAGTCCCGATTCGAATCAACCGTAGGTGACGAATTCGTGCCTCTCGATAGGGTCGAGATGAGGCAGCGAGTTGAAACTGACTAGCGACATTGCTGTGTCGTTAAAGACATATTGGCAAACGCTGCTATTTCGAATCTGCAGGTTGAGCGCAATGGCGGCGGCCGCCGGCGCCTGCAGAATCTGCTGGGCAAAGACGGCAATCGGACCACCGGAACTCACCACCAGGACCCGTCTGCCGCCCGCTCGCTGGATTGCGAGACGCGCGCGCTCGACGCGAGCCTGGAACTGTTGCCACGTTTCGGGAACCGGCCCGGGCAGGAGATCGTCGGACCAAAGTTGCAGCGCCTTCTTGAGGCGTTTGTAGAAGTTCTTCTTCGAAATTTCCGCAGAAGAGCCCGACACAAACTCGTCTTCGCCAAGAGCCGCAAACAAGCCCTGGAAATCGTATTCGTTCAAACCCGCGTCTTGCACGACCTCGACTTGCAAACCTGGCATCGCTGCGAGAATTGCGTCAGCGGTTTGCTCATGCCGTCGCATCGCGCCGATGACAACCCGATCGAACTCCAATGCGCTCTGCGCGAAGTGCTCTCCGAGCCATCGTGATTGCGTATAACCGGTAGGTGATAGTTCGTCATAGTTGTCCGTGCCGAACGACGCCTGACCATGCCGCACAAGGTAGAGTTCCGCCATGCCATCCTCGTCTAAACATGACTAGAACAATACCGAGCCCCGCTTCATTCAGGAAATTTATTGTTGTGATAGCTGGCGATAACTTTTCGTGACACCTGGTGTGTACTCTTCGATAGCCTCGACTCGGGTCGTCCGGCTAGGCGTTCGCTTCCCGCATGAGACCGCCGATCTGCTCGCGTAGCCAACGGTGTGCGGGATCCCCCGTGACGCTTCGGTGCCAGTAGCAATGTGACTCGAGATTGGGGAGGTCGAATGGCAGCTCCAGGATGCGCGCGTCATAACGCTGAAGGAGCGTGAGAGGCGCGGTAAGGACGAGATCGGTCCGCATCGCGATCAAGGGCGCGACCAGATAGTGCTGGACCCGAGTCTGGATCGAGCGCCTGAGACCCAGCTTGTTGAGTTCCGCGTCGACGAGACCGGGCCCCTGCCGCCGGCTGGACACGTGGATGTGACCGAACCCGAGGTAATCATCGATGGTTAGCTTCTTCTTCGAAAACGGGTGGTCCTGACGCAGCATGCAGGCATACCGGTCCCGGCTCAACGGCTCCTGCTCGAGGTATGGGTCGTCAAGCAGAGGCGCATCGATCGCGAGATTGACCGCGCCACTCGCCAATGCTTCGGGCACCTCTCTGCGCGTCGTGAAATAGCTCTCGATGCGTATGCCGGGTGCGAGGCGCTGCAGAACTTCCTCCAACGCAGGAAGCAGCAACGCCTCGGTCAGGTCGTTCATGCTAAGCCGGAACGTCCGTTCCGACGACGCCGGATCGAATAGTTCGCCGGCATGGGTACTCGAATCGAGCAGCAGCAGTGCCTCGCGGACGCGCTCAATGATGTTTTCGGAAACCGGCGTCGGTACCATGCCGGCCGACGTGCTCACAAAGAGTTGATCGTCGAACGTCTTGCGCATCCGCGCCAATGCATTGCTGACAGCAGGCTGCGTGATGAATAGCATCTCCGCTGCACGCGTCAGGTTTCGCGTTTTATAGACTGCTTCGAAAACAACGAACAGATTCAGGTCGATCTTTGATAGACGCATTGTCGGGTTCCCTGACGCCACCTGGAGTGGTAGTCCCTCTTTCGCACGCGAATACGCCGTTGAAACGCGGCCAGAAAATCAGCGCTTGCCCCGCCCCTCTTCCAGCGCGAATTTGTCGAGCAGCATCTGACGATTCGCGTTCAGTATTTCCTCTCCGAGTTGGGGATTGGCGTCGGCTACCGCCCGCGACAGGATGAGCGCACCGACCATCTCGCTGTAGAACGCGATTGCCTCGCGGCGCGCTTCATCCATATCTCCGCTTTCGGCGCGCTGTTCCGCGACGAGCGCTGTCAACGTTTCAAGCATCGTTTGCAAGCCGCTTGCAAAGTGCGACTGTGCCTCATGCCCGAGCCGGCGCACGTCAGCGGTGAGGCCGGCTATCGCGCAACCCTGCTCGATATCGCTGCAATGCGTGCCGGACAGGTAAAAGTCCACCTGTCGCTTCAGGCGATTCCCGCCTGGCTCGAGCGGCGTGGCAATGGCTTCTGTCAGGTCGCGGTTGGACTTGTCCATCGCAGTCGCCACGACTTCAGCGGCCAGCGCCTCCTTCGATTCGAAGTGGTTGTAGAACCCGCCCTGGGTAAAGCCCGCGGCCTTCATCAGCGCGCTCAGGCCCACACCATCGATTCCATGCGAACGGAACAGCTTCTCCGAAGCCGCAATGATGGTCTTCCGGTTCTCCACCGCCTGCTGTTTTGAAACGCCCATCGCTCAATGCTCCCACGCCGTTGTCAGCTCAATTATAACCGCCTTCGAAAAATACAATGGTGATCGACATTGACTTTTCTCGATCGACCCATCAAACTCAATGTCAATCGCCATTGTGTTTGGGTGAATCCTTCAAACGTCGTAGGAAATTTCATGAACATCGAAAGCAACCAGCCCCTGCACAAGCCGATTCGGCTGGGGGACCTCGATCTGCCCAACCGCATCGTCATGGCGCCGCTGACGCGCATGCGCTCGGCGAATCCCGATCTTGTCCCGACGGCCTTGCACGCCGAGTACTATGCGCAGCGCGCCGCGGCGGGGCTGATTGTCAGCGAAGGCATTTTCGTCAGCCCCGAGGCAGTTGGCTGGGCAGACGTGCCCGGACTCTGGAGCGAAGCCCAGGTGCGCGGCTGGAGCGTGGTGACGGATGCCGTGCATCGCGCGGGCGGCCGGATCGTCGCGCAACTCTGGCATACCGGCTCGTTGGGGCATCCGGATTTCCAGGCCGGCAAGGCGCCGCGCTCCGCGTCAGCGGTCAACCCGGAGCAGCAAAGCGTGACCGCGGCCGGCCGCAAGGACACCGTGGTTCCACGCGCCATGGAGAAGGACGAGATCCGCCGCACGGTCGCCGACTTCGGCCGGGCCGCACGCAACGCGATCGCGGCCGGCTTTGACGGCGTGCAGATCCAGGGCGGCTATCACTACCTGTTCAATCAGTTCCTCAACGTTCGCACCAATCTGCGTACGGACGCATACGGTGGTTCGACGCAGAACCGGGCGCGCTTTCTGTTCGAGGTCGTGGAAACGGTGGTCGAGGCCGTCGGGGCGCAGCGCACCGGCATCAAGACGGGACCGGCAACGTCGGAGACGGGCGCCTTCGTTTCCAATGACGAAACGCTTGCCACCTCCGAATATGTGATCGGCCGGCTCAACGAATTCGATCTCTCTCATCTGCTGCTGATGGGCGCAATGGCCGACCTGTCTGCGACGCCGCTGGCCACGCTGGCCGGAGACGGCATGTTCCGCCACTTCCGCGAGCTCTACCGCGGCAACATCATCGCCAACGTCGATATGGATCGTGCGCGCGGCAATCGGCTGATCGAAGCCGGGCTCGTCGATATGGTCGCCTTTGGCCGACCGTTCATCGCCAATCCGGATCTGCCGGCGCGCTTCGCCGCCGATGCACCGCTTGCCGAAGTCGACTGGCCGAAGGTCTATGGCGCGACCGCCGATGGCTACACCGACTATCCGTCCTTTCAGGCCGTGGCGGCATGACGCGCCGCCACGTCACCCATCTATCAGGAGAACATTCATGACCACCACGACCGAAGCAGCCAACAAGGCCTTTGTACTCGAAGCGTTCGACACGCTTTTCAACCAACGCGACTACGCCGCAGCCGAGCGTTTCTGGTCGCCCGACTATATCCAGCACAGCGCGCATATCGCACCGGGGCGCGACGGCCTGTTCAACCTGATCAAGACCCAGCCGCCGACCTTGCGATACGAACCCGGCGTGATCGTGGCGGATGGCGATTACGTGATCGTGCATGGGCGCTTTTCAGGTCATGGGCGTCCCGCCGCATGGATCGCGGCCGATATCCTGCGCTTTGCGGACGGCGTGCTCGCCGAGCATTGGGACGTGCTGCAGGAAGAGGCAACCGAGGCTGAATCGAATAGCGGCCTGCCGATGTTCGGGAATAGCTTTCCGAGCTGACTCGGCCGCCATTGGCATTAACTCGTCATTTCGGCGTGCGTAGCGGGGTGCCGCGTCCCTGGTTGCTCCATGCCTCGCCGGAATGACTGTTATGCGGCCGACGTGTCTTCTTCATTCGTTTGCATTGACCGACTATCTCTCCACCGCAGCACAACTTCAACACATCACCCTGTCTGAAGAAGGAGATTGTCATGTCACTTCAAGCGAAACTCGACGCTTTCAAAGCGGATTTCAAAGGCGGTAAAGCACCGTACTTCGCGCCGCCTGAAATTCATCCGATCATGGAACGCGCTACCGCCGCACTCGTGGCGTCCGGTCAGGCTGAACGCGCGCTCAAAGCAGGCGACGCAGCGCCGGAATTTATCCTCAACGACCCGGACGGAAAACCCGTCTCGTCTACCGAACTGCTGAAGCGCGGAGCGCTCGTCATCAGCTTTTATCGTGGCGTGTGGTGCCCATATTGCAATCTTGAACTGACGGCTCTCGAGGAGGCACTGCCGTCGTTCAAGGCCGAAGGTGCCAACCTGGTCGCGATCTCGCCGCAAAATGCCGTGAATAGCCGCAAGTCGGTGCGCACCAACAAGCTGAGCTTCCCGATCCTCAGCGATACGCACAACGATGTGGCGGCGGCGTTCGGCATCCGCTTTGCCCTGCCCGACTATCTGGTCGAGTTGTACAAGAACCTCAAGAACGACTTGCCGGCGTTCAACGGCGACACTAGCTGGACTCTGCCGATGCCCGCGCGTTACGTGATCGGGCAAGACGGCACGATCCTGTATGCCGAAGTGAATCCGGACTACACGCATCGGCCTGAACCGCAGGACATGTTGCCCGTTCTTCGCCGGAAGACTGCCTCGGCCTCTTAAGCCGGGCCTGCTTCGCTCCCGGCACGTCACGTGCCGGGAGCGAGCGCATCAAAGATCATCCCGTTCAGTCAGGCCATCGAATCCGATGCGCCGAATATCTCCTCGACCCACGCAACAAAAGCACGCGCCTTTGCGGTCACCATCCGCCCACTCGGAAACACGGCCCAAAGATCGATGCTGGGCAATTCCCAATCGGCAAGCACCAGTTTTACCGCGCCGCTTGCGATTTCGGGCGCGAACATCCACTCGGACGTGATCGCGACGCCCATATCGGCTAGCACCGCTGCGCGCACACCCTCCGCCGCGTTCACGCGAATGCGCCCCGCGACAGCAATGGACGTCTCCGTATTGCCCCGCTTGAAAGACCATGCATTTCCACCGCCGGCCTGCTCGTACACGATCGCCTGATGCGAAACCAGATCGGCAGGCGTGCGCGGTTCACCGGCTTTCGCGAACCACGCCGGCGAGCCGACGACACAACGCCTGCCACGCGTGAGTCTGCGCGCCGTCATGGTCGAGTCGCCCAGCACACCCATTCGCAACGCGACATCGATGCCGTGTTCCAGCAGATCAATGTTCTCATCATCGAGGATGATGTCGATGTTCAGATCAGGATGTCGTTCGAGGAAGGACGGCAGTCGCGGGATGATATGAAGCCGCGCAAAAGTCACGGCCGCCGACACCCTGAGACGGCCCGAGAGTGCGCCGGCCGATCCCCGCGCCGCCAGTTCTGCTTCGTCCGCTTCTTCGATCGCCCGTTTCGCGCGTTCGTAAAACGCCTGACCCGCTTCGGTCGGCGTCAGCCCGCGGGTAGAGCGGAGAAGCAATCGGACCGCGAGCCGCTCTTCGAGTTGTGCAATCGACTTTGAAACGGCTGGCTGCCCGACATCGAGCAGGCGGGCTGCGGCCGAGAAGGAACCCGACTCGATCACGCATACAAACGTTTCCATCGCTGTCAGCCGGTCCACTTGCTTTTCTCCTGGAACGAATCATCGTGGTTCGCGTGTCGTACGACTGCGGCGCAATCCAATCCCCAGGGCCGACAACTGCACGGTCTTGTTCCATCGCTCCCCACCCGCAAAGTGTATCGCCGGATCGTGATGTTCTGGGAGGACGGCCGTCTGTCCGACGGCCGTCCTCCTGTCAACGCCTTGAAGTAGCGACGATGAATGCCTGTGTTCAGGCTGTGGCCACTGCGCGGTGCGTGCTGTAGTCGATGTAGCCTCGTCCGTCGCCGCCATAGAACGTGGCACGGTCGTAAGCATTCAGAGGCGCACCCGTACGCAAACGCTCCGGCAGGTCCGGGTTGGAGACGAACATCCGGCCGAAGGCGACCAGATCGGCATCGCCGGTGTGAAGAATCTGCTCTGCGCTTTCAGCGTTGAATCCGCCGGCGGCCACAATCGAGCCGGTAAACAACCGGCCCAGATCCTTCGATGAGACAGCTGACTCGCTCGCCTCAGTGTCCTCGTTGCCGCGAATGCGCGGCTCGATCACGTGCAGGTAAGCGAGGTCGTAGTTGTTGAGCCGGCTCGCCACATAGCCGTAAGTCGCGTGCGGATCGCTGTCGGACATGGTCCCGTACACACCGCTTGGCGACAGACGTGCGGCAACGCGCCCCGCACCCCACACCGACACGACTGCCTCCACGACCTCGAACAGAAAACGCGCGCGATTCTCAATCGAACCGCCGTAAGCGTCCGTCCGGTGGTTCGAGCCATCCAGCAGGAATTGATCGATCAGATAGCCGTTCGCCGCATGCAGTTCGACGCCGTCGAAACCAGCTGCTTTCGCACGCGCAGCGCCCTGTCGAAACTGTTCGACGACGTCTGCAATCTCATGCGTGTCCAACGCGCGCGGAACGAGTTGCTCGACTTCGACGATATTGCCTTGTGCGTCGCGGATTGCAGCATGCTCATACGCGCGTATCGCCGACGGCGCGATCGGCGTCTGCCCGTTGGTGTTGGCGGGATGCGCCTGCCGGCCGGCATGCCATAGTTGCAGGAAGATGCGGGCGCCTTTGGCGTGCACGGCGTGAGTGACGCGCTTCCAGCCGTCGACCTGCGCCTGAGTGTAAATGCCGGGAGCGTCGACATACGCGATGCCCAGTGGCGAGACAGCGGTAGCGTCGGTGATCAGCAGACCGCCGTCGGACGCGCGCTGCGAATAGTATTCGACCATCAGATCGCCGGGAACGTTGCCCGCTTCAGTGCGCATGCGTGTCAGCGGCGCCAGTACGACGCGGTGCTTCAGTTCGAAGGGGCCAACGGAGATGGGTGTAAAGAGTTGGTTCATTGCTTCATCCTTGAGATATCCAGATTGGGACGGAGGAATGATCGCGCGAGTCGAGGTGGCGCAGAAGGGACCATGGGGCAATAGCTGTCATTCCCGTTGGGAATACGCCGACAAGTAGCATCGATCACGTCGCGCAACGCGGGCCCCGGCGAATAGCCGGTGCCCGCGCCGGCTGACTCACTGCGCCGTCGCTCGCGGCGGCACGTTGGCCAACAGCGGGCCGAAGCCTTCAGCGAAAGTCAGGTGCGTGATCACCGCATCGCGCAGCTTCGGATAGGGCAGTTCCGCCAGTATCGCCGTCTGCATCGCGGCCATCACCTCGCCGGCTTCCGAGCCGATCATCGTGAAGCCGAGAATGCGGTCGTTTGCGGCGGACACGAGCACTTTCATGAAGCCTTGTGTCTCGTCCGTGGCTTCGGTGCGCAACACGTTGCTCATCGGCAACTTCGCGACCCGCACGGCGATGCCCTGCTTCTGTGCTTCGCGTTCGCTGAGCCCGACGTGCGCGAGCGGCGGATCGCTGAACATCGTGTACGGCACAAGACGATCACGCGTGCTGCGATGGCCACCCGCCAGGTTATCCCGCACGATGCGGAAATCGTCGACGGAAACATGCGTGAACTGCGGACTCCCGGCCACTTCACCGATCGCCCACACACCGGGCGCACTCGCTTGCAGGCGGTCATTGACGCGAATGTAGCCACGTTCGTCCAGTGCAATGCGGGCTTTGTCCAAGCCGATACCGGCGGTATTCGGAATGCGGCCCGTGGCGACCAGAATGTCACTGCCTTCAATCGTCTGCTCACCGGCGGCCGTGCGCACGGTAATGCTAACGTGCTTGCCGGATTGGCCTTCCACCTTGAGCGTCTCGGCGCCGAGCACGATGTCGATGCCCTCGCCGCTCAGCACACGCGACATTTCATCGGCGACGTCGGCGTCTTCGCGTCCCATCAATTGCTGCCCGTGTTCGACGATCGTCACCCGGCTGCCGAAGCGCCGATACGCCTGAGCCATTTCGATACCGGTATAGCCGCCGCCGAACACGATCAGATGAGCCGGCGTGTAGTCGAGGTCCAGTGCGCCGATATGCGTGAGCGGTTGCGCCGCACTCAGACCCGGAACGTCCGGAATAGCCGCATGCGATCCGACATTGACGACAATCTGGTCGCCGCTCAGCGTGCGCGTTTCGCCATTGTTCAGTTGCACCTCGAGAGTTTTCGGCGCAATGAAACGTCCACTGCCCATGATCAGCTCCGCGCCGCTCGCCGCATACGCCTGCAGGTGAAACGCAACCTCACGTTCGATCATGCCGCGCTTGCGCTCGCGGACCTTCGCCATATCGACCGTGACTGGGCCGGTGATCGTGCCGAAGTCCCCGGCGTGCTGCGCAAGATGTGCAACACGTGCGCTCCAGATTTCGTTCTTGCTGGGAAGACACGCAACGGCCGGGCACGATCCGCCCACCCATTGACGCTCGACGACGGCGACGCGCTGGCCCGATCGCCCCAGGTGCCACGCCAGCAGCTTGCCACCCTGGCCGCTGCCGAGAATAACGGTGTCGAAATGTTCAGTTTGAGACATCACATCCTCCGATTCAGGACAACTTCAATCAGCCGGACGACGCGGACCTCGCACGAACTCCACGCCCTGCCCGGCTGCAACCATCACGCGGCGAGCTGCGGCGCGGCGGGGAAGTCCACCGGTACGCGCGTCGTTGCGTGCAGATAGTTAGTGACGGTCTTGTCGCCGATCACGACGATCGTGTCGACCAGATTGGCCTTGGTCCAGCCCGCGGCGAAGAACGCATCGACGAGCGCCTGATCGGCGTGCCCGCGGTTGACCGCGATGCTCTTCACCAACCGTGCGAGTGCGTCGAACTTCGCATCGAAACTTGCCTTGCCACTGCGGATTTCGAGAATCTGTTCGTCGGTGAAGCCGCTCATCTTGCCGATCACGGTGTGCGCAGCCAGGCAGTATTCGCAGCCGTTGACCTGGCTCACGACGAGGTTCACGATTTCGCGCGCCTTGCCGGTGATGCTGCTCTTCGCGTTCTGGAACGCAAGATAGTTGCCGAGCGCGTGCTCCGAATGGGCGAACGTGGCGTACAGGTTGGGCACAGTGCCGAGACTGCTCTTGAGCTTGTCGAAGATCGCCTGGTTAGCCGGGGACACTTCGTCGCGCGTCGGGACATTGATGGTGGTCATGGTGAGGCTCCTGAGTAGAAAAGATAGGAAAAAATCGCGTGTTATTGCGCCGTGTAGGCGCCGTCGACTGCAATGTTCTGTCCGGTGAGGTAGCGCGCCTTATCGCTCGCAAGAAAGACGATGGTCTGAGCGATCTCGTCCGGCGTCGCGGCGCTGCGCGCCGGTATCGTCGCGAGGAAACCGGCCTTGCCCTCCTCGGTGCCGCCGGCAAAGCGGTCGAGCATTTCGGTGGCGACCGGGCCCGGCGCCACGGCGTTGACGCGCACGCCCGCGGTAGCGCCTTCGAGCGCCGCGCTCTTCGTGAGGCCTTCGACCGCATGCTTGCTGGCCACGTACACCGACCCACCCGCGAAGCCGACCTGGCCCGCGATCGACGAGAGGTTGATGATCGAGCCGGCGCCCTGCGCCAGCATCACGCGCATCTCGTGCTTGAGCGACAGCAGCGTGCCGAGCACGTTGACCGAGAAGGTGTCTTCGTAGTTGGTCGCTGTCTGCTCGACGATCGGCGCCAATTGGCCTTCCGTGCCGGCGTTGTTGACCGCCACGTCGATGCGCCCGAAACGCTCGACGGTCCGCTCGACGACGCTGCGCACTTCGGCCTCGAAGCGCACGTCGGCGCGCAGGAATTCGGCTTCGGCGCCAAGCGCGCGCAGTTCGGCGGCGAGCGCCTGGCCCGCCTCTTCGCGACGGCCGCTGACGACCACGCGGTTTCCTTCGCGAGCGAAGGCAAGTGCGGTGGCACGGCCGATACCGGTCAGCGCGCCAGTGATAAGGACGACGGGTGAGTTCATGTCAGTGCTCCTAGAGTTGGGTTGCTTCCAATCGCGTTTGCGATGACTGAACTTTGAATGATTCCCGGCGGGCGATATAGACGGTGTATGCTCATATAACTGATTCCTCGCAGGAATATATTAAGCAAAATGGACAAGCTGCAGGCAATGAAGACTTTCGTGCGCGTGGTGGAAGCGGGCAGTTTTTCCGCGGTCGCACACGAGGCCGACACGACGCAAAGCGCAGTGAGCAAACAGGTCGCGGCTCTCGAGCGCGAGCTGGGCGCGCGGCTGCTGACGCGAACCACGCGTTCGCTGGCACTGACGGAAGAAGGTGAACATTATTTCGAACAGGCGCGGCGCCTGGTCGCGGAAATCGCGGAGGCCGAGGGCGCGCTGCGGCGCGGCGAGCAGCAACTCACGGGCTGGCTGCGGATCGCGGCGTCGGTCGGCTTCGGGCGCCTCAAGCTCATGCCGCTGGTGCAATCGTTTCTGGCAGAGCATCCGGCCGTGAAGATCGACCTACGCCTTAGCGACAGTTTTATCGATCTCGTGGAACAGGGGATCGACGTCGCGGTGCGCCTCGGCGACCTGCCGGACAGCAGCCTGATCGCGCGTCGCGTGGGAACTTCCTACCGGATGTTGATGGCGCATCGCAACTACGTGCGTTCGCTGCCGAAAGGCAAGCAGGCGCCGCGCGTTCCCGACGACCTGGTCGATCACAACTGCATCGTCTACACCGAACTGGCAATGCGCAACGCGTGGAGTTTCACGGC
Source organism: Paraburkholderia sp. RL17-373-BIF-A (assembly GCF_046030175.1). Classification (NCBI taxonomy): domain Bacteria; kingdom Pseudomonadati; phylum Pseudomonadota; class Betaproteobacteria; order Burkholderiales; family Burkholderiaceae; genus Paraburkholderia; species Paraburkholderia sp. RL17-373-BIF-A. Next base: position 80,407 of record NZ_JARESO010000007.1, read on the forward strand.
AGGCCCCGGCGCGGCGGAGCCGGTGGGAACCACCCGCATCGTGCGGGTCGAAGGCAATCTGCAAACCAACAGCAGTGAGGTCATGCGAGCGTCAGTCCTCGCGGCCATGGGGATTGGATACTCGCCGAACTGGCTGTTCGACGACGAACTGGCCAGCGGCGAAGTGCAACGGATATTGCCGGATTGGGAAGCGATCGCTATTCCGATCCACCTGGTGAGCCCACAGGAGCGACGGCATTCCGCCAAGGTCAGAGCGTTCGTCGACCATGTCGGAAAGGCGATGGCTCCTGGCTGAAAGGGCTGTGGAGCGAGTCTTTCGCCTCACAGTTGCCGTTGGAACAATGTCCAACGCGTCACTCGATGAACTTTAACTGCGCACCCGATCACGCGCCGGAAAGCAAGGCTCCGGCGCCAGGCACGATCGGCTCGAGCTTCAGATGATCCAGCATGCGCCGCACGGTGCATACCGCAGTCGAGACGGTGCGGATTCCCAACATGTCTTCGATGCGCTGAATCGCCGGCAATGAAGGCATCTGAACGCAGGCGGATGCCACCACCACGTCCGCGCCTTCCGTGTTCAGGCGCCGAACGTCGTCGACCAGTTGCATCGGATCGCGCAGCCCGACTTCGAGGTTGTCAGGAATTTCAAAGCAGATGGAATCGATAACCTCGATTCCTTCGTTTTCGATGTAAGCGACAACCAGGTCAGTCAACGGGCGCATATACGGCGCCATCAGCGAAATCCGACGAGCGCCCATGATCTTCAGGCCCTCTACCAAAGCGCCCGCGGAGGTCATGACTGGCGCGAGGCAATGATTGGCGCGCGCGACCTCCAACAGATCGCGTTCAGTTTCGCGATGATAGCCGGGCCCCATCGCCATGATCGCGACCAGGCACGCCGTGCTCATCACATCGACACGAGCGTCGGCGAGTTCCGCCGCGCAGCGCAAGCCTTCCTTGTTCATCGCAACCAATTCTTCCTTCGTGACCTTGTGCATTCTCATCCGGCTCGAATGGAACGTGAAGCGCTCGGGGCGGATGGCTTCACGGGCGCGAAACATGGCCGGAATCTCGGTTTCCATAGTCGTATTCGAGCTTGGAACGATCTGTCCAATACGAAAGTTTTGAGGCATTTTTCAAATCTCCGAAATAGATTTAGGCATCCAGAATACTGATGGGATTTTCATGGCGTCCTGATCCGCGCGAAAAATAGCGGTCTCAGTCCGGCATGCCTGCGCCACGCGTCTCAGGCAAGAACCAGGGCAGCACGATGCCGATCAGATACACGGAGCCGAGCGCCAACGCCGCCTGCGACACGCCACCAAACGATTTGATCATGCTGCCCGCGATGATCGGGAAGACCCACGCAATCAGGCGCGCCGCATTGAACACGAAGCTGATCGCAGTGGAACGCACGCTGGAACCGAAGAGTTCACACGGGTAGATCGCCATCCAGACATACGCGCAGCCCAGGGTGAAGAAGCCATTGATCGGCGCCACGATCATCATCGCTTCGACGCTGGTGGTCAGCTTGTACGTGACGAACGTCGTGATCAGCGAACCGACGAACGTGAGTGACAGAAAGGCCCGCCGTCCGATGGCATCCACCACGAAACCGGCGATCATGTAGGCCGCAATCGCGCCGACGGTGTACGCGATCGATATCTTCGAGCCCCACGACAACGCGTCGGGAATCCCCTCGGCTTTGGCGAGCGACACGGTGAAGGTCGGCAGCCAGCTTGAAATGGCCCACCAGCCGACGGTCGTGACGATCGACAGGACGAGCAGCAGCAGCGTGCGGCGCAGCGCTTCGGGTTCATTGAAGAGTTGCGTGAGGGTGAAGGGACGCTTCTCGGATGCGGGCGCGTCGCCCGCGGCCTGCTCGTTGCTCGTCGCGCTCCAGCGCTTCTCGCGCACCGCGCGTTGCCATTTCTCCGACTCGCTGACTCCGCGGCGAATGTACAGCACAAAGAGCGCCGGGACTGCGCCAAGCACGAACATCAGCCGCCAGGTTTCGGCGCCGAATGGGTGCGTCGACGAAAGCGCATACCACACGACCGCCGCGATCAGCGTGCCCCAGCCAAAGCCCGATTGCAGAAAGCCGGCCCCTTTCGCGCGAGCCCGCTCCGGCCAGGTTTCCGACAGCAGCGCGACGCCCGTGCTCCATTCGCTGCCCATTGCGAGGCCCGTGAGGAAACGCAGCCCGCACAACACCCAGAAGGTTTGCGAGAACGCGGTCAACCCCGAGAACAACGCGTAGAGAAATACGGACCAGAGCATCATCCGCTTGCGTCCGACATAGTCCGCGAGAATCCCGCCGATCAGACCGCCTGCTCCCCAGCCGAGCAACGTGATACCGATAACCAGACCGGCGTAAGTCGTGGGGGACGCGGCTTGCTCAGGTGACAGCACCGAATGCAGCATTGGCCCAAGAACAACCACGAGCGCCAGTGCTTCGTAGCCGTCGAAAATCCAGCCGAGGAAGCTCGCTTTCAGTACACGCCAGTGCATCGCCGTGAGACCGTCGTACCAGTGAGTTCGCGAACTCATCGCCAGCTCTTTGTGTTCCATCTCTCGTCTCCTTCATATTTTCAACAGAATTTTCAGGCGTTCCGGTCTTACAGCGCCGGCACACGCGGCGCTGCAACAAATCGTGCGTTTGGGCGCCGGTGTACCATGTTCCACCGGCGGCGGCCAGGACAACGCCGCCTCCTTCGACATAAAATCGCGCTGCGCGCTGCCGGCCCGCGTCTTGATCTGGTCCTGCGAGGATCGATCTCTATGGCACATAGGATGCCGGTTGCGGCGCGGATTGAAAACTTCTCAATGTTCAATACAGGCATCGCCAAACGCGATGGGTGCCAACCGACCGTATATTCCCCCGAAGGAGTGAGGATGCGTGTTTCAGCAGATCGGCCGTTGCGACTCGACATGGAGTCCCTGCGCATTTTCGTGGCGGTCGTCGAGGAGGGCAGCATCGCCGCGGCGGCGGCCCGCACGCACATCGTGGCATCGGCCGTCAGCAAGCGCGTATCGGATCTCGAAGACGACGCCGGCACGCCGCTGCTATATCGCCACAGCCGCGGTGTTCAAGCGACGCCTGCGGGCGAGGCGCTCTATCATCACGCGAAGCGGCTGAGCGAGCACCTGCAGCAAATTTCGGATGAACTGTCTGAATATTCGGCGGGATTGAGGGGCCATACCCGGATTTACGTGAACTTTACCGCCATGGTTCAGTATCTGCCCGGCGTGCTGCGCTCCTTTCTCCGCGCCAATCCAAACGTGCGGATCGACATGGTCGAGAAGTCGAGCGATGAAGTGGTGCAGGCGATCGCAAGCGGCGTCGCCGATCTCGGCATCTGCTCGGCGACCAAGGACTCCCTCGGCGATCTGCAGTGGCGCCCGTACAGCGTGGATAAGCTGGTCGTGATCGTGCCGTCGGATCACCCGCTCGCCGGGCGCGCAAGCGTGAGCTTCGCGGAAGCTCTGGAGGACGACTTTGTCAGCATGCCCTACGGGACGTCCATTTCCAAATTGTGCCGCGCCGCCGCCGAGCGTGACGGCAGCCGGCTACGCGTGCGCATCGAGGTGACAAGCTTCGAGGGCGTGCGCAACATGGTCAGCGCGGGACTCGGCATCGGCGTGCTCCCCAAGGGAAGCGTGACACCGTATGTGCATTCGGCGTCGTTTCGCGCTGTCGAGCTTGACGACCCATGGTCGCTGCGGCCGCTGTCAATCATTGCGCGCAATTTTGACACCCTGCCGCTTCCCGCGCGCATGCTGGTCGATCACCTCGAAGCGCATCATGAGAACGACGCGTGAGGAGCGCCGCCGCTCAACGTTTCCTCCCACACCGCGCATGGCCTGATGGCTCACCGACTGCGCCATCGCGGTTCGCGATGGGTGGCGTCGCGAGTTATTGATTTACGTCGTCGGCCGCGTTACATAGCATTCAGTGCGGAAATTCAGATCACGGTACCAAGCGTTTCAACTCCCGGAGTGCGCAATATGAACGCCAAATCCCCCACCAAGGTAGCGATCCTCGACGACTATCAGAACGTCGCACTGAGCATGGCGGACTGGTCGGCCCTCGAGAACCGCGCGGACGTGACGGTGTTCAACGACCACGTCGCTGATATCGGGAAACTGATTCAACGCCTGCAGCCATTCGATGTCGTCTGCGTAATGCGGGAACGCACCCCGCTGCCCCGCGAGGTCATCGAAAGCCTGCCGAACCTGAAGCTGATTGCCTCGACCGGCGCAGGGAATACGTCGATCGATCACGATGCGGCTGCGGAACGCGGCATCGAAATTCGTCATACGGGCTATTCGTCCACACCGACGATCGAGTTGACGTGGGGGCTGATTCTCGCAATGGCCCGCAATATTCCGCTCGAAAATCAGTCGCTGCGTCAGGGAGGCTGGCAGCTTTCGCTTGGCGATGAACTCGCGGGCAAGACGCTCGGATTGCTCGGCCTTGGCCGCGTCGGCTCGGCGGTCGGCATCATCGGGCGGGCATTCAGAATGAACGTCATCGCGTGGAGCCAGAACCTGACCGAGGAGCGCGCCGCGGAAAAGGGCGTGCAGCGAGTCAGCAGAGATGTGCTGTTCTCCACGGCGGATTTCCTGTCGATCCACGTGCGGCTGAGCGAGCGAACCCAAGGTTTGGTCGGCGCGACGGAATTCGCGCAGATGAAACCCACGAGCCGGCTGATCAATACGTCGAGAGGTCCGATCGTCGACCAGGTCGCGCTGCTGACGGCACTCACGACCGGCCAGATTGCCGGCGCCGCACTGGACGTATACGACGTGGAACCGCTCGACAATCCGCACCCTCTGCGCGAATTGCCCAACGTGCTCGCGACGCCTCATATCGGCTATGTATCGAAGGAGTTATATCGCACCTTCTATGGCGATACGGTGCGTAACATCGTTCAGTGGCTCGATGAAAGCGGAGGTTCTGCGCAAGGCTAGCCGAGCAGACGATCCTTCTCAGTGAACCATTGTCACCGGCGTAACCGTTCGCCTCGATAAAGACGCGAGCATGGCGAGCCTGCGGAAGAAACCCATACGACTGGCGTCGATCACCATCACGTCGGGCCGGGTCGTGGCTATATAGTCGGCAATCGCTTTGGCAGGGTGACCGAAGACGCGCTTCCAGTGGTAGGGCACCCCTGCTTCCTCGAGAATGGTTCGAGCGTCGATCAGAGCCTTCAGCATCGCATGCTTCTCGTGGCGCAACAGTGAGCTTCGAGTGTGGAAAGCGGCTGCGCGTCCTTGTGCGACGGGCTCGAGAACTTCCAGTAGTTCGACCTCCGTTACGCCGTGCTCGAGAAACATGAACGCGGCATAGCGGGCTGCTTCGACTGCACCGCCGTGGTCGAGGACGGGGATCAGCATTCGTATCATCCAGAACTCCTGGAAACCGGTATCGCTTTCAGCTTAGTTAAAGCCACGTTAATACGGTGTAAAAGTACCAGGTTTTGGGCGCCATTACACGGATACGGCCAACCCGACGTGCCGCCCGGCTAGGCCTGTATCGCTGCGGGGTTCAATTCGATATGCAGGATGACGAGCCACCGCTTCGGACAGTCGTCCGCGATCTGCAAGTCCTGCATGCCTTCGCCGCCCTGCTTCACGAATCCCTTCTCGCGCGCGAAGCCGAATGCGCGCCGCGCGTCGGCCTGCAGCCATAACGTCACCATCCCGCATGTCACACAGCTGAAAAGCCAGACGGCTTGATGCGGTGGCGCGGAATCGAGTTGCTGCACGAAATACGTGAAAATAGTCGTGAGAATCTGGTTTGTGACAAAGGCGATGGCGACCACCTTGCACAGCCCCCTGAATACCATCGCGGGTCTTGAGGGTGTCATGAAAGTCGGACGCGGAACTCGACGCTCACGCGGCCCTTCGCTTGTTTGAATGCCATATCGACTCCAATAGATCTCTTCATCTCTTTACAGCGCAAAGCCAGTCACCCACTATACGAAGCCCGCAGTAAAGGCCGCGCAACGATTGCCCGCAATGCCGTAAATATTGTGTGAAATTTACCTCACGCCGACCAGCCGGTACCCCACCCCCGACTCGGTGATGATGTGCTCGGGGCGCGCCGGATTGCTTTCGAGCTTGTGGCGCAGATGTCCCATGTAGATCCGCAGGTAATGGTGGTTATCGGTTTGCAACGGCCCCCATACCTCGCCGAGCAGTTGCGCATGCGTCAATACCCGCCCCGGATGACGCACCAGCGCGGAGAGAAGCCGGTATTCGATTGGACTGAGATGGACGATACGGCTATCGCGCAGCACTTGCCGCTCGCCGAGATCAACGGTGACCAGGCCGAACCGGACCTGCGGCGAGCCGGCCCGCCCGCATGCGGCCTGCCTGCGCAAATGGGCACGCATCCGCGCGCCTAGCTCGGGCAAGCCAAACGGCTTGGTCAGATAATCGTCGGCGCCGGCATCGAGCGCGGCGACCTTGTCTTCCTCGCGGCTGCGCGCCGACAAAACGATCACCGGCATCGCCGACCAGGCGCGCAACTGACGGATCACGTCGATGCCGTCCATGTCAGGCAAGGCCAGATCGATGATGACGAGATCCGCCCGCCGCGTCGCGGCCTGCGCAAGACCTTGTGCGCCGGTCTGCGCTCCGAACACGTTCATCCCGTCCGCTTCGAGGTGCGCGCGAATGAAGCGGCTTATGGTTGTGTCATCGTCTATCACAACGACTGTTATGGTGGGGTCCCTCATAGAAGCCGCGAGCGTCGACATCAATGCATTGGCTTGAGGTCGTCCAGCGCAAGGTTGAGCTGAAGCACGTTCACGCGCGCCTCGCCGAAAATGCCGAACTGCCGCCCCTGTGTATTGCTGGCGACAAGATCGCGAACCTGATCGACCGGCAGACTCCGCGCTTTCGCCACGCGTTCGACCTGATAGGCTGCGGCCGCCGGGCTGATTTGCGGGTCGAGTCCGCTGCCCGAGGACGTCACCAGATCCACCGGCACCGGTTGCGACATGTCGTTACCCGCGGCTTTCAAGGCATCGAGACGACCCTTGATTTCGTCCGCGAGCGCGGGGTTGGTCGGCCCGAGGTTCGAGCCGCCCGAACTCTGCGCGTTGTACGGCATGGGGCTGGTGGCCGACAGGCGTCCCCAGAAATAGTACGGCGCGTCGAACTGCTGACCGATCAGTTTCGAGCCGACCGGCTTGCCGTTCTTCTCGATCAGACTGCCGCCGGCCTGTGCCGCGAAGGCGCCGCGGCCAAGGGCCGTGACGACGACCGGATAGAGCACGCCGGTGATCACGGTCATCAGGATGAAGAGGACGAGTACCGGGCGAATCAGCGTTTTCATGATCTCCACTCCGTTGCGTTCAAACCCAGCCGAACACGTTCAGCACCATATCAATCAGCTTGATGAACGGAAACGGCAGCAGAATCCCGCCCAGCCCGTAGATCAGAAGATTGCGGCGCAGCAGCGACGCGGCGCCCAGCGGCCGGTATTTCACGCCCTTGAGCGCAAGCGGAATCAGCGCAACGATGATCAGCGCGTTGAAAATCACCGCCGACAGAATCGCCGACGAAGGCGAACTCAGATGCATCACGTCGAGCACGCGCAACTGCGGATAAGTGGTCGCAAACGCCGCCGGGATAATGGCGAAATACTTGGCGACGTCGTTGGCAATCGAGAACGTGGTGAGCGAGCCGCGTGTCATCAGCATCTGCTTGCCGATTTCGACGATCTCGATCAGCTTGGTCGGATTGGAATCGAGGTCGACCATGTTGCCGGCTTCCTTCGCGGCCTGCGTGCCGGTGTTCATCGCCACCGCGACGTCGGCTTGCGCGAGCGCCGGCGCGTCGTTGGTGCCGTCGCCGGTCATCGCGACGAGGCGCCCTTCGGCCTGGTGCGTGCGAATCGTCGTCAGCTTGGCTTCGGGCGTGACTTCCGCGAGAAAATCGTCCACCCCCGCTTCGGCGGCGATGGCCGCCGCGGTCAGGCGGTTGTCGCCCGTCACCATGATGGTCTTGATGCCCATCTTGCGCAGTTCGGCGAAGCGCTCCTTGATACCGCCCTTGACGATGTCCTTCAACTCGATCACGCCCATGCAACGCGCGACGTTTTCGCCCTGGCCTAGCTGCGCGACCACCAGCGGCGTGCTGCCGCGCCGCGCGATTTCCGTGACCGCGGCCGTCAGTTCCGCCGGAAAGCGGCCGCCATGAGCTTCGACGAAATGCTTGATCGCATCGGCCGCGCCCTTGCGAATCTGGCGGTCGGGCAAATCGACACCGCTCATGCGCGACTGCGCGCTGAACGAAAGGAACGTCGCCTGCAGCGCGTGCATATCGCGTTCGCGGATATTGAAGCGCTGCTTCGCGAGCACGACGATGCTGCGCCCTTCCGGCGTTTCGTCCGCAAGCGAGGACAGTTGCGCGGCATCGGCGAGCATTTCCTCAGTGACGCCCGGCGCCGGCGTGAATGCCGAAGCCTGGCGATTGCCGAGCGTGATGGTGCCGGTCTTGTCGAGCAGGAGTACGTCGACGTCGCCGGCCGCTTCCACCGCGCGCCCTGAAGTGGCGATCACGTTCGCCTGCATCATGCGGCTCATGCCCGCCACGCCGATTGCCGACAGCAGCCCGCCGATCGTGGTCGGAATCAGGCACACCAGCAGCGCGACCAGTGCGGTAATCGTGACGACATGCCCCGCTTTCGCCGCTTCGACCGAAAACATCGAGAACGGCAGCAGCGTGGCGGTGGCGAACAGCAGCACGAGCGTCAACGCGACGAGCAGAATCGTCAGGGCGATTTCGTTCGGCGTCTTCTGACGCTTTGCGCCTTCCACCATCGCGATCATCCGGTCCAGAAACGCCTCGCCCGGATTCACGGTGACCCGCACGACGATCCAGTCCGACAGCACGCGCGTGCCGCCCGTCACCGACGAAAAGTCGCCGCCCGACTCGCGGATCACCGGTGCGGATTCGCCCGTGATCGCCGATTCGTCGACCGATGCCACGCCTTCGATCACCTCGCCGTCCGCCGGGATCACGTCACCGGTTTCGACCAGCACGACGTCGCCTTTACGCAGATCGGTCGCCGTCGTGATGCGGATCGGCGACTTGGGGTGGGAGTCTTGCAGCTTCTTCGCCATGACGTCGCGCTTCGCGCCGCGCAACGACGCGGCCTGGGCTTTCGAGCGTCCCTCGGCAAGCGCCTCCGCGAAGTTGGCGAACAGCACCGTGAACCACAGCCACAACGCAATCGCGAGGATGAATCCGGCGGGCGCCTCGGCCTGGCCGCCGAGCGCGGCGATCCAGAGAATGGTCGTGAGAATGCTGCCCACGTACACGCAGAACATCACCGGATTGCGCAACTGGTGACGCGGCGCGAGTTTCTTGAACGAGTCGACGAGGGCCGGCCGGGCAATGGCCGGGTCGAACATCGAGCGCGCGGCATTGCGCGCCTGGCCGATGTTGCCAGGCTGATGAACCGGGGGTTGAAATCCGTTGCTCATGCTGTCCTCTCAATCAATGACCCGCGACCATGATCAGATGCTCGACGACCGGGCCGAGCGCGAGCGCCGGCACATACGTCAGCGCGCCGACCAGCACCACCGTGCCGAGCAGCAGCACGACGAACAGCGGGCCGTGCGTCGGCAAAGTTCCGGCGGTCGCGGAGATACGCTTCTTGGCTGCAAGCGACCCGGCGATCGCCAGCACCGGCACAATCGAGCCGAAGCGGCCGAACCACATGGCGATGGCCAGCGTGGAGTTATAAAACGGCGTATTCACCGACAAGCCGGCAAACGCACTGCCGTTGTTATTGGCCGCGGAACTGTAGGCGTAGAGAACCTCGGAGAAGCCGTGCGGCCCCGGATTGGAGATACCCGCCGTGCCGGCAGCCGCCAGCACGCCGATCGACGCACCGACCAGCACGAGCAGCGGCGTCAGCAGCACGGCGATCGACACCATCTTCATCTCGTACGACTCGATTTTCTTGCCGATGTATTCCGGCGTTCGCCCGATCATCAACCCGGCCACGAACACTGCGAGCAATGCGAACACGAGCATGCCGTAGAGGCCCGAGCCGACACCGCCGAAGATCACCTCGCCGAGTTCGATCAGCAGCAGCGGCACGAAGCCGCCCATCGGCGTGAGCGAATCATGCGTATTGAGGACAGCGCCGCACGAAGCCGCCGTGGTCGCGACCGTGAAGATGCCCGATTGCGCGATGCCGAAGCGGGTTTCCTTGCCTTCCATGTTGCCGCCGGACTGCGTGACCGACGCGCTTTGGTCGACATGCAGCGTCGAATACAGCGGATTGCCGCTCTGCTCCGATGCGATCTCACCCCCGCAGGCCACCGCGAAAGCAATCGTCATCGCGGCAAGTACCGCATAGCCTTGACGCCGGTCGCCGACCATCCTGCCGAACACGAGGCACAACGCAGCCGGAATCAGCAGCATCGCGATCATCTGCACGAAGTTCGCGAACGGCGTCGGGTTCTCGTACGGGTGCGCGGAATTGCCGTTGAAAAAGCCGCCGCCGTTGGTGCCGAGCATCTTGATCGCTTCCTGCGACGCAACCGGACCCATCGCGATGGTCTGCTTGTCGGCCTTGTTGTCCACCATCACGGGATTGCCCTTCGCGTCCTTGACGGCGTTGCCCTGGGCATCGGTCTTCGGCGTCTGGTACGTCGTGGCCTGCAGTGTCCGCACGTCCCGGTACGATTCGAAGTTCTGAATCACGCCCTGACTGACGAAGACGAGCGCGATAACCGTCGCGAGCGGCGCGAGAATATACAGCGTGATACGCGTCAGATCGACCCAGAAGTTACCGATCGTTGCTGTCGTGTGGCGTGCAAAACCGCGAATCAGGGCGACCACGACGGCAATACCCGTGGCGGCCGACAAGAAGTTTTGCACCGTCAGAGCCGCCATCTGCGTCAGGTAGCTGACCGTGGATTCCGGCGTGTAGTCCTGCCAGTTCGTGTTGGTCACGAAGCTGATCGCCGTGTTGAAGGCGGCGTCCGGCGTCATGGGGCCGAAGCCTTGCGGATTGACGGGCAGCCATTGCTGAATGCGCAAAAAAGCATAGACCGCGAACACACCGAGCGTGTTGAACACCAGCACGGCTAGCGCGTAATACTTCCACGACATCTCAGCCTCGGGATCCACACCCGCCAGCTTGTACACCGCCGCTTCGAGCGGCCGTCCAATGCGGCGAACGACGACCGACGAACCGTCGAGCACCGCCGTCATGTAGCGGCTGAGCGGAATCGCGAGCGCGATCAGCACGACGATGAAAACGCCGGGCTGAAACAGGTTGTTGAAGTTCATTCGAGTGCCTCCGCGCGCAGCAAAGCGTAGACGAGGTAGGCGAACAGAATCAGCGTCGAGGCCGCCGCAAGCCAGGTCATCCAGGTAGTCATGGACGGCCTCCCGGCGCGCGGCGAAGCTTGTCGCAGCCAACCACGAACGCGGCGACGAGGCCGCTGAATGCAACGATTGCAATGACGTAAAGCAGATCCATGGCGTGGCCTCCCGCATCGGACTTCCGCACCATCGAATTTAGGCAACTCCGCGTAAACGCACTGTTAAGAGAGCGCGCAGATTCGTAAAAAACGTGGACTTGGTTTGGGGGGAAGGTTGTGCGTGGATGGCCAGATTGGACATCGCGAGGTTTGCGGTGGGGCCCGCCTTTAAGGGGCCGTCTCCGTTTATGAACGCGCCCCCTCGCGTTCGAGCCACGAACGGAACAGCGCGACCAGCTCATCCGCCGACTTCCCATCCGGAACGTAAGTGCAATAGCTCCGCGACGGCAGACGTGGGCCGGCAAATGGCGCGACGAGCCGGCCGGCCGCGAGATCGTCGGCGACCAGAGCGGTCGGTCCCATTGCAATGCCTATCCCGTCGATGGCCGCTTGCAACGTCAGATAGAAGTGGTCGAAAGTCAGCGCGGCAGCCGGCCTGAGCGCGGGAATCCTGGCGCTCGCCAGCCAGTCCGGCCAAACCCGCGGAAGACTCGACGTATGCAGCAACGTGTGCTGCCGCAAATCGTCCGGCGTTCGAAGCGGCAGTCGCTGCAACAGCGCCGGACTACAGACCGGGACTCGCTCCTCGGACAGGAAAGGCCGCATCGAGTAGCCATAGAACGTGTCCGGGCCGCCCCGCACGACGACGTCGTAGATTTCTCTCAGACTCTCCAACGACTCGTTCGACGTCTCCACCTTGACGTCCACGTCGGGATGCGCGGCGCGGAATGTCGCCAGTCTCGGCACCAGCCAGCGCAAGGTGAATGTCGCGGGCGCATTCACGGACAGTGTCCGGGAGACCGTTTCGGGGAAACCATATCTGGCCGTTGCCTGCGAGAGCTGCTCGAACAAAGGGCCGATTTCCGCCAGATAGGCCTTCGCCGCCGGGCTCAACGCGACGCGCCGGTTGTGCCGTTCGAACAACGATGCGCCGAGCCACTCTTCGAGCGCGCGCACGTGCTGGCTCACCGCACCGTGAGTCACGTGCAGTTCCGCGGCGGCTTCCTTGAAGCTGCCGAGACGGCCTGCGGCCTCGAAGGCGCGCAATGCATTGAGCGGAGGCAGGGTTCGCTTCATTCGCAAGAGTTTATCTAACGCGAATCCTCAATTTATCTGGTTTGTCGGGCTGCAACAAGATAGATATTCTTCTTACTGCGCCGCTGATTCAGTCGGCGCGCGGACCTGGAAGGCATTTTGTAGTCCGCCGACATCTCGCGCCCACAGGCGACGCTTGCACGCCTGGAGCGTGATCTCCCTCACTCTTTCCGGCCTTGAACCTGCATGCTCAGTTATACCGGCGGTCTCGTCCTCTTTGCCGCCCTGCTCCACGCAAGCTGGAACGCGATGCTGCACGGCAACCGCGACCGGTTCCTGTCCATGACGTGGATGAGCATCGCCATCGCGGCGGCCGCCACGCTCGTGGTCCTGTTCACGCCGTGGCCCGCCGACGCTGCCTGGCCGTACATCGCCGCATCGGGGCTCGTGCATATCGTCTACAACGTCAGCCTCGTGCGGGCTTATCGCCGCGGCGATCTGGCGCAGGCGTATCCGATCGCGCGCGGCTCGTCGCCGCTGCTCGTCACGCTCGGCGCGGCACTGTTCGCGCATGAGGCGATCGGCCCCTTGCACGCGCTCGGGATCGCGATGATATCGGGCGGCATCATCGCGCTCGCGCTGCAGGGCGGGCGCGTGTCGCGCGCGGGTGCGGTGGCCGCACTGGTGACCGGTGCGTCGATCGCGCTCTATACCGTGATCGACGGCATCGGCGTGCGTTTATCCGGCGGCCAGGTGCTCGCCTACACCGCGTGGATGTTCCTCTTCTATTGGCTGATGCCCGTGCTGTTCGTCGCAATGCGCGGGCTCGCGGCGCTGTGGACACCGCTGCGGACGGAACCCATCGCCGTCGGCTCGTCGCTCGCCGGCGGGCTGGTGTCGATCGCGGCGTATGGCATCGTGATCTGGGCGATGCAGTCGGGCGCGATGGGCGCGGTATCGGCGTTGCGAGAGACCAGCGTGGTATTCGCGGTGCTGATAGGGCGCATGTTTCTGCGGGAAGCGGTCAATGGAAGGCGCTGGCTCGCGTGCGTGATCGTCGCGGGCGGCGCGGTTTGTCTGGGGCATTGACCAGACAAGATCGCAATCCGCCCAAATCAAAGTGCAATTCCCTTTCTTCGGAGTGCAAGCAAGCTTGCTGCCACGTCGGCGGATTCTCCCTACAGTCTGCCAACTGCGAAAGTCTTTTTTGTTCTACGCTATAGGTGCGGCCCGCAGCGCGTCCCGATGTCTGTCCCGCATCACGGCTATCAGGGAAAGCCTCCGACTCTGCTGCACCCCGTAGATGGTCCTCCAGCACGGTACGGTGCAACCGGCCGGAGGTGATCTCGAGCCAGTCCTATCGCCACTCAACACTCCGGCAGCCCGGCGGACCTCGCTCCGACCGCGGCACTCGAATCTTGGTGCACCCGACCTATGGAGACTAATGATGTCTATTCGATTAGGAGAAGACGCTCCCGATTTCACCGCGGAAACCACCGAAGGGACGATTCATTTTCACGAATGGATCGGCGACCATTGGGCGGTCCTGTTTTCGCACCCGAAGGATTTCACTCCCGTTTGCACCACGGAACTCGGCTACCTGGCGGGCCTCAAGCCAGAATTCGATAAGCGCAACACGAAGATTATCGGGCTCAGCGTCGACCCCGTCAGCGACCACACGGAGTGGATGAAGGATATCGCGGAGACGCAAGGCCACGAGGTCGGCTATCCGCTGATCGGCGACTCGGACCTGAAGGTCGCGAAGCTCTACGACATGATTCATCCCGAGGCGAGCGGCAGCGGCCCGCGCACCGCGGTCGACAATGCGACCGTACGCTCGGTGTTTCTCATCGGACCGGACAAGAAGGTCAAAGCCATGCTCGTCTATCCGATGAGCGCCGGCCGCAACTTCGACGAAGTGATGCGGCTGCTCGATGCGCTGCAACTCAACGCGAAACACACGGTGGCGACACCGGTGAACTGGAAACCGGGTGAGGACGTCATCATTCCAACATCCGTTTCCAACGATGCCGCAATGCAAAAATATCCGCAGGGTTTTAAAACCGTGAAGCCTTATCTGCGGTACGTTGCGCAACCGAAGTAAAGCGCTCATTGATGGGAGCGGCGAGTGCCGGGCAGTGCGAAGTCCGGCGCTCGATGTGAGTCCGGGTGCATCAATGCGCCCGGCCCTCTGAACGGGGCTGCGTCCAGTTCGACTGCCTGCGGGGCGGTTGGCGGCCGCAGGGGCCGCCAACTTTGAGCGCTCGCAGGAGCGGGCCGCGGAGCGAAATCGTGTTGATCTTCCGGCAGCTATTCGATCAGCAATCGTCGACCTACACCTATCTTCTCGCCGATAGCACGACGCGCGAGGCGGTGCTGGTCGATCCGGTATTCGAACAGGTGCGCCGGGATGCCGCCCTGATCGAAGAACTCGGATTGCATCTGCTTTATACGATCGACACCCACGTCCACGCCGATCACGTGACCGGTGCCTGGATGCTGAATCGCCGCATAGGCAGCAGGATTGCGATTTCGGCTGCGAGCGGCGCCGAAGGCGCGGACCGCTATCTGAGCCACGGCGACAAAGTCGAGTTCGGCGCGAGATACCTGACAATACGCGCGACACCGGGACATACGGACGGATGCATCACGCTCGTACTCGACAACGAGACCATGGCGTTCACCGGCGATTGCCTGTTGATCAGAGGCACTGGCCGCACGGATTTCCAGCGCGGTGACGCGCACACCATGTTTCGCGCGGTGCATGGCCAGATTTTCACGCTGCCCACCGCCTGCCTCCTTTACCCGGCCCACGACTATCGCGGTTTGACGGTGACGAGTGTGGGTGAGGAGCGGCGCTTCAATCCACGCCTTGGCGGTGAACTGTGTGAAGACGATTTCACCGGATACATGACGAACCTGCACCTGCCGCATCCGAAGCAAATCGACGTAGCGGTGCCCGCGAACCTGAAATGCGGTCTCGCGACGAGCGTCCCCGCGCAGATGACGGAACCCGATTGGGCGCCGCTGACATGCAGCTTTGCGGGCATCTGGGAAATCAATGCGCAGTGGCTGGAGGAAAATCTGCGTGCTGTCGAGATCGTCGATGTGCGGGAACCCGACGAGTTCAATGGACCGTTGGGGCGCATTCCCGCAGCCAGGCTCATTTCCTTGGGCGAGCTCTCCGGGCGGGCCGCTGAACTCACGAAAGAACGCCCGATCGTGACGGTCTGCCGGGCCGGCGGACGCTCGGCCCAAGCGACGGTCATGCTGCGGCAGGCCGGATTCGAGCGGGTTGCCAATCTTGCCGGCGGTATGCTGCGCTGGCGTGCGGAAGGGCGCGTCGTTGAAAACGGCAGTGTGTGACGTGTTTTCGATGCATGACTTCAGTGCAACGCGGCAGGCCGATGGCCTGCCGGGTCGTCCGTGGCTGCCCGGTGACGGCGAGAAGGGCTGTCTATCGAGGCGTCGGCGCATCCTCGCGAATCAGTTCGCGGCGCTTCAATTCAGCCCAGAATTCCGCTGGGATGTCGGCCCGGAAAGTTTGCAGGTTGTCTTCGAGTTGTGCGACGCTGCGCACGCCCGGGATATTCGTCGGAATAGCCGGGTGACCGAGCACGAATTGCAGGGACGCCGCTTTGAGTGGCACCGAGAAGTCGCGGCACACCTGCTCGATCTTGCGCACACGCTCGAGAATCGCTTCCGGCGCGGGTGCATAGTTGTATTTCGCGCCAGGCACAGCGCCCGTGGCGAGAATGCCGCTGTTATAACCGCCGCCGAGAATCACCGACACCTGACGCTCCTCGCACAACGGCAGGAAGCCGTCGAGGGCGTCCTGCTCCAGCAACGTGTAGCGGCCAGCCAGCAACAGGCAGTCGAAGTCGCTACGCCGGATCGCTTCGTGCGCGACCTGCCACTCGTTCACGCCCACGCCGACGGCCTTGACGACACCCTCGTCGCGCAGCTTGAGCAGCGCCTTCGCCGCGCCGCTCATGGCGGCCTCGAATATCTGCGGCTGGCGATCGCCATGCGTGAACGCGTCGATGTCGTGAATCAGCGCGATATCGATATGCTCCAGCGCCATGCGCTGCAGGCTGTCCTCGATCGAACGCATCACGCCGTCGTAGCTGTAGTCGAAACGCATGTCGAACGGCAAGCCGTCGACCCACGGCGTGAAGTCGATTTCAGCGCGCTTGCGCGGCTTGAGCAAGCGGCCCACTTTGGTCGACAGCACGTACTGATCGCGCGGATACCAACGCAGACCCTGCCCGCAGCGCGCTTCGCTCAAACCGTGGCCGTACATGGGCGCCGTGTCGAAGTAACGCACGCCCGCGTCCCACGCGGCTTTGATGAGCGCCGCCGAATCCCCTTCGCTGATCGGCCTGAAAATGTTGCCGATCGGTGCGGCGCCGAAACCCATTAGCGTCGTTTCGAGTCCCGAACGCGGCCATTTACGTTTTGCTACCGGATCCATCGTTGTCTCCTGCCAAGGTGTTGAGCGGTTCGTTCCGGACCACTTCGACTTCGTCACGCAGATAGTTTAACGCTAGCGCGTGAGGCATCGCCGCCAGGCCGACGCCGACGATCGCGATCCGGGTCTTGCGCATCCTGATCTCCGTGTGTGAAACGCTTTAAACCGATGCGGTCAGTTCTGGGACTGTGTCGAACAGATTGCTGACGAGGCCGTAATCGGCGATGCTGAAGATCGGCGCTTCTTCGTCCTTGTTGATCGCGACGATCACTTTGCTGTCCTTCATCCCGGCCAGATGCTGGATCGCGCCCGAGATGCCGACCGCGATGTACAACTGCGGCGCGACGATCTTGCCGGTCTGGCCGACCTGATAGTCGTTCGGTACGAAGCCCGCGTCGACCGCTGCGCGCGATGCGCCCAGCGCTGCGTTCAGCTTGTCCGCCAGCGGTTCGAGCACCTTCGTGTAGTTCTCGCCGTTGCCGAGACCCCGGCCACCCGAGACGATGATCTTCGCCGACGTCAGTTCCGGACGATCCAGCTTCGTCACTTCACGGCTGACGAAGGACGAGATGCCGCTGTCGGCTGCCGCTTCGATTTTCTCCACCGATGCGCTGCCGCCTTCGGCTGCGACCGGGTCGAAACCGGTCGTGCGGACCGTGATGACCTTGATCGGGTCTTGGGACTGAACCGTTGCGATTGCGTTGCCCGCATAGATTGGACTCTCGAACGTATCCGGGCTATCCACTGCCGTGATGTCGCTGATCTGCGCAACGTCCAGCTTCGCGGCGATACGCGGCGTGATGTTCTTGCCGTAGGCAGTCGCCGGCGCGAGGATATGCGTGTAGTCCTTCGCGATGTTCACCACCGTTGCTTCGATGTTTTCCGCGAGGCCTGCTTCGAGTTGCGGCGCGTCGGCCAGCAGCACTTTGCTCACGCCGGCAATCTTCGCCGCTGCATCGGCCGCGGTTTGCGCGTTGTGACCCGCCACCAGCACGTGGATATCGCCACCAATCTTCTGCGCCGCTGCAATCGTGTTCAGCGTCGCGGCCTTGATCGACGCGTTGTCGTGTTCTGCAATTACCAGATTCGTCATTTCGTCCGTCTCCTTACAGCACCTTGGCTTCGGTCTTCAGCTTCTCGACCAGCGTCTTCACGTCCGGCACCTTCACACCGGCGGAGCGCTTCGGCGGCTCGACAACCTTCAGCGTCTTCAGGCGCGGCGTGACATCGACGCCGAGGTCTTCCGGCTTGACGACTTCCAGCGGCTTCTTCTTCGCCTTCATGATGTTCGGCAGCGTCACGTAGCGCGGCTCGTTCAGGCGCAAGTCCGTGGTGATGACTGCGGGGAGCTTTAAAGACAGCGTTTCAGCGCCACCGTCCACTTCACGCGAAACGGTCGCCTTGCCGTCAGCAACAACAACCTTCGAGGCAAACGTTGCTTGCGGCAAACCAGCCAGCGCAGCCAGCATCTGGCCGGTCTGATTCGAATCGTCGTCGATCGCCTGCTTGCCAAGAATGACCAGTTGCGGCTGTTCCTTGTCGACCAGCGCCTTCAGCAGCTTCGCGACTGCCAACGGCTGCAGTTCCACTGAAGACTCGATCAGGATCGCGCGATCCGCGCCGATCGCGAGCGCCGTACGCAGCGTTTCCTGCGATTGCGCAACCCCACAAGACACCGCCACCACTTCACTAACAACACCTGCGTCCTTCAACCGCACCGCTTCTTCAACCGCAATCTCATCGAACGGATTCATCGACATCTTCACGTTCGCGATATCCACACCCGTGCCGTCCGACTTGACTCGGACTTTCACGTTGTAGTCCACCACTCTCTTAACCGCCACCAGAACTTTCATCTAAACCCACTCCATCACAGTCCAAAGACTTCCACATCGAACGCATGACGCGCTCACTTGATGATCAGCACTTTCGAACGATCGAACGCCACCGTCACCGCGACGATCAGAATCACGCCGAACACGATCTGCTGCGCAAACACGCTGATCCCGACAAACGTCATGCCGACCCGCGCGACCGACACCAGCAGCGCGCCGATCAGCGTGCGGCCGATGCCACCCGCGCCGCCCGTCAACGCAGTCCCGCCGACGATCACCGCGGCGATCGCCGGCAGCAGGAACTGGTCGGCGAGTGTCGGCGATCCGCTGCCCAACCGCCCTGCCATGATGACGCCCGCAAGCCCGGCAAACAACGACGACGTCGCGAACACGAGGCAACGCGTCACCGGTACGCGCACGCCCGATGCGATCGCGGCCGGTTCGCCGGCGCCGATGGCGTCGACGCGCCGCCCGAACACCGTCGAACGATGCAGGAACACGCAGAGCAGAAAGACCACCAGCGCGAGCATGATTTCATGCGGAATACCGAACGACGAGCCCGTCGTCCAGCCGAGCGACGCGTTGCGCATCTCGTCGCTGATGCCGATCGAGCGCGTACCCGAAAGCGTCAGCGCTGCGGCCGACGCGATCCCGCCGACCGCCAGCGTCGCGATGAACGACGGAATGCGCAGCACGGTTTGAATCACGCCGCTCAGAAGACCAATCCCGAACGACGCGGCCAGCGCCACCACCGCCGCCAACGCGCCATAACGCGGCAACAGCATCGCAACGATCACGCTGGAAAGCGAAGCCACCGCCTGCAAAGACAGATCGATACTGCCCAGTAACACGACGAAGGTCGTGCCGGCCGCCATGAT
The DNA here is from genome assembly GCF_046030175.1 of Paraburkholderia sp. RL17-373-BIF-A. Lineage (NCBI taxonomy): Bacteria > Pseudomonadati > Pseudomonadota > Betaproteobacteria > Burkholderiales > Burkholderiaceae > Paraburkholderia > Paraburkholderia sp. RL17-373-BIF-A. The sequence goes on from NZ_JARESO010000007.1 coordinate 100,145, forward strand.
GAACAGCGTCGAACTGTCCGCGAGCAGCCCGAGTTGCGTCGAGGGCGCGAGGAAAGTGGGTTGCGCGATCTCGATCAGCAGATACAGCGCGATGAGCGCGATGAACGGCGCGTTGTCGCCGAGCCGTGCCTTCAATGATGCATTCATTTGTGCCATGTTGCCCTCACACCATGTGTTCGACGACGTCGATCTGCGACGGCTTGTGGCCGACTTCGCACGCGAGAATCTTCTGCGCGCGCCCGTCGCGCATCACCATCACGCGATGACTCAGCCCGAGAATTTCTTCGAGCGTGTCGCCGGTCAGCACGACCGCTACACCTTCGGCCGTCAGTTCGCGAATCAGTTGATAGACCTCTTCTTTCGCGCCCACGTCGAGACCGCGCGTCGGATGATCCAGCACGAGAATCCGGCTGCCCGCAAAGCGCCATTTCGCCAGCACGACTTTCTGCTGATTGCCGCCTGACAGATTGCGGCACGACGCGGTGGGGCCAGGCGTCTTGATGTGCAAACGCTCGATCCATTCATTGGCGATCGCACGCTCGCTTCGCTTGTTGACCACGCCGCTGCGGCTCACCGCGGCGAGGCGCGGCAGCGTCAGATTCTCGGCCACGCTCATCTGCGTGACGAGTCCCTCGACCTTGCGTTCGCGCGGCACGTAGCCGATGCCGAGCGAGACCGCATGCGTGGCCTGTGCCCGCAAGCGGGTTTCGCCAACCAGCACTTCGCCCGCGTCGAGCGACTCCAGCCCCGCAATTACGCGGCACAATTCCTCGCGCCCCGACCCGACCACGCCGGCCACCCCGAACACTTCGCCGCAATGCACGTCGAACGACACGCCTTTCAGCGTATGCCCGAGCGACGCGTTACGCACCGACAGCGCGACTTCGCCGCGGCACGGTTTCTGCAAATTCTCGCGGTAGTACTGGCCGTCCATCGTGCGGCCGACCATCAGTTCGTGCAGTTGTCCGACCGACGCATCCGCCGACGCCATGCCGGCCACCACCTTGCCGTCCTTCATCACATAGACGCGGTCGCTCAGCGACAACAGCTCGTCGAGCCGGTGCGAGACGAACACGAACGACGCGCGCGCCTTCAGTTCACGCACGAGGCGAAACAGGATCTCGATCTCCGCCGCTTCGAGCACCGACGTCGGCTCGTCGAGCAGAATGACCGGCATGCCGTCGGTACGGCTCGCGAGCGACAGCGCCTTGGCGAGTTCGACCATCTGCCGCTGCCCGAAGGTCAGGTCTTCGCATAACGTCAGCGGATCGATATCGAGGTGCACGGTGGCCAGTTCGGCGACTGCAGCACGTTTGAGCTTTGCCCAGTTGACCCGGCCGAGTGTGAGAAACGGCTCCTCGCGGCCGAGAAACAGGTTTTCAGCGACCGTCAGATTCGGCAGGATCGACTGTTCCTGATAGACCATCGCGATGCCCTTCGAGGTGGCATCACGCGGGTTTTTGATAACGAGCGGTTTGCCGTCGCGCAGAATCTCACCGGAATCCTGACGGTAGCCGCCCGTCAGCAATTTCATCAGCGTCGACTTGCCCGCGCCGTTTTCGCCGATCAACCCGACGATCTCGTTCGGCCGGATTTCGATCGACACGTCGTTGAGCGCCAGCACGCCGGGGAAACGCTTGGTGACGTTCTTGAGTGTGAGCATCGTGGTGTCTCCCTATCCGTTACTTGACGATGCGGCGGCGCGAGCGATTCAACGCCAGCGTCACGGCAACGATGATCAGCACGCCCTGAATGCCCTGCTGCACATACGGCGGCACGCCGAGCAACACCATGCCGTTGGCGAGCACGACCACCACTAGCGTACCGATCAGCGTGTTGAGCGGACCGCCATTGCCGCCCGCGAGCGATGTGCCGCCCACCACGATCGCGGTGATCGCAACGAACAACTGGCCGTTGGCGATCATCGCGTGACCCTGCCCGTATTGCGCAACCGCGAGAATGCCGGCCACCCCGTAGAACGCACCGGCGAGCGCGAACACCGCGATGCGCACGCGCGAGATCCGTACGCCGCTCAGCCGCGCCAGGTCCTCGCCGCCGCCGATCGCGAGCGTATGGCGGCCGAGAATCGTATGGCGGTGCACGAACCACGCGAGCCCGAGCGCCAGCACGCCGATCCAGACCGACAGCGGCAGGCCGAAGTAGCGCGTGATCGAAATCGCGCGCAACGCCGTGTCGCTCACGCGGATCGTATTGCCCGACAGCACCGCGGTGCCGATGCCGGTCGCCACGAAGCCGACCGCGAGCGTGGTGATGAACGACGGAATGCGCAGAAACACGTGCAGCACGCCGTTGGCCAGCCCCAGCACCACGCCCGCCGCGACGCCGATGGCCAGCACCCACAGGCCGAAGTGATTGTCGTTGTACGAGTTCTCGACCAGCATCGACACGGCGATCGCCGCCACCGCGACAATCCCCTCCGCCGACAGATCGATGCTGCCGAGCTGGATCACGAACGTGCCGCCGAGCGCGATCGTCAGCGGGATCACGGCGGCAATCGCGATCCGCGACAGGTTCATCGGGTCGAAAAAGTCATGGTTGAGCGCGCCGATGCACAGGCCCAGCGCCACCAGCACCAGCAACGGCGAGTACCGCCGCAGCAGTGCGCGCACGGCTGCGGGGCCGTGCGCGGACGCGGGAGATTGAGCGGCCTGCACGGCGTGCCGGGAAGAAGTCGCGGTGAGCTTGTTCATCGATACACCACTGGCCCGGCAACGCGGGCATAAAGGTTGTTCCATTCCGCCTTCGGTGACGCGGCGCGCGCGATCACGTCCTGAACGTTGGTCTTCGTGACGAACGTCGCGGTGCAAAACGATTCACGGCGGTCCTTTGCGAGCGTCGCCAGGTCGACTTTCTTGTCCTTCGCCTGGAGCCCCATCGAGAGACCGATGCCGCCGAGCCAGTACGGGTCCCAATCGACCGATGCGATCAGCTCGCCGGTCTTGATCGCAACGAGTCCCGGCTGCGTGCCGTCCATGCCGGTCACCGGAATCTGGCCGGCCAGACCTTCGGCGCGCAACGCCTCGATCGCACCGAGCGCCATGTCGTCGTTCGCGGCCCACACGCCTTTGATCTTCGAATTGAAGCGCGTCATCCACGCCTGCATGATCGGAAACGCCTTCTGGGAATTCCAGTCGGCGACCTGAAAGTCGAGTAACTGGATGCCGGGGAACTTCTTCAAGGCTGCATCGAGACCGGCCTTGCGCTCGATCGCCGGCACGTTGCTGAAGATGCCGCCGAGCGCGACCACGCCGCCCTTGCCGCCCATCGACTTGAAAAGCTGCGTGGCCGTTTCCTCGCCATAGGCGACGCCGTCGTAAGAAAGATGCGCCACGTAGTTCGGGTTGAAGTCCCACGGGTGCAGGTCCTTCGGCTTGTTCCAGATCGTCGTGACATACGCGCCGGCCTTCGAGCAGGCTTCGACGATCACGCGGGCGTCGGCGGAATCGTTCGGGTCGACGTTGAGCACGAGATTGCCGCCGGTCTTCTGCAGCAACGCGCGGATATCCGCGATGCCTTTCTCGGAACTGCCCTCGGTCGTGAGCGGCACATACGGCAAACCGACGCTCTTCGCGAAGCTTTGCGCGCCCTTGTTGAACGCCGTGTAGTACGGGTTGGTCAGCGAACGGAACGAGCAGGCGAGCGTGGTCTGCCCCGCGCCGAACGAGAGGCCCGACATGCCGCCACCCGCGACGGCGAATGCCGCGCCCGCGCCGAGCTTGATGAAGTCGCGGCGTGATACGCCTGCGCGTTGATCCTGTCTGTTCATGATGTCTCCTCCGAGCAAAAGAACCCTCTCTTCAGGGCCGTGTATAAATAACCGGATATTTACCCCAAGGAAGAGATACGCAATCATTCCGCGTACCCTTCCTCAGTCCTGCTTGCGCAACTCCGGCATCAAACCGCGGCCGCAGCGGACTCGCGCGTCGCGCGTCCGGAAGTGCCCGCGAGCGCGCCCGGCATGGGCACGGGTTGCGCTACCAGCCCGCGAATCAGATCGGCGGCCTTTTCCGCGATCATCAACGTAGGCGCATTCGTGTTCGAGCTGACGATGCGCGGCATCACCGACGAGTCCGCGACTCGCAAACCCTCGATGCCACGCACGCGCAATTGCGGATCGACAACCGACAACTCGTCCACGCCCATCTTGCAGGTGCCGACCGGGTGATAGCCCGTGCGTCCGTACTGCTGCGCGTAGGTTTCGTATTCGGCCTGCGTGCGCACCTTGCCACCCGGAAAATGCTCGCTCCGGATGTACTTGCGCAGCGCGTTCTGACTCATGATTTCGCGGCTCTGCCGAATGCCGTCGACCGCCACCTTCAGGTCGTACGGATCGCGAATATAGGCTGGATCGATCAGCGGCGCATCCGCAGGATCGGCGCTGTGCAACGTCACGCTGCCGCGGCTGCGCGGACGCAGGAAGTACGAGTTGAGCGTGCAACCCGAACCGGACGGCACCGGCGGCACACCGGCCTCGACCCCGGCACCGGGCAGGAAATGGAATTGCAGATCGGGAGTCGGCACACTGCTGTCCGAGTACCAGAACGCGCCACCTTCGGCGATATTCGACGTCACCGGTCCCTTGTTGAACAGTTTGTACTCGAGTCCGGCGAGCAGCATCATGTGCTTTTTCGCGTACTTGTCGAGACTATAGGGGCCGTTGAGTTCGTAGACGATGTCGATGTCGAAGTGGTCCTGCAGATTCTGTCCGACGCCGTTCAGCGCATGCACGGGCTTCACGCCGACGCGCTCCAGATCTTCTGCGCGGCCGATCCCGGAGAGCATCAACAGTTTCGGCGAGCCGATCGCACCGGCGGTCACGATCACCTCGCGTTCGGCGCGCGCAATTGTCACGTTAGCGCGCTCGCCGCGCTGCGCGAATTCGACACCGACCGCACGGCCGTTCTCGATCACGACGCGCGACACGAGACAGTCCGTGCGAACCGTGAGATTGGGCCGCGAGCGCGCATCACGCAGATAACCCACCGCCGCGCTGCAGCGTTTGCCATTGCGCTGCGTGACCTGATACACGCCCACGCCTTCCTGCTGCGCGCCGTTGAAATCGCTGTTGTACGGCATGCCGGCTTCCTGGCCCGCGAGCACGAACGCCTTGGTCAGTTCGTTGACGCTGATGAGATCGGACACGCCGAGCGGGCCGCCCACGCCGTGATATTCGTTGCACAGGCGCTCGTTGTCTTCCATGCGGCGCAGGTACGGCAGCACGCCGTCGCGAAAGCCCCAGCCGATGCAGCCGTCGCGTTCCCAGCCGTCGTAGTCGGCGGGCTGGCCGCGCGTGTAGACCATCGCATTGATCGAGCCGCCGCCGCCGAGCACGCGACCTTGTGCGAACGGAATCTGGCGGCGCTGTGTTTCCGCTGCCGCCGTCGTGCGATAACCCCAGGTCAGCGGACCGCCCGTCATCTTGAAGAAGCCGACGGGCATGTGGATATACGGATCGGTATCGGCGGGGCCGGCTTCGAGCAACAGCACACGGTTGCCGGCGTCCTCGCTCAGACGCGCTGCCAGCGCACAACCCGCCGCGCCGCCACCTACGATCACATAGTCATACATTGCTGTCTCCGATACGGTTTTCTACGATCACACGCTGCGCGTGATCCGGATGTTGCGTGCGGCTCTTCACGGCCGCTCGATCAATTCAACGGGTGTTACGCGATCCAGCGCGGCCGCTTGCCGAGTTGGACATGCACCGACTTCAGCTCCGTGTATTCATCCACGCCATAGCGGCCCGTTTCGCGGCCGATGCCCGACTGCTTGACGCCGCCGATCGGCATTTCGGGGCCGCCGGTAATCGTGCAATTCACCCAGATGCGGCCCGCCTGAACCTCGCGGAAACTGCTGATCGCACCTTGCAGGTCGCGCGTCCAGATGCTGGCGGCGAGGCCATAAGGCACGCCGTTCGCCAACTGGATCGCCTCTTCGAATGTATCGAACGGCGTGACCGACAGCACCGGTCCGAAGATCTCTTCCTGCGCCAGTGCGCTTTGCGGGTGCACGTTGCGGAACAAGGTCGGTTGGATAAAGAAACGCTCACCGTCGCTGGTCGCCTCACCGCCGTGAACCAGTTGTGCGCCGTCACGCCGGCCCGCGTCGATGAAGCCCCGAATCTTGTCGAACTGACGTGCTTCCACGATCGCGCCGACATGGTTCGATGCATCGAGCGGATCGCCCACGCGCACTTTTTCGAACACGGCTTTCACGCGCGCGACGAGTTCCTCTTCCACCGAACGATGCACGACGAGCCGGCTGCCCGATACGCAACATTGTCCCGCGTTAAAGCAGATGCCGAAGGCAATGGCGTCGGCGGCATCGTCGAGATCGGCGTCCGCGAAAACGATTTGCGGATTCTTGCCGCCGAGTTCCAGCCCGACCTTCTTCATGTTGCCGCCGGCCGCGGTGAGCACGGAGCGGCCCACGGGCGTCGAGCCGGTGAACGACACCATGTCGACGTCCATATGATCGGCGAGCGCCTGGCCGACCACCGAGCCGAGCCCCGTCACCACGTTCGCGACGCCGTCCGGCAACCCGGCTTCGCTCAGCAGCGCGGCGAGCTTCAGCGTAGTGGTCGAGGTGAGTTCAGCCGGTTTGACGACAGCCGTGCAACCCGCGGCGAGCACGAACGGCAGACGCTCGGAAAGAATGAAGAACGGAAAATTCCACGGCGTGACGATGCCGACAACACCAATCGGTTGGCGCACCGTCAAACCGAACAGATCGGCGCCCAGCGTGTCGTGCGAATCGCCGTGCACGATGCGCGCGAGACCGGCCGCATATTCCCAGATGCCTGCCGCCGCATTGATCTCGCCGCGCGATTGGCCGATCGGCTTGCCGCTTTCCAGCGTTTCCAGATACGCCAGCGTTTCCACGTTGTCGCGGATCAGACGCGCGGTTTTCAGCAGCACGGTGGCGCGCTGCTCGCCCGACAGGCGCGACCAGCGGCCGTCGTCGAACGCGCGGCGCGCGCTGGCGACCGCTGCGTTCAGATCGTCGACAGAGGCACGCACCGTGGCCGTGACCGGCACGCCGTGGCCCGGGCTCTTGCGCTCGACGAACTCGCCGGTGCTGCCCGCGTAGTCCTTGCCGTCGATGAACATCGGCGTGCGCAGCGGCTCCGCCGGAAGACGAAGCGTTGCTGCGAGTTCATTCAGATTGCTCATTCCTGTCTCCAGAGTTTGCATTCACGCGGGCGCTGAAACGCGCGCCGCGCGCGAGGTAAACCGCTTCGGCAAGACAATGCTTGTGGTATTTTTGGCGCCCATTCTGCACCATCCAGTTACTTCCTCGCAATGCCTTTTTGGTCTATAGTCGCTGACACGACACCAGATCGACCGACACCGTTCCCTCACACTTTTTTCCTGCGACCAGCCAACATGACTCTTGCGAGCACGCCCCCCGGCCGGGCATCGAAAACGGCCCAAGCCGGCGCCGCGCAACCGCCGCGGCAACGCGACCCCGAAGTCACCCGGGCACGCATTCTCGAAGCCGCCAAGAAGGAGTTCGCCAAACTCGGCCTCGCCGGCGCTCGCGTCGAAGCCATTGCGACGCGCGCCAAGGCCAACAAGCGGATGATCTATCACTACTTCGGCAGCAAGGAGGAGTTGTTCCAGGCTGTGCTCGAAGATGCTTACGCCGACATCCGCTCTGCCGAACTGAAGCTGAACCTCGACCACCTCTCGCCCGAAGACGCGATCGTCGCGCTCACCAAGCACACGTGGAACTACTACCTGAAGAACCCTGAGTTCATGACGCTCGTGAACAGCGAGAATCTTCACAAGGCACGTCATGTGAAGAAGTCCGAACGGTTCAAGGAATTGCATCATGGTTTCATCTCGATGCTGCAACGCATAATCGATCGGGGCGTCGAAGCGGGCGTGTTTCGCGCGGGCGTCGATGCAAGGCAACTGCACATCACCATGGCGGCGGTCGGCTACTACTACCTGACCAATCGCTTCACGAGCGGTGTGATCTTCGACATCGACTTCATGAGCAAAGAGGCTTTGAAAAACCGTCTCGACTTCAATATCGAAACCGTTCTGCGCCTGCTGCGCCCCTGACCGCCGTGATGGCTGAAGCGCCCGGATACGGCGCTTCACGTCACCGCGAGCGGCGTCAGGCCACTCTGGCATGTGCTTCACGCGCTTCATTTTTTCTTCGCGCCCACAGTGTCTCGTCGAGGAGCGGACGGAACGCCATACGCGCCAACACATCACGCTCGACATCGACACCTTCCGCCACTTCGATCAAACGCACGCCATTCTCTTCGAGACGGAACACGGCGCGCTCCGTCACGTACAACACTTCCTGCTTCGCGATACGCGCCTGCTCGCCGCTGAACGTAATGTGCTGCACGCGTTCGACGAGCTTCGGCACACTGCCCGGCGCCACGATCTTCACGCCCGCGCCGGCCTGTTCGACCTGCAACCCCTTCGCTTCGAAACTGCCGCAAAACACGATCTTTCGCGCGCCCTGAGTGATGTCGATGAAACCACCCGGCCCCACCACCGTCGCACCAAGCTTCGACACGTTGATGTTGCCTTCGCCATCCATTTCGCCCATGCCGAGGAACGTGATGTCCACGCCGCCGCCGCTATAAAAATCGAACTGGTCGACGCTCGAGAGGATCGCCTCCGCGTTGCGGGCGGTGCCGAACATCGGCCCGTCGAGCATCGCGCCGTTGTGAATGCCCTGCTCGACCGAACCCCAGAACGTGCCGAGCCGGCCGTGTTGCGCGAGCACGCCGGGAATGCCGCCCGGAATGCCGAAACCGAAATTCGCTGACTGTCCCTCATGCAATTCCTGCGCGGCGCGCGCGGCGATGATGTAGCGGATGCCCGTGGGAATTTCGTAGAAACCGCCGTCGATCGGGCTCAGTGATTCGCCGCTCAGCGCCGGGTCGTAATCGGCGACCACGCATTGCACCTGCTCCCGCGTCTCGACGAGCGTATCGACGAGAATCCCCGGAATGCGCACGAGCCGCGCCGGCACATAGCCCTGCGTGGTGCGCTCCTTGACCTGCACGATCACGCGGCCACCGCTGTTATGAGCGGCAAGCGCTGCGGCGTATGTGTCGAGATCGGCGGGCTCGCGGCGCAGCGTGACGTTGCCGCACGCATCGGCTGACGAACCGCGCACGATCGCGAAGTCCACCTTGAACGGCTTGTAGCGCAGGTATTCGCGCCCATCCAGTTCGATCAGTTCGACCAGGTCTTCACTGGCGCGCGCGTTAATCTTGCCGCCATCGATACGCGGATCGACAAACGTACGCAAGCCGACATGCGTGACCAGCCCCGGCCGCCCCGCGCCGATTTCGCGCAGCAGCGTGGAAATCGCGCCGGCGGGAAAGCTATAGGCCTCGAACGCGTTGTCTTGTGCCATCTGCTGCATGGCCGGCGACCAGCTCCAATGTCCGCCGATCACGCGCCGCACCATGCCGGCGTGTGCAAACCGTGAGAGCCCGCTGCTCTTGCCGTCGCCGATACCGAGCGCGTGAACCACCGTCAGGTCACGCGGATGTCCCGTCTGAAGAAAGCGCTGTTCGAGCGCCGCGAGCACGGCGTCCGGCTCGAGCAGACCGCCGCCGGAACCGGCCAGCGCAATGGTCGCACCGTCGAAAATTTGCCCGGCCGCCTCGGCGGCATCCATCCACTTATCCAAACCATCCTCCACTCAGATCGGCCTCAAACCTCGTTGACAGCAGCGATTCGTTGGTCTTAAATAACGAACCAGTTGGTTACTTGTTGCCAATGTTGGCACAGGGAATCACGTAATTCAAGTAGCGATGCGCGAGGCTCGGGTTTACCTGAACGAGCCCGATCAGACGCAAAAACAGGTACCGATCATTACGATGGAGACAGCATGAAACTCTCAGACACGCATCAACAGATTCGCGAAACCACGCGCCGTTTCGCGCAGGAAGTGATTCGTCCGATCACGGAAGAACTGGATCGCGACGAGCGCTTTCCCGCCGAGATCTACGCGCAGATGGGCGAACTGGGCCTGTTCGGCATTACTGTTCCGGAGGCGTTCGGCGGTGCCGGGCTCGATGTCACGGCGTATGCGCTGGTGATGGAGGAACTGTCGCGCGGTTACGCGTCCGTGGCGGATCAGTGCGGCCTGCTCGAACTGGTCGGCACCCTGCTTTCGGTGCACGGCACCGACGCGCAGCGCGCGAAATACATGGAGCCGTTGCTGCGCGCGAAGCTGCGTCCCGCGTATTGCATCACCGAAGCGGACGCCGGCACCGACGTGTCGGGCATCCGCACGACAGCGGTCCGCACGTCCGAAGGCTGGGAGCTCAGCGGCGCGAAACTGTGGATTCACAACGCGCCGGTCGCGGACGTCGCGTTCGTGCTCGCGCGCACCGACCCTGCCGCGGGCCGGCGCGGCATGAGTATTTTCATCGTGGACTGCGCGCTCGCCGGTGTGTCGAAAGGCGCGAAGGAACACAAGATGGGCCAGCGCGCGTCGCAAGTCGGCGAACTGCATTTCGATCGCGTGAAGCTGCCGCAAGACGCGCTGCTCGGCCAGGAAGGCCGCGGCTTTCACATCATGATGAGCGTGCTCGACAAGGGCCGCGTGGGCATTGCGGCACTGGCGGTCGGCATCGCGCAGGCGGGCCTCGAAGCGGCGCTCGACTACGCTCAGACGCGCAAGCAGTTCGGCAGCCACATCGCCGAATTCCAGGGCATTCAGTGGATGCTGGCCGACATGGCGACCGACATTCACGCCGCGCGGCTGCTCGTGCACGATGCGGCGGAACGGCTCGAAGCGGGCGAACGCGCGAGCATTGCGTGTTCGATGGCGAAGTGTTTCGCGGGCGATACCGCCGTCAAGCACAGCGCGAACGCCGTGCAGATTTTCGGCGGCAGCGGCTACATTCGCGGCTATGAAGTCGAGCGTCTGTATCGCGACGCGAAGATCACACAGATCTACGAAGGCACCAACCAGATTCAACGCACCATCGTCGCGCGCGATCTGATCGCCAATGGAGCCACGTTATGAGTGCGCGTCCCATTGCTCTTGTCACAGGCAGCCGGCGTGGCATCGGCCGGGCGATCGCCGTCGAACTCGGGCGCGCTGGTTTCGATGTGGCGTTGACCGATGCGGTGGCGTCGCAAGAGCTCGACGGCGCCGTGCGCGAGGTTGAACAAACCGGCGCGCGTGCGATCGCGGTCATCTCCGATCTCGCCGACATCGACTCGCATCCCGCCACGTTAAACGAGATCGAAGCAGCGCTCGACGGCCAGATCGATTGCCTCGTGAACAACGCGGGCGTCTCGGTGATGTCGCGCGGCGATCTGCTCGACGTGACGCCGGAAAGTTTCGACCGCTGTATCGCCGTGAATACGCGGGGCACGTTCTTTCTCACGCAGGCCTTCGCGAAACACTGCCTCGCGCGCTCCGGCGGCGCCGTAGCGCCACATCCTTCCGTGGTCACGATCACGTCGTCGAACGCGATCGCGGCGTCACCGTTGCGCGGCGAATATTGCGTATCCAAAGCCGGACTTTCAATGGCGAACACGTTGTTTTCGCTGCGCCTCGCCGAACACGGCATCAGCGTGTACGAAGTGCAGCCCGGCCTGATCGAAACCGAAATGACGGCGCCATCCCGCGCGCGCTACGACACGCAGATCGAGCAAGGGCTCACCGCGATCAAACGTTGGGGCACGCCGCAGGAAGTGGCGACCACCGTGCGCACGCTTGCAACGGGCGGCCTTCCCTATAGCGTCGGGCAGGCGATCCGTATCGACGGCGGCCTGCTCGTCACCAAATATTGAGTTGCATATGAACCTGACAATGAAACTTCCGACCGCGTCCGGCACGATGGAAACGTATCGCGTGGAAGGTGTGCCGCTCGAAGTACGGCCGCCCGAACGCGAATTCAACCGCATCGCGTATTCCGCCGCCCACGTGGTGGCCGATCCGCTGCGCGCGGGCGAACTGAACGCCGCGCCCGCCATCGACTGGGATCGCACGATCGCTTACCGGCGCTATCTGTTGCAGCAAGGGCTCGGCATCGCGGAAGCGATGGACACCGCGCAACGCGGCATGGGCTTGCCGTGGAGCACGGCGCTCGAACTGATCACGCGCAGCATCGAAGGCACGCGCGACATTGCGGGCGCGGCGATCGCGTCGGGTTGCGGCACGGACCATATCGCGCCCGCTTCGGTCACGAACTGCGATCAGGTGATCCGCGCGTATGCGGAGCAACTTGAGGCGGTGCAGCGCGTGGGCGGCCGGGTGATCCTGATGGCGAGCCGCGCGCTCGCGCGGGTCGCGCGTACGCCGGACGATTATCGGCGCGTGTATCGCGAAGTGCTCGCCATGTGCGATCAACCGGTGATCCTGCACTGGCTCGGTGATATGTTCGACCTCGAACTCGCGGGCTACTGGGGCGCAAATGAATTTGCCGGCGCAGCGCAGGTGTGTCTCGACATCATCGGGACGAGTGCTTCAAAAGTCGACGGCATCAAGATCTCGCTGCTCGATGAGCAGAAGGAAATCGCATTCCGTCAGCGCCTGCCGCACGGCGTAAAAATGTACACCGGCGACGACTTCAACTATCCCGCGCTGATCGCCGGCGACGGCACACATTTTTCGCACGCGTTGCTAGGCATCTTCGACGCGATTGCGCCGGCCGCGTCGCAGGCGCTATCCGCTCTCGCCGCCAACGATCACGCCAGCTTCAACGCGCTGCTCGCGCCGACCGTGCCGCTCTCGCGCCACATCTTTCGCGCGCCGACGCAGTACTACAAGACGGGCGTGGTGTTCCTCGCGTACCTGAACGGCTTCCAGGATCACTTCTTCATGCCCGGCGGCCACCACGGCATGCGTCCGCCCGCCTATCTCGCCGACGTCTTCCGTCTCGCCGATCAGGCCCGCTTGCTGCGCGATCCCGCGGATGCCGTTGCGCGCATTCGCCGCGTCATGGCGCCCCTCGGCTGCGGAGACTGACGATGAGCCGCCCAACCGGTGCTGTGCGGCACATGGTGTTCTGCCGGTTTCGCGCCGACGTCACGCCGGCGCGGCGGCTCGCGTTCTTCGAGCAGATCCGGCGGCTCACCGAAGTGCCCGGCATTGCCTTCACGAACTTTCAGTGCGGACCCAATGTGTCGCCGGAAGGCTACGGCATGAACTTCGCCGACGGCTTCATGATGGACTTCGAGAGCCGCGCGGCCTGCTTTGCGTATCTCGCACACCCGACGCATCAGGCGATCGGCGCGCGTCTGCTCGAAGCACTCGATGGCGGCGCGCAAGGCCTGCTCGTGTTCGATATCGATCTGGAAACTTATGAGAAACCTGCAAGGAAGACTCGATCTGTGCTCCATCAATACCGCCACGCTGGGCCATCGGGAGCCGCTCGGTCGCACGATTGACCGCATCGCCCGAGCTGGTTTCGGCGGGATTGCGCCGTGGCGTCGCGAAGTCGACGAGGCCGACGTCGTGCAGATCGCGAGACAGATCAAGGCGCTCGATCTCACGGTAACGGGCTATTGCCGCTCGACTTACTTGCCGGCGACGACATCGGCGGAATTCGCGGCGAACGTCGAAGCCAACCGCGCTGCGTTGCGTGACGCGGCCACCCTCGGCGCGCGTTGTTTCGTGATGGTGGTCGGTGGACTGCCCGAAGGCGGCCGGGATCTGACGGGCGCGCGAAACCAGGTTACGGAGGGCATTGCGATGCTGCTGGAAACCGCTCGCGATTGCGGTGTGCCGCTTGCGCTCGAACCGCTGCATCCGGTGTACGCAGCTGACCGTGCCGTGCTCAACACCATCGCGCAGGCATTGGAAATTTGCGAGCGCGTGGATAATGATCGCAGCGGAATGATCGGCGTCGCCGTGGATGTCTATCACTGCTGGTGGGACCCCGCGCTGACGGCGTCAATCGAGGCAGCGGGCCGCGCCGAGCGACTTCTTGCGTATCACGTGTGTGACTGGCTGCGCGAAACGCGCGACGTGTTGCTCGATCGAGGCATGATGGGCGATGGCGTGATCGACCTGCCCGCCGTTCGGCAAACCATTGAACGAGCCGGCTACGATGGGCTGATCGAAGTCGAAATTTTTTCCGCGCAAGACTGGTGGCGGCGTGATCCGGAAGAAGTTCTGGCAATCTGTGCCGAACGTCTGCAGAGCGTCTGCTGACAGCGCAACGCGGAACCGCATCAACAATAAAGGAAAGACAATGACAGACAGAGTCCGTTGGGGCGTATTAGGCGCCGCAAAGATCGCGAACAACTTCGTGGTGCCGGCCCTGCAACGATCGCGCAATGGCCGGGTGACTACGGTAGCCAGCCGCGATCACGCCCGCGCGCAGGCTTTCGCGACGAAGCATGATATCGCGCATGTATCGTCCAGCTATGAGGAAGTGATCGCGAGCCCGGACGTGGATGCGATCTATATTCCGCTGCCGACGGCAAGCCACTTCGAATGGTGCAAGAAGGCAATGCTCGGCGGCAAGCACGTGTTGTGCGAGAAGCCGATTGCCATGAGTGCGGCCGAGGTGCAGGAACTGATCGCGTTGCGCGATCAAACGGGTCTTGTATGCGCCGAAGCGTTCATGGTGGCGCATCATCCGCAGTGGACCTTTGTGCGCGATAGTCTTGCACAAGGCTTGATCGGCGAGCTCAAGCTGGTTGAAGGCTCATTTACCTACTTCAATGACGACCCCGACGCGCTCAAGAACAACCTCGCACTCGGCGGCGGCGGCGTGCGAGACATCGGCGTATATCCGGTCGTCACTACGCGTCTTGCCACCGGCCTGGAACCCGATCGCGTCCAGAGCGAGGTCGTGTTGGACCCGCGTTTCGGCACCGACCGGTTCGCCCGCTGCGTCGCGGATTTTCCGGGGTTCACGCTGAGCTTCTATTGCGGCACACAAATGGCGCGCCGCCAGCACATGATCTTTCATGGCACCAAAGGATGGCTGAGCGTCGATGCGCCGTTCAATCCGGGAAGCTATGGCCCTGCGCAAGTCCGCCATCGTTCAAATGAAACAGGCAATGAACACTTGCAGAAATTCAGCGATGTAGACCAGTATCAGGCGATGGTAGAGGACTTCTCGGACACGGTCATCGGCCGCAAAACCGGACTCGCATTTTCTCTCGAGAGTTCGCTTGCCAATCAGCGCGTCATCGATCAGATACTTCGCTGACGATTAGAACGTCAGGCGGCCAGATCGTCGGATGAACCGCCAATCACGCCGCCACATTAAACGAAACCCTAGAACAAGGTGCGAATGCCGACGCGCACCGCCGTCGACGATTGGCCGGTACTCACATACTCGCCGTTTGCAAACACCGGCGCCACGCCACCGCCGAGAAACACAGGCGCCGCGCCGCCTGATGCACGCAGATACGTTGCACTCGTGTAGACGTCGGTACGCTTGGACAACGCATAGTCGAGCAGCGCCGTCACGTTCTGCCACTTCTGCCCTTCGAGTTTGCTATACCAGTAGCCGCCCATCAGCGTGGTGGCGGGCGTTAGCTGGAATACTTCGTTGGCCTCGTAAGTGGTCATAGAGCCGCTGTCGTCGCGAACGCGGAAATGCACATCGGTGAACAGGAGACGAGTAAGGCTACGGCCGAAGCGGTAACTGCCGCCAATGCCGAAGCTGCTGACGCTATACGAACGCGTCTTCGTTGTCGCCGCTTTTCCCGCGTCTGATTCACGCTTACCGCACGCAGCGGCCGAAGGTGAATATCTCGTTGCTCGAGCTGTCCTCGTCGTTGCAGATCGAGGCGATCGAACAGCGTGAGCTGGATGTCGGTTTGCTGCGGTTGCCGGACAACACGCCGCGGACCGAACTCGTTTTCACGCCGTTGATGGAAGAGCCGTTGCTTGTTGCCATGCATGCCGGGCACCGCCTGGCGAAGGCCACGTCGATCAAGATCAAGGATTTGCGCGGCGAGCCGTTTATTGCGTATCCGCGCGCCGCGGGTGTGGCCGTGTCGCAGCAGATACTTGCGCTGTGCGCGAAACGCGGCTTTGAACCGCAGGTGGTGCAAGAAGCGCAGCAGGCTTCGACGTTGATCGGCCTGACGGCGACAGTGCTTGGCATTGCGTTGGTGCCGGCTACGTTGCAAACCATCGCGGTGCCCGGCGTCGTGTTCAGAACGCTCGATGAGACCGACACCACGACTACGTTATATATCGCGCACCGTTACGGCGATGCGAACGCGCGAGCCATGCAATTTGCGGAGCTTGCGCTGGGGTTGCGGTAAGACGTCGAACCAAGAGAATCAGCGCTGCACAATTCAGCGCAACGCTTTCGCAGACTCAAGTCGGGCCACACCTCACCCCTTCCACGCTGCCCCCTCAGGAAAGTCATACTCATCAAGCGACGCCGCATGCATCTCGATGCTGTAACCCGGACGCTGCGGCGGCATATAACGGCCATTGCGGATCACAACCGGATCGACGAAATGCTCATGCAAATGATCCACGTATTCGAGCACCCGGTTTTCAAGTGACGCCGACACGCAGATATAGTCGAACAGCGAAATGTGCTGGACGTACTCGCACAATCCGACACCGCCCGCATGCGGGCACACCGGCACGCCGAATTTCGCCGCCATCAGCAGGACGATGATCACTTCGTTCAGCCCACCCAGGCGGCAGCTATCGACCTGACAGAAGTCGATGGCCCGCGCCTGCAGCAACTGCTTGAACATCACCCGGTTATGACAGTGCTCGCCCGTCGCGACGCCGATCGGCCGAATCCGCTCGCGGATGGCCGCGTGACCGAGAATGTCGTCGGGACTCGTGGGCTCCTCGATCCACCACGGATCGAATTGCGCCAGGCGCCGCATGTTGGCGACCGCTTCGTCGACATCCCACACCTGGTTCGCGTCCATCATCAGCTTCAGATCCTCGCCGATTTCTTCGCGCAGGATGCGAGCACGGCGCATATCCTCTTCGAGATTCCCGCCCACCTTCTGCTTGAAGTGCGTCCAACCCTGCGCGACGCCTTCACGCGCGAGCCGGCGGATCTTGTCGTCGTCGTAGCCGAGCCACCCCGCCGATGTCGTGTAGGCGGGATAGCCCTGCGCGAGCATTTCCTTTTCCCGTTCGCCGCGCGTCTTCGCGTGACGATGCAGCATGGCGATGACCTCCTCCGGCGTGATCGCATCCGTCACGTAGCGGAAATCGAGGCAACGCACGAGTTCTTCGGGGCTCATGTCGACGAGCAGCTTCCACACGGGCTTGCCTTCCGCTTTGGCCCACAGATCCCAGGCCGCGTTGACGACAGCCGCCGTCGCCAGATGAATCGCGCCTTTGTCCGGGCCGATCCAGCGCAACTGGCTGTCCGACGTCAGCGCGCGCCAGAAAGCGCCCATGTTCGCGGCGATATCCTCGAGCCGTTTGCCGACGATCAGTGGAGCAAGCGCCTGTACCGCAGTCACGCAAATCTCGTTGCCGCGTCCGATCGTGAAGGTAAGACCGTGGCCGGCGAGCGCGTCGGGCGAATCGGTTTCGAGCGTGACGTAGGCAGCGGAATAATCCGGCGCGGCGTTCATTGCATCGGAGCCGTCCAATGAGCGCGAGGTGGGAAACCGAATGTCACGGACGGACAGCTTGGTGATCGTGGGCATCTGAACACTCTCCTCTGCGGCAGCCATCGACTTCGGTCCAAAAGCCAACAGGGCCGTGGCATCGAACGACGCCGCGACCCATCCCCTCTCACCGCGTTCAGGCGGCGACGATCAATCGTAGAGCACGGCTGCGATCTTCGGATCGGTCATATTGGTCTTGTCGTACCAGTAGAAGCCCGTGTCGACTTTCTTGGGCAGCTTCTCGCCCTTGAGCGCCTTCACCGCGGAGTCGACCACGCACTTGCCGATGCCGACCGGGTTCTGCGTAATGGCGCCGGCCATCAAACCCGAATTGATGTCGTCCTTCTGCTCCTTGCCGGAGTCGAAGCCGATCAGCACCAGTTTTTTGCCGGATTCCTTGACTCCGATCGCGGCACCTGCGGCCGAGCCCTCATTCGCCCCGAAAATGCCCTTGAGATTGGGGGTGGCCTGGATCATCGTCTTGGCAATTTCCGCCGACTTCAAATGGTCGCCGCCGCCATATTGGACTGAAACGATCTTGATGTTCGGGTGCTTCGATTTCATTTCATTCAGGAAGCCATCGCGGCGATCGACGCCGGTGCGGCTCGTCTGATCGTGCACGATCACGCCGACTTCGCCGGCATTGCCGATCGCCTCGGCCATCTTGTCGGCGGCGAGGGCAGCCGCGGCGAGGTTATCCGTTGCACACGTCGTCAGTGGTATATCGCTGTCCACGCCGGAGTCGAAAGCGATCACGGGTATCTTGCCGGCCTGCGCGCGCTTTAACAGCGGAATGGCCGCCTTGCTATCGAGTGCGGCGATGCCGAGCGCCTGCGGCTTCTTGGCGAGCGCGGCCGAGAGCATGTCGATCTGCTTGTCGACCATGGCCTCGGTTTCCGGCCCCTCGAAGGTGATCCTGACGTTGTGCTCCTTGGCCGACTGTTCCGCGCCGGCTTTGACGGCCTGCCAGAACTGATGCTGGAAGCCCTTCGAAATGAGCGGGATGTAGGTGTCCGCATATGTCACGCTCGTCCCGCCAATGAGAGCGCCAACGCCTACCACGACACCGATTAGTTTTCTTTTCAACATGGTGTTTCTCCTCCTAAGATGGGCTATCAACTTCAGCCGTTGGGGAGCTTATGGCGCTCCATTCCTTATCCTGCCCTGCGTCGCGTCAGCTTTTCTTGCGCCGCAAAATATCGCCGTAGACCGCGAGAATGATGATGAGACCGGTCACCACGATCTGCCATTCCTGCGCGACGGACATGATGCGCAGACCGTTGGTCAGCACGCTCATGATGAACGCTCCGATGATCGTGCCGAGAATCGTGCCCGCGCCGCCGCTAAGAGAAGTGCCGCCGATGACCACGGCCGCGATCGCTTCGAGTTCGTAGCCTTGGCCTAGCGCCGGCTGGGCCGAATTCAGGCGCGAGGCGATGAGCAGTCCGGCGACCCCGCAAATTGCTCCGCTCAGACCGTAAATAGCGATCTTCCACCGATCGACATTCACACCGGACAGGCGCACCGCCTCTTCGTTGCTGCCGAGCGCAAACGTGTAGCGCCCAAGCGCCGTGCGATTGAGCGTGATCGAACTCACCACCGCCAGGAAAAACAGAATCAGGACCGCGTTCGGAACCGGCAAGCTCGGCAACAGGTCACCGATCAGCGAATCCTGCGAGATCATGTAGAAGTTTTCGGTGTCGGTGAAATAGATCGGCTTGTCGGCCGAGACGACCAGCGAAAGCCCTTTCAGCAGCATCATCATGCCGAGCGTGGCAATGAACGGCGGTATTTTCATTTTCGCCGTGAGGGTGCCCGAAACGGTCCCGCAGATCGCGCCCGTGCCAATCGCGGCAAGGACGCCGGTCCACATCGGCAAATGCCAGTAGGTCAGAAACACGCCGCAAATCACTGCGGTAAAAGTCATCAACGTGCCGACGGACAAATCGATGCCTCCGGTAATGATGACGAACGTGCAGGCGATCGCCAGCACGCCGTTGACCGCCGTCGCCTGCAGAATCCCGAGCATGTTGTCCATCTGCATGAAAGCGGGAGACGCGAAGCTGAAAAACACCAACAGCAGGATCAGGCTCCCGAAGGCGAGCAGCTTTTGCAAAGCGGTCGGCGTGAAGACGCGGGCTCTAAGGCTCGAGGACCTCTTTTTATTGCCCAGCGCCGACGTGTCCGATTGCAATGTCATAAGAGACCTCTCGAGGCTCACGCCGCGTTTAGGGGTTCACGCTGCGTGGCCAGTTGCATGATGCGCTCCTGGGTCGCTCCCGTCGCAGGAAGTTCGCCGGTGATGCGGCCCTCGCACATTACGACGATGCGGTCGCTCATGCGCAGGATTTCCGGCAGTTCCGACGAGATCATTACGATTGCCTTGCCCTGATCCGCGAGCGAGCGCAGAAGCTTGTAGATTTCACTTTTAGCGCCGACGTCGATGCCGCGCGTCGGCTCGTCGAAGAAGAGCACGTCGCAGTCGCGCTCGAGCCATTTCGCAATGACGATTTTCTGCTGATTGCCGCCCGAGAGCAGCCGCACCTCCTGCGTCGCGGAAGGCGTGCGAATGGCGAGCAGATTGATGAAATGCGCGGCGGTCCGGCGTATCTGCGTACGGCGCAGGAAAAAATTCAGCGACAGGAATTTGCGTAAGTTGGACATCACGATGTTCGATTCGACGCTCATTCCGGTCGCAAGACCGAAGCGCTTGCGGTCTTCCGACAGATAGCCGATACCGCGCGCCACCGCATCGCTCGGATTCCTGATCGTCGCTTTCACGCCTTTCACGACGATCTCGCCCGATTCGATCGGATCGGCGCCGAACACGGCGCGGGCGACTTCGGTACGACCGGCGCCCATCAAGCCCGCAAAACCCAGTATCTCGCCCTTGCGCAGCGCAAAGCTCACGTCTCTGACCAGCGGGCCGGCGTTCAGATTGGTGACTTCGAGTGCGACCGCGCCCTGGTTGGCGATGTGTTGGGAAGGCGCGGTGTCGGTCAAGGTGCGCCCGACCATCATGCCGATGATCGCCTGCACGCTGGTGTCTTTCGCCTCGACCGTTGCCACATATTCACCGTCGCGCAACACGGTGACGCGATCGGCAATCTGCTTCAACTCATCCATCTTGTGCGAGATATAGACGATCCCCACGCCCCGGCTCTTCAGCTCGCGGATGATGCGGAACAGCTCGGCGATTTCGGCGTCGTTGAGCGCCGAGGTCGGCTCGTCCATGATCAGGACGCGCGAGTCGTAGGACAAAGCCTTGGCGATCTCGACCATCTGCTGCTTTGCGACAGTCAGCGTGCTGACCACCGCGCGCGGGTCGAGACTCACATGCATGCGGGCGAGAATGTCGTGCGCCTGCGCGTTGAGCTTGTCTTCGTCGAGGAACAGTCCGAGTCGCCCGCGTGGCTCGCGGCCGATGAACATGTTCTGCGCGACGGTCAGATGATTCATCAGCTGGAGTTCCTGATGAATGATGCCGACGCCCACGGCCTGCGCCTCGCGCGGGCTCTGGAAATCGACCGGCTGGCCGTCATAGATGATTTCGCCGGTATCCCGCGTGTACACGCCGGCGAGGATTTTCATCAACGTCGATTTGCCGGCGCCGTTCTCGCCCATTAGCGCGTGGACTTCGCCCGTCATGAGCTCGAACTGGACTTCGTGAAGCGCCCTCACGCCGGGAAAGCGCTTGCTGAGCCGTTTGACGGAAATGAGCGGGGTCATGATGCGGATCGAACGACAAATCCGCGAGCGCCGCTGGCCTCATTGCGAGGAGCGGATCGAAAAAACGTGGAACCCCGCTGCGCCGGGCGCCGCCGGGTATCGCAGTGCAAAGACGGACGGTGCAAAGCGCGGTTGAAATCGCAACGAGAAGCCAGACGCATTGCTGGGCCCTCAAATCGATGTGCCACGATTTTACGACGCTGGACCTCGCCGGCTCAAGGTTAGGCATTCCCTAATAGGATGAGACTCCTGAATGCGTCGCTTGCCTGCTTCCCACTATTTGATTTGTCGCCGATTTCAGGCCGATGCGTTGGCCTTCAATATCAGAACAGTTGAGCGCCAAGCTCGCGCAGGCTGTTCCATTTCACGGTGCTGACAAAAGTGCGACCCGTGGTGTCGAGCGATTCAATCATCGCTCGCTGGCCGCGCGCTTCGGCGACAACGCGCACGATGCGCGCCTGGTAGCGCAGCAGCGCGCCAATCGGCGGGCACAGCGCTTCCCGGCGGATCCGCGATCGTTTCTTTTCCATACCCAATCTATCTAGATGTCCAGCGAGTTGCAGGGCCGCCGACTATCCACGGCGTCTCTACGCGCGATGCTACCAGGTTGGCCGGCAATGGTCCAGGCCGTCTAGCGGCGCTCGGCTTGGCCTCGCGTTGCACCGACCGTCGGCCGCGAAGCTTACGTTAGCCTGAAGCCGTGCTAATTCATCGCTAATTCAAGCCCGATACCCTCATCGTCATGGTAACGATGGGGATGACCCATGGCCGACGTGCTTGAATGGCTCATAGATATCTCTGTGGCGAGCGCGAGTGCCGCAGCCACCGGCTCGATCTTCCTGCTGCTGGTCGGCGTGGCCTGCGAGACGCGCCGGCACGTCGTCAAACATCGCGATGCCGGCAGGATGGAAAAGCACAGCGCCTTGTGAAAATCGGTGCAATTGCAACGACCGCGGCAGTTCGAACGCCTGCGCGCCGACATCAATGAACGCAAACATCCGCATCGGGATCAGCGAGCCAGTTTTAACGACAATCCATTCCCATATATTTTTACAGTGCAAAGATGACTTGACCGGCGTCACGCTAGGAGACGATATTTTTACCATTGTAAAGATTTGCGCTCGACGCGACCAGCGCGGTGATTCGATCAGTGGCACTACTGGAATTCCGGATCGCGCTAATGGCGCAGCCTGCCGCGCAAACAGGGAATCCATTTGATGACAGCCACCTGTATGAATACGCTTGGCGATGAACGTTTAGACACCTTAAGTGAAATAGCGATCGATTGTTTGGGCATCGAGCCCCTCGCTTCGCCAGTACAAAGGCAGGACGCGCGCTTTGTCGTGGTCCGCGCCGAAGATATTGCTCGCGCCCTCGAGAGCGCTTACGACGTCGGCCTGATCAACGGATACCGGCTGCATAGGCTGAACGGCATGTAGTCCGCGACGTATGGGTCGATATTTTCAGCGCGAAGATTTTGACTTTCCCCTTTCAGTCGGCCAATATATCTTTTCACTGTAAAAATACTGCTTGCGACCAACAACCATGAAAGAAGCAACGTCACGCCGCAAAGCGTCCGCGTCTCCAAAAACTACTGCCCCAGCCGATCACTCGTCACGCGACAAGCCCTATCATCACGGCGCCCTGCCCCACGCGTTGCTTGAAGCGGCGGAGGTCGTACTACGGCGCGACGGCATTCGCGGTCTGACATTGCGCGCTATCGCGCGCGAGGCCGGCGTATCGCATACGGCGCCCCAGCATCATTTCGGCGACACGGCTGGGGTGTTGAGCGAACTTGCCGCCAGCGGACACCGGCGGCTCGCCGCTTCCATGGCGGAGCAGGCGGACGGTATCGAAGCGGGCCAGGCGCGGCGCAAAGCCATCGCCCGCGGCTACGTCAGCTTCGCGGTGGCCAATCCGGATTTGCTGCACCTCATGTCGCGCAACGAAATGCTCGACGCGGCGCGCCCTGCTCTCACGCAGGCTCGGCAAGTGTCGGCGCGCGCCCTGGCCGGCGTATTCAGCGCGCCAGCCGAACGCACGGAGGAGGATAGATCCTCATTCGGCCGAACCACTGCGGCTCAGGCCATCGCCATGACTGCGGGCTGGGCCTACGTTCACGGACTTGCTTTGCTTCTGATCGACGGACGCCTGAATGCGCTGGCCGCATCCGCCGACGGCATACGAAGCGCCGAGGATCTGGTGGAAGCCGCGATCGAGCACGTCCAGATCGTTCCCGCCGAGCCCGCGGGCAAAGGCCGAAAATGAACTGGAAGGCTCACGCCGCGATGAAGCAACGCTCATGCTGAAGCCAATAACGGGAACGCGTGCTTCCTCTCGCGGCCTCGCCACTCGTTCCTTCTGACGTTCACATCCATGCTCAAATCGCTCCGCAACCAACTCGTTATCGCAATCGGCGCCGTGGTGAGCCTGTTCGCCATTCTGCAGGGCGTGAGCTCCTACCAGTTCTGCGTGGCAGGCATGAGCGCGGTGCTCGATCTGCGCATGGAACAGGTCGCATCGCGTTTGCGAGTTGGCTTCGGCGACGGCATCCCGACGGTTCCGGCGCGCGGGTCGCAAGACGCTCGCGATATTTTCATCGTCATCTGGAAAGAGGGCGAAACACAGCCCGTGCGATCCACCGAGCCATCGCTGCTCCTGCCGCGCGATGCGGCCACCGGTTTCACGTCGCCGGTGGTCAATGGCGAACGGTGGCGGATCTATACGGCGCGTGACGGCGCTCAGACTGTCCAGGTCGCACAGCGCCTGTCAGTACGTCATGAGATCGAGGAGACCGCCGCGACCAAGACCCTATGGCCGATCGTCGTGTTGATTCCGCTCGTCTGGGCCGCGGTGATCTTTGTCGTGAGCCGTTCGTTGCGGGAACTGAATCGGCTCGGCAACGAGGTCCGCGTTATCGACGTGAACCATCTGCAAGCGTTGCCGCTCACAGGTGTGCCCACCGAACTGCTGCCGTTCATCCGCTCCATCAATCTGATGATCGAGCGGCTTGCCCGCTCCGTCGAGAGTGAGCGCAAATTCATTTCCGATGCCGCGCACGAGTTGCGAACACCGCTCACGGCTCTGCAATTGCAGGCTGACAATCTGCAACGAGACATCATGCCCAGCAATCAGGAACGGTTTCGCGCGCTTCAAGGCGGGATCACGCGCAGCAGCAATCTGATTTCGCAGTTGTTGCGGCTCGCGCGCGCGGACGCGCCGCCCGTCGGCCAATCTCTGACACGGGCGATGGTCAGCGTCGATGTCGCGGCCGCCGTCGTCAACGCCATTGCCGACGTGTTGCCGATCGCCATGCAGCGTGGCATCGATATCGGCGCGGACGAAATGGTCAGCGCCAACGTGCGCGCAATCGAACTCGACGTCGGCACCGTGATCAAGAACCTCGTCAGCAATGCGGTTCGCTATACGCCCGACGGTGGCACGATCGATTTGTCGACCCGCGTGCAGAACGGAATGGTGGATGTCGAAGTGACGGACACCGGTCCCGGCATTGACGAAACCCTGCTGCCCCGCGTGTTCGATCGTTTCTTTCGCGCCAATACGGACATTGAGGGCAGTGGGCTCGGGCTCTCGATTGTGAAGGCGATTGTCACGCGGTATGGCGGGACGGTGACGCTCCGCAATCGCAGCGACGGACAGTCCGGCATCGTTGCCACGGTCAGTTTTCCAATTGAACCGGCCGGTGCTGCTTGATGGGCGGCGTACCCGGTTGCCGGAAACTGCGTGGCGCAATCTTGCGGCTCAACCTGCTCGGCGCATAACATCGCCCGGCGTTCATCGCCATCGTTCACCGCTCATTTGCAACTCATTCTTCGCGCCTACGATGATGTTCATCGACGGGCAGCGCTTCATTTCAAGGCCATTCATTCATCACGCTCGTCGTACTAACGAACGGAGCACGTCATGTTTGAAAAATTTGCCAAGGGCCTGGGTTCACTCTTCTTCGACTCACGAGACCGCCAACGCGACGCGTTTCTGGCCGAAGCGGTCGATTTCGCCGACCTCGAAAACCGCATGCGAATGATCGAGATGAACCATCAACCGTTCGCGTTTTATTCGCGCGACGCGTCCCGAGTACGGGCCGATTGACCCGCCTCGACGGCGGCACCGAAATGCAATAGCTGAGCGTGAAACGCGGGAGGACTGCGAAGGTCGGTCCGTGCCCGCGCAAATTGCCGGAAACAGGGAAGCCCAGTACGGTCGGCATTCGATATCGCCATAGGCCCGGTTAGACACCGAGTCCAGTTGACGACTCGCAAGCGTTGAACCGGCGATTACTACCCGACATGTGTCGAGCGTAATCGCCGGTTGCGTTTTTCTGTCTGGGTCATTGTTTAGTGACGGAGGTAAATCGAATTCAAGCCCACGTTCGAGTTTGGACGCAGCAGTTCGGCTGGAATTGCGCCGGCATGCGCGCCGTGGTTACCGATAGCCGGAGTGGTATGCGTCGACATCGGCGGTGAATCGACACCGACGACTTCATAGGCCACCATCTCGACCTGCATTTCATCGACCTGGGCGACAGGTTGTGCGAACGCCGCAGTCGGCAAAGCGATCATGGCGGCGAGCAGTGTGGTGCGGAAAAACTTGTTCATGGTAATGCTCCTTCAAAGTTGCAGCTTCATTCTGGGTATGGGATACGGCTCGGGCTCTTGCAACGTCGCTTGCCAGGTCGATCCCGGCGCCGTCCGCAAATTAACGGCGGCAGTTCGATGCGGCGAAGTCACCGCGGCATCGATCTTTTCCACGACGATTGCCAACCACGAGAACATATTGCGCGCCCAGAATTAGCGCTGAATGAGGGAGCCCGGCTTACCCGCCCTGCCCTTCGGCCAGCCCGGCCCGCACCGCTTCGTGCTGAGCCGGACGTTCGAGACCGCGGGCTCGCATGCGCCCGCGCCGCTCCATCCATTGCGCGCATTCCCCGACGATGCCGCGTCTGAACAGCAAGACGCAGGCTACGAACATCACGCCGGTCAGCAAACTGACCGACTCGCCCAACCCCTGAAACCACGCGATCTGCGTCACATCGGCCAGCCAGCCGCCGAACGCCGCCAACCTGGATTCCAGCACGACGACGATCACCGCCCCCACCACCGGACCCAGCCGCGTTCCAAGCCCGCCGATCAGCGTCATCAGAATGACCGTACCGGATAGCGTCCAATGCACATCCGAGAGAGTCGCAAAACCCAGCACCAGCGTCTTCATCGCACCGGCAAGCCCCGCCATTGCCGCTGATAGTACGAACGCGAGAAGCTTGAAGCGGTCCACATCGTAACCAAGGGAAATCGTCCGTGCTTCGTTCTCTCCCAACGCCGTGAGGATTCTGCCAAACGGAGAATGAATGACGCGGCCAAGAAAGAGAAAGACGACCGCCGTAATCGACAGGATCACGAAATACAGTGTTAGATCATTCTCGAGCGGAAGCACGCCGAACAGACGCCCGCGCGGCACACCTTGCAAGCCATCTTCACCGCCCGTAAACGGCGCCTGAACGCAGAAAAAGAACAGCATCTGGGCAAACGCCAGCGTCACCATTGCAAAATAGATTCCCTTGCGCCGAATGGCGAAGAGCCCGAATATCAGTCCGAGCGCCGCGCCCACGCCGGTACCGAAAAGCAGTGCCACTTCCGGCGAGTAGCCGTGATCCCGCATGGCGCTGCCCGCGATGAAGGCGGCCCCGCCGAAGAACGCCGCGTGCCCGAACGACAGCAAGCCGACATAACCGAGCAGCAAATCCAGCGAGCACGCGAACAGGGCGAAACACATCAGCTTCATCAAGAACACCGGGTACGCACCCAGCCACGGAGCGACGGCCAAACAGCCCAATACGAGAGCCCCTACAATCCAGTTTCGCATGATGTGCCTCACTTCGAATTGCCAAAAAGACCGCTTGGGCGCACGAGCAGCACGAGCGCCATGATCACGAATACGACTGTCGCCGACCCTTCCGGATAAAACATCTTGGTCAGCCCTTCGATCAGCCCAAGGCACAGACTGGTAATGACCGACCCCGCGATCGATCCCATCCCGCCAATCACGACGATCGCGAACACGGTGATGATCACGCTCTGGCCCATCAGCGGCGACACCTGCATGACGGGTGCGGCAAGAACGCCGGCCAGCGCGGCAAGTGCCACCCCGCTGCTATAAGTCAACGTAACCATGGCCGGCACATTGACGCCGAATGCCGCCACCAGCTTCGGGTTCTCTGTCGCCGCGCGCAGCAGCGCGCCGAGGTTGGTCCGCTCGATCGTCCACCAGACTCCGGCACACACGAGCAACGACGCCACCACCACCCATCCCCGATACGCGGGCAGCACCATGAAACCGAGCTGCATGCCTTGCATCAACGCTTCGGGCGCGGAATAAGACATGCCCGATGCGCCATAAAAAGACCGGCCCAGCCCTTCTATAATCAGCGTCAGGCCCAACGTGAGCAGCAGACCGTACAATTGATCGAGCTTGTAGATCCGGCGCAGCATGGTCCGCTCGACGAGCGCCCCTAACGCGCCGGCCACGAATGGTGCGGCGATGAGCATCGGCCAATAGCCGAGAGCCAGATAGTTCGTGCCCATCCATGCCAATAGCGCACCGAGCATGAAGAACGCGCCGTGCGTGAAATTGATGACGTTCAGAAGCCCGAAAATGACGGACAAGCCCAGGCTCAAGACGGCATAGAAGCAGCCGTTCATGAGACCGAGGACCAGTTGGCTGGAGAACGCCGTAAGCGGAATACCAAAGATTTCCACGATGATCTTCCTGTTCAAACGTTGAGCAGTTCCTGAAGCACGCCCGTCTTTGCGGCTAGAAGGCTTGCGTCGAATGTTTCGACGATCTGCCCGTGCTCCATCACGTAAAAGCGATCGGCGAGCGGCGCGGCAAACCGGAAGTTCTGTTCGACTAGCAACACCGTAAAGCCGCGCGACTTGAGAAGCGTGATGACCCGCGCGAGCGTCTGGACGATCACGGGCGCGAGCCCCTCCGAGATTTCGTCGAGTAGCAGCAGGTTGGCTCCTGTGCGCAGAATCCGCGCAATCGCCAGCATCTGCTGCTCGCCGCCCGACAGGCGCGTGCCCTGACTCGCTCTGCGTTCCGCGAGGTTTGGAAAAATCTCGTAGATCTCTTCGAGCGACATGCCGGTCGCATTCGACACCGGCAGTCGCGGCGGCAGCAGCAGGTTTTCTTCGCACGACAAGCCCGCGAAGATGCCGCGTTCCTCCGGGCAATAACCTACTCCCAATCGCGCGACACCTTGCGGCGGCATCCCGATCGTTTCCCGGCCGTTCACGCAGATCGAGCCTCGCCGTGCGTCGGTGAGACCCATGATGGATTTGAGCGTCGTGCTGCGCCCGGAGCCATTGCGTCCCAACAACGTGACCACTTCGCCGCGTGCGGCGCGAACCTCGACGCCATGCAGAATGTGCGATTCCCCGTACCACGCATGCAGTCCCTTGATACTCAGAACATCGGCAGGCGCTTCCTGGTTGCCGGACGGTGCCGGACTCTTCAGGCGTTCAGTGTTCAAGCGATCCATTTTCGGTCCCCATGTAGGCTTCCCGTACCCGAGGGTCGGCGGCGACGGCTTCGTATGCGCCTTCCGCCAGGATCTCCCCGCGCTGCAGCACAGTGATCGTGTCCGAGATGCTGGAAATGATTTTCATGTTGTGCTCGACCATCAAAATCGTTCGACCGGTCGATACCTTCTTGATCAGCGCCGTGACTCGATCGACATCCTCATGCCCCATGCCTTGCGTCGGTTCGTCGAGCAACATCAGAACCGGGTCCATCGCGAGCGTCGTGGCAATTTCGAGCGCTCGCTTGTGGCCGTACGACAGCTCAGCGGTTTTGACGTCGGCAAATGCGGCGAGGCCCACTTCATCGAGCAATTCCAGCGCGTGTTTCCTAAGCCGGCCGAGAACCGCGCTACTCATCCAGAAACGGAACGACACGCCGAGCGCGCGTTGCAGTCCGATACACACGTTCTCCACCGGGCTCAGATGCGGAAATACCGCGGAGATCTGGAACGATCGAATCACCCCGCGTCGGGCAATCGACGCAGGCGCCGCGCGCGTGATCTCCTTGCCGTCGAAGAAAATCTGTCCTGATGTCGGCGTCAGAAACTTGGTCAGCAGGTTGAAGCAGGTCGTCTTGCCGGCCCCGTTCGGCCCGATTAGCGCGTGGATCGTGCCGCGCCGGACGCGCAAATCGACGGCGTTGACAGCCGTGAAGCCGTTGAACGACTTGGTGAGGCTGCTGGTTTCAAGAATCAGGTCGGTGTGCACCATACCCGCTCTCCTCGTCCCTTGGACGCGTGCGTTGTAAAAAGACGGCTTCAGCCGACCACGGGGAGCGTCTCGATTGCATAGCTATGGGTCAACGAGCGCCGCAGGATCGGATCTTCGAGTTCGATGTCGAAGCGCTCGGCCGGCCTGATGCCACCGAACGCGGCGAGCGTGCCGCACAACATGGCCGTGCCATCCACGAACCGGCCGTCCCGGCGGGCAAACTCGTCGAGCAGATCCTGCGGCGAGCGCATGGCTGTCACCTTGCCCTGCTGATACAGCACGCGCTCGCCGTCGATCGTCGCGTAGGAACGCAACACGAGTTCGTCCCAGTGGCCAGCAACCTCGCTCAGGCGCCAGAGCTTGCGTGAACACGGCTTGCCGCACATCTGTTTCGATACGGTGATGCCGTAGGTTTCCACTTCGCGATCGGTGTGGTCGGATGCGATACCGACGAACGTTTCGCCAGCATCCTTCAACAAAACGAATTCCACTTCGCCGCTGCTCTGCGTGCCTGTCGCCTGGATCTTCGGAGTCGGTTCGAGCCGTTCGGCCGCGACACGGTAAAAGACGGGTGTATAGGCGGGCCGCTTGACGCCCAACTCTTCCAGCTCGCGAATGTGTTTTTCCATAGCGACGGTATCGCGGCCAGTCCAGCCGGCGATGACCAGCGTATCGATCGAGATCGTTCGTACGAACGAACCCTGACAGTCCTCGACCTCAAACGAGATTTCTTTCATCACCGTCTCCTTGTAGGCGTGTGCCCGTTCGGCGCTCCGGCCACACGCGATTCGATTCAGTTGGATTTCGCGGTGACGAGCGGACAACGGCTCGCGCTGAGCGGCGCGAACGCTTCCTGCGCCGGAATGACCTGCTTGATCGTGTAGTAGTCCCACGGCTTTTTTGACTGCTGCGGACTCTTGACCTCGGCCAGATACATGTCGTGGACCATCAGGCCGTCGGCGCGAATCGTGCCGTTCCTGGCGAAGAAATCGTCGACCGGGGTCTTCCTCATTTGCGCCATGACCGTGTCGGCCGCGTCGGTTCCGCTTGCCTTGACGGCTTTCAGGTAGTGCAGTGTCGATGAATAGACGCCTGCCTGGACCAGCGTCGGCATGCGCCCGGTTCTCGCGAAGAAGCGTTGCGACCAGGCGCGGCTCGCGTCGTCACGGTCCCAATAGAAGGGCGTGGTCAGCATCATTCCCTGCGCAGCCTGCAGGCCAAGGCTGTTGATGTCGCTGATGAATAGCTGCAAGCCCGCGATTTTCTGTTTGCCTTGCCCGATCACACCGAACTCGCGTGCCGTCTTGATCGCATTCACGGTATCGCTGCCGGCGTTGGCAAGGCCGATCACCTTTGCTTTCGATGCCTGCGCCTGCAACAGATAGGACGACAGATCCGAAGAGTTGATCGGATGCTTTGCCTTGCCCACAACCTTGCCTCCGGATGCCGTCAGCGCGGCGGTCGCGTCCTTTTCCAGCGACGCACCGAGCGCATAGTCGACGGTCAGAAAGAACCAGGTGTTGTCGCCGCTGCGCGCCATCGACTTCACGAGGCTCGTGGTGAACGCATACGTGTCGTACGAGTACTGAATCGTGTACGGCGAGCAATCTTCATTGCTGAGCCGCGTGGTTCCGGCGCCGCTTGCAATGGCGATCCGATGCTTTTCCTTCGCCACGTTCGACACCGCCAGCGCGACGGAGGAAGGCAACAAGTCCTCCACCATGTCCACGTGCTGGTTATCGAACCAGTCCCGCGCGACCGTGGCGGCCACATCGGTCTTGTTCTGATGATCGGCGCTGATCACTTTGATGGGGACGCCATTGACCTTTCCACCGAAATCCTCAGCGGCCATCTGCGCGGCGACAACTGAGCCCTTTCCGCCGATGTCGGAGAAGATGGAAGACATATCGGTGAGCACACCGATTTTCACCACGCCGCCATTGGTCATGACCGGATCGGCGGCATGGGATAGAGCGGCGCACAGCATCGCCGCGGCTGGCACCGCGGTAAGTACGAGACGTTTGAACATGGACTCCTCCTTGATATGAATAGCGAGCGTGGTGGCCGACGGCTGACCAGCACGCGACGTCAGCCGGTTCGACGCAGAATCGCTTCGACACCCGCGCCGATTGCGAGCAGACGCCGGTCGCTCATGTGCCGTCCCATCAACATCACGCCGACGGGCGCGCGGCCCGCCTCGTGACATGGAATGGACAAGGCGCATAGATCGAGCATGTTGGCAATCGACGGATTGCGCAGTAGCAGCCGATTTGTCGATGTATAGACACGCTCGTCGGCAAGCTCAGCGATGCGGGGCGCGATAATGGGCACTGTCGGACACACCACGGCATCGAATGGCTGCAATTCGACATCGGCTTGCCTGCACAGCAGCGAGCGGCGAGCTTTGGTGCGGAGATATTCGGCTGTGCTTTGCTGGCTGCCAAAACGGATGCGGGACAGAACCCGCGGGTCATACTGATTCGCCTGGTTGCAAATCATATTCACGTGCCACGCCCACGCTTCGGCCGCTACCAGTCCGCCGTGCAGCGTCAACTCGGCGAGTGCGTTCCAGCTGTCGAATTCCACTTCTCGCAGAATCGCGCCGGCTGCCGCGAGTCGGGAGAGCGTGCGCTCGAATGCGCTGGCCACGTGCGCGTCCATGTCGTCGAGCACCGGTTTCGCCGGCACGGCGAGGCGCAAGCCACGTACCGAAGATGGCGGCGTTGGCGCGTCCGTTTCGCCTGCCATGACCGAATCGATCGAGGCACAGCACGCGACGCTCGGCGCCATCGATCCGACCGAGTCGTAACTGCACGACAAGGGCACCGCGCCGTCCAGTGGAATACGCGACGCGGTGGGCTTGAAACCGGTCACGCCGCACAAGGCCGCGGGAATCCGGCACGAGCCGCCCGTGTCCGAGCCGATCGCGGCTGCCGCCATGCCGTCCGCCACCGACACCGCCGCACCGGACGACGACCCGCCGGGAATGCGCGCTGTCTCGCGATCGAATGGATTGGCCGGCGTCCCGTAGTGCGGATTGATGCCGAGCCCCGAGTACGCAAACTCCGTCATGTTGGTGCGGCCCACCAATACGACGCCGGCCGCACGCAACCGGCCAATCGCCACGGCATCGCGCGTGGCTGCGTGCTCGGGCAGAACGCGTGCCCCCGCCCGGGTGATCTCGCCTTGTACATCGAAGAGATCCTTGACCGAAATCGGGATGCCGGCGAGCGGGCCCGCGACGCCGTATCGCCGCAACGCATCGCTCGTCATCGCCCGCGACGCCGTATCGCCGCAACGCATCGCTCGTCATCGCCTGCGTCGCCGCCGCGGGGCTGATGCCATGCGGGAAGACTCTCGCGCCCTCACCCGCATCGGCCTCGATGCTCTCGACACATGAGGCGAGCAGCGCCTGTGCGTCGAGATGGCGATCGGCGAGCTGAATACGCAGGGCGTCGATGGCGGGCAGCATGATCAGGCCGGATCGAAGTAGTGAATCTCGAGCAGCACGCAGCCCTTTTCCGACTTGAACGGGCCGTGGTAGGCGCCAGGCGGTCGCACCGCATAGGTGTAGCCCTTGAACGGCGTGCCGCCCTGACCGACTTCGTCGTTGCCGACCGTCAGGTCGCCTTCCACCAGAAACACTTCTTCCCAGTAGTCGTGCACAAACGCCTTTTTCGTAAAGAGCCCGGCAGGCAAGCGCAGCAAACGCGTGCGGCTGCCTTTCCTGTTGTCCGTATCCAGCGAGCCGGAAAGAATCAGTTCCTGCGCGCCGGAAGCGGGATCGTAGCCTTCCGGCAATTGCCAGCCCTGCTGCATTTCCAGCGTGTGAAACTCGTCATGAAGTTTGTTGATTGCCATGCTGCTCTCCTGTGTGAGTTGGAATCGGTGCAATGCGAAATCAGGCGGCCTGCAAGGTCGCGAGTTCGGCGCCGAGCGAGTAGCTCGACAACATCTCGTCGACGAGGCCCGTCGCGCGCGGCCAGTCGTACGTGCGAAATGCGTGGCCCTTCGTGACGAACGACGCGCCCGCATAGAACAGTTCGTATTGGTTGTGGCGCGACGCGAACTCGGAGCCGACGGCGTCCCACGCGAGCTTGAAGAACTTGACGCGTTCCTCGGGGCTGCAGACAGGTGACTTCTGGGTCTTTTCTATGATGCGCAGGAGGTCCGGATTCTCGAAGTCGCGAATGCTCGACGGCAGCATGATCATTCCGCCGCCAGCCAGTTCGCGCAGCGTGTTGAGCACCTTCGAATACAGTTGCTGGGTCACCACCTGCGAGCCGTAAAGCATGTTGCGGTCCGGTACGAAGTAGCCGTTTTCCACGTGGCCTTTCGCCTCCATGCCGTAGACCCACGCTTCCACCATCGACGCTTCAGAGGCGAGTTGCCCCAACGTTTCGCGGACCTGCGGAAAGCTGTTGGTCCCGTTGATTTCCGTGATCTTCAGCGCGAGACCGACGAGGAAGCGCAACTTGACCATCAGGCGTACCTGGCACTGATAGTTCTGATAGCTGTGGGCGGGCGTCGCGTGGAATTGCTTCGCGCACATCGCCACGTCGCCGGCCACGAAGATGCGCTCCCACGGCACTTTGACATCGTCGAAGTACAGCACCGCGTCGTTTTCGTCGTACCGGCTCGACAAAGGATTGTCGAAAACCGAAGGCGAGTTCTCTTCGTACGATTTGCGCGACATCACCTTCATACCCTTGGCATTCATGGGTATGGCGAATGACAACGCATACATCTCGTCGCCCGGGCGCAGCGGCTGGATGCAACTGCAGAAGACCTCGTTCGCCATGATGGCGCTGGTGGCGAGCATCTTCGCGCCGCGCACGGTGATGCCTTCCGCGTCCTGATCGACGATACCGACGGCCAGATATTTGTCTTCCTGCTCGTGCGCCGCTTTCGCCTGATTGGCTTGTGGATTGACGATCACATAGGTGAGAAAGAGGTCATTGTCGCGTGCGTACTTGTAGTAATCGCGCAAGGCGCCGGCGCGCGCCGGGTCGTACTGCTCGAACACCTCGATGCCCATGTACATGCCCGAGATGCACGAAGCGACGTGATCCGGCGAACGGCCCATGAAGCCGTAATGGAGTTCCGTCCATGCTTCGAGCGCGGCCCGCCGCTCGACCAGTTCGTCATATGAGGTCGGCAGTTGCCAGATCTTGCTGATGCGACGCCCGGTGTCAGGCGACGCGAAGGTCATCTTTTCGACGTTCTCCGGGCGAGCCTGGAAGTCGTACAGATTGGCGTAGCTACGAATGGAATTGCGGAACGCGGGATGCGCCGTCACATCGCCGACGGCTTGACCGTTGATATAGACCTGCCGTCCATCGCGCAGGGAGGCGATATGTTGAGTGCCGTTCTTGATCATGATGTTCTCCAAAAATTGGGGCCGCTATGCGCTCAAGCGGAAGGCTGGTGAGCACCGTTGAGCGTGTGGTACCGGCCGCCGAAGAAGACGAGCGGTCGACCTTCCGACCGGGTTTGATATTTCTTGACGCGACCGACGAAGATGACGTGATCTCCCCCGTCGTACTGCGCATAGGGTTCGCATTCGAAAGTAGCTAGCGAGTTAGGCAGAAGAACCGCATCAGCGCGTTTTTCCGAAACGCCGGCCATGCCTCCCCATTTGTCGCTGTTCGCCTTGGCGAAGCGGTTCGACAAATCCTGCTGGGCTTCCTCGAGCACGTTCACCGCATAGGTGCCGACCGCGCTCAGGTCGGGCAAGCTCAGGTTTCGCCGGTCGACAGAAAACAGAATCAAAGGCGGATCGAGCGAAACAGAGTTGAACGACGCCACGGTGATACCGATAGGCGGCGCATTGTTTCTAGGCGCCGTGATCACGGCCACCCCTGTCGCGAACATCGACAACGCCGTGCGGAACTGACGTTGCGGGTCCGCGTTGTCCTTGGACGTCACAGTGCTTTCACTCATCTCGGCCTCCTTCCGGCGCACCGCCGATCGGGCGATGCTAGAATTCATCACACAAAGCGTTGTTTATTAGCTTTGTTTCTTAGCTTTTATTACATGCTGTTTAATAAAGCTAATCAAGCTATCGTAAACCCCGATGTGAAGTTGGCATGGAAACGACGACCCTACTCGCTGGATGGATGTTGGCCAGGAGTCGCTCGACTCCGCGCTACACTCCGTTCGCTGCAACTGCCGGCATTCACCCGATACGAATCGACCGGGCCTTCTGGAATTGAAACAATGCAAACCAAGCAGTCATCTCGTCCGATTTATATGGACTACAGCGCAACAACGCCGGTTGATCCGAGAGTCGTTGCAGCCATGCTTCCGTTTCTGAACGAGAGCTTCGGCAACCCCGCCTCCCGCAGCCACAGTTACGGCTGGGAAGCGGACGACGCCGTGGAAACGGCTCGCACACAGGTTGCCGAGCTTCTGGGAGCGGACGCGCGTGAAATCGTCTGGATCTCCGGTGCGACCGAAGGCAACAATCTCGCGATCAAGGGCGCCGCCAATTTCTATAAGGGAAAGGGCCGCCACATCGTGACGGTTAAGACCGAACACAAAGCGGTACTGGACACGTGTCGTGAGTTGGAACGACAGGGTTTCGAAGTGACCTACCTGGACGTCCGGCAGGACGGTCTGCTGGATCTGGGCGCGCTAGAGAATGCGATGCGGCCTGACACGGTTCTCGTCTCGATCATGATGGTCAACAACGAAACGGGCGTCGTGCAGCCCATTGCCGAGATCGGCGCCATGTGCCGCGCCAAAGGCATCGTGTTTCATTGCGATGCCGTGCAGGCTGCGGGCAAGATTGCCATTGATGTGAATGCGCTGAATGTGGACCTTCTCACCGTGACGGCTCATAAGGTGTATGGCCCGAAAGGCGTGGGTGCCCTGTATGTGCGCCGCAAGCCGCGCATCCGGATCGAAGCGCAGATGCACGGCGGCGGCCATGAGCGGGGAATGCGCTCGGGAACGCTGCCCACCCATCAGATCGTCGGGATGGGTGAAGCGTTTCGAATCGCAAAGGAAGAGATGGTGTCCGAGAGCCGCCGCGTCGAGGCCTTGCGTAATCGGCTGCTGGCAGGCTTGAAGGAGATGAAAGAGGTCTACGTCAACGGCGACATGATGCACCGCATTCCGCACAACCTGAATGTCAGCTTCAATTTCGTGGAAGGCGAGTCCTTGATCATGGGCATCAAGGGGGTCGCGGTCTCATCGGGATCGGCCTGCACGTCGGCTTCGCTCGAGCCGTCATATGTCTTGCGAGCGCTCGGCCGCAGCGATGAATTGGCACATAGCTCGATCCGCTTCACGCTGGGACGGTTCACCACGGGGGAAGAAGTCGATCAGGTGATCCTGCAGGTGCAGACCACCGTGGCGAAGTTGCGCGCGCTGAGTCCGCTTTGGGACATGCACCTCGACGGGATCGATCTGAGCACGATTCAATGGGCCGCGCATTGAGCGGGTGGCGCGAAGGGTCTCAGTGCCGATTCGCTCCTTTACGCGGGACAGCGGTGGGCGAATCGCTACCGCTTTTCCTGCCGCGCGATCAGGTGCGAAAGATCGAGCGTGGCGCGATCGCCGTTGGCGACCAGCCGATCCACCACCGAACAAAGCACCTTGAACTCGGTTTTGGTCACGCCTTCGAACAGCACGTCGTTGATGTGCTGCTGCTTCGTGGCAAGCTCTTTCAGCAGCCTGGAACCCGCTGTGGTGACGGTCAGCCGCATCTTGCGTTTGTCTTCGGGATGGGAGCGTTTGTCGATCAAGCCCAGTTTTTTGAGCTTGCCGGTTTCGATGGTAATGAACGCTCCGCTCAAATGCAGGTGGTCCGCCAACTGGTTGACCGTGACGACATCGTCGTGCGAAAGCTGGGCGATCGCGATAAGCAACGAATACTGAATTCCCGTGAGGCCGATCAGCGTGCCGAACCCATCCCGAACCGACAGCAAGCGCGCCGCGAAAGGCAGCAACCCATTCACCAGATGCCGAAACTCCGCATCCGAGCCGTCGACCAGACAGGCTGGGTTTGTTACCGTCAGAACAACCTCCTCTTGACTCTTAGCCATAACCTCTCCACTCCGAGTGCCGCGTGCGCTTTTACCTTTGGAAGGTAATTATACTTCAAAGGTGAGCACGCCCTGCCCGGAGCGGTCCTCCCGGCTCCTCTCACTTCGATCTGAGGCTGATCTATGAATACTTCCCTCTCGTCTTCGTCTGTTCGGTCACTGCTTGACTGCTACCTTCGTGCCAAGGATCTGAATCAGCCGGAGTTGATCTCCGAATGCTTCTCGTCCGACGCTGAACTGACCTTTTCGATTGCAACCGACGATATCGATTTTCCCCGTCGCGTGATCGGTGCCCCCGCGATCGCCAAGACGCTGGTGGCCGACTTCGGCGAACGCTTCGACCGATGCCGGACCTACTATGTATGCGCAGAACCGCAGGTGGACGAAGGTCGAGTCTGCTCTATGCCGTGGCTCGTCGTCATGCGGCAGAGGGAAAACGAGTCGCTGCGGATCGGGAAAGGTGTGTATCGGTGGCGCTTCGGAAACGAAACCGGCCACGCGGATCGGATCGTCCAGCTACACATTCATATCGAACGCATGGATGCCGTCTCCGACCCGCAGGCGGGAAAGTTGAACGCGCTGCAAGCGTCCTTGCTTTATCCTTGGCTTCCGCCGGCGGCGCTACGGGATAGGTTGGCAAGCTTCATCGCTACGTCTTCGGACGCTGAGTTCGCCCTTCTATTCCAACAACCCGCCGCGGTCGATTGAGTCGCCTTATCTATTCATCGACGAATTGAACATGGACGTTGGAGTTCGTACGTGAAACGCGTATGCGCACGAACCATGGGCGGTTCGCGTGGGCGCTGGCTGAAGATTGAAGATGTGTGCCGGCCAGGCGATGGCCGACCGCACAGTGCTCCTGGTCGGCCCTAATGGACGTTACAGCCACTTGGGCACGTCGACACGTGCGTAGTTGTGAAGTTTTTCTATCAAGGCGCTTGCGTCTGCATCCACGGAAATCGAATGCCGATGCGCCGCCGGCAGGAATTTCGTGTCGACCATATGGTCGATAAATCCCAGAAATGCTGCGAAGAACCCGGCAGTGTTCAATAGACCCACCGGTTCGTCGATCTCCGAGAGTTGATTCATCGTCCACACCTCCATCAGTTCTTCAATGGTGCCGATGCCTCCTGGCAGGGCGACGAATGCATCAGCAAGCTCGACCATTCGTTCTTTCCGGCTACGCAAGGTCTGCACGATTTCGTGGTGAGTCAGACCCGAATGCGAGTGCCCGCGCTGATGCAGGCTTTGGGTAATAACACCATGTACGTTGCCGCCTGCAGCCAGAGCAGCATCGGCGACAACGCCCATCAGACCTTTTGTCGTTCCGCCATAGACGACGGTTATTCCCGCTTTTCCCAAAGCCCGACCGAGTGCTCGCGCACCGTCAGCGAATTCTTCGCTAGCGCCGTAGTTTGATCCACAAAACACGGCGATGCTTTTGATTGAACGTGTCGACATATCGCGTGTGAACTCCCTTATGGTGACAGCAAAAGATTGCATTCAGATCCAAGGCAAAGCGAAGCAAAGTGCGCTTGCAGCGCTTGATCGGTCTTGCGCGTCGCCTCGGCGACGACTTTCGGTCCCGCGCCTGTTCCTTCGACGGAGAAAAAAGTCAGATCATGCAGCCCGATGGTGCCCAGAATGAGCTTTAGATAGGGAGTCGGAAAATCCAGTTGTCGCGCATGCTCCCCAGAAAACTTTCTGCCCGAGGACACAGCGACAAAAACCGGACGGTCGCGTAGTGTGCCTATTTTTCCGTCCTTGGTCATGTTGAAAGTTCGACGGGCTCGGACCACGTGATCTATCCACGCTGTCAACGCAGAAGGAACGCTCAGGTTGTGCATGGGCGTTCCAATAACCACAACGTCTGAACTCCCCAGCTCCGTCGCTTCGAACTCTGGACGCCCCTAGGCCTCCCACCAGGCGGTGCAACTCTGAAGCACGATACAGGCGACCATTCTACAAACCGCATGGCCGATCAAAAAGGTCCATGAATCGACATATCAACTGAGCCATAATTCCGCAGGCTCGCTCACCGTCGTTTTAGATTGCTTCGAGCGGTCACTCCGGTTCATCATGGCGTAATCCCTTTCCCCTGCTTCCGTAAAGCTGACCAGTCCATATGCCCGTCGCCAAGAGCAGCAGCATCTCGCCGTTGGATCCGACAGCGGCCGCCCCGTTTTATAGACAGATCTACGATCGGTTTCGCGCCGCGATCGCCAGCGGGGTGTTGAAGCCGGGCGATCGAATACCTTCGGCACGTGCGCTGACCAAGGAACTGGGTTTGGCAAGAGGCACTATTGAGGCTGCTTATTCTCTACTAGCGGCAGAGGGATATATCCAGCCGCGTGGTCAGGCTGGAACCATCGTGACGCCCGACCTCAAACCGCGAACGCCCGTTGCCAGTGCGATGCCACGGCCCGATAGCAGCATGGCCGCGCCCAGTTTTCGTCCGGATTCGATCTGGCCGTTCCAGATGGGCTTGCCCGCTCTGGACGCGTTTCCGCGAAAAATCTGGGCACGCCTGGGCGCGCGATGCGTACGTGCCATGCAACCATCGGACATGGTTCACCCGTCTGTATACGGCCTGCCGGAACTGCGTACCGAGATCGCGGCCTATCTTCAGGTTTCGCGCGGCATCAACTGCTCTCCTTCACAGATATTCGTGACGTCGGGATATCGTCATACGATCGAGTTGATTGCTCATGCGCTGCTGAAGGCAGGAGACCGCGTTTGGCTTGAAAATCCTGGCTATCCGCCTACTCGCGAACTGTTGGGAAATATGAATATCACAGCGGTCCCGGTGCCTGTAGACCGGGACGGCATGGTCGTCGCCGACGGACTCAAGCTGGCGCCACGGGCGCGCGCGGCGGTGGTCACGCCTGCACATCAGAGTCCGCTATCCGTGTCTTTATCGTTGCCCCGCCGTCAGGCATTGTTGGACTGGGCCACTCGGAATAACGCATGGATCATCGAGGATGACTACGACGGCGAGTACCGGTATGTCAGCCGTCCTCTACCCGCTTTAAAAAGCCTGGACCGCGATGGACGAGTTCTCTATGCGGGCACGTTCAGCAAGGTACTTCTTCCGAGTATCCGGCTCGCCTATCTTGTCGTGCCGGAAACGCAGGTCGAGCGGTTCGAGCAGATCATTCAGGCTTTTGCGGGCGGTAGTCCGGAACTTACGCAGGCTATCGTCACTGCCTTTATCAAGGAAGGGCACTTCGCACGCCACATCCAGAGGATGCGGAAACTCTATGCCGAGCGTCGGGAGGCAACGGCTGCGGGCCTGGAAAGCGTGCTGGGGAAACACATGCGGATCGATTCGCAACCAGGGGGAATGCACTTGATCTTGCGATTGCAAGGTCGACGCTCGGATCGCCGGCTCGTTGCACGCATGCGGGAAGACCGCCTGTACGCGGAAGCGTTGACGGATTGGACCATCGGCACTGACGGAGCTTCGGCCTTACTTCTCAGCTTCACGAATATCGACACACAGCGCAGCGCCGAAAATCTCGGTAGACGTATTTTGACGCTGATTTAACGGTGGCGGCAACCGTCAAGACAGGCACAATCATGGTCTAGTTGATAAGACGGTTTATGGTTCTTCTACCATAGGCCAAGATGCATCACGATAGAGTCTCTCAATCATCAAACAAAGGGATTCGTCATGAGCCATCGTATCGACTACGCCAAAGCCTCGCCGGAAGGTTACAAGGCCTTCGGAGGCGTGTACGTCACGCTTCAGAAGTCCGGCCTTTCACAAGAACTCGTCGATCTCGTGTATCTACGTGTTTCGCAAATCAATGGCTGCGCATTTTGCATCGATATGCACACCCGTGATCTGCTCAAGCTCGGCGTGGCGGTCGACAAGCTCGTACTCGTGCCCGTGTGGCGCGATTCGGGTGAAGTCTTCAGTACCCGCGAACGGGTCGCGCTCGCCTGGGCGGAAACGGTGACACGTGTAGC
Source organism: Paraburkholderia sp. RL17-373-BIF-A (assembly GCF_046030175.1). Lineage (NCBI taxonomy): Bacteria > Pseudomonadati > Pseudomonadota > Betaproteobacteria > Burkholderiales > Burkholderiaceae > Paraburkholderia > Paraburkholderia sp. RL17-373-BIF-A. The sequence goes on from NZ_JARESO010000007.1 coordinate 141,794, forward strand.
CGAAACCCACGTTCCGGACGCCGAGTATGAAGCCGCGGCCGCAGAATTCAGCGACAAGGAACTCGCGGATCTGACCTACGCGATCGGATTGATGAACGCCTTCAACCGATTCGGGATCACGTTCCGTACGCCCCCGGCTGCTGCTTCCAAAGTTTGAGTTCGCCATTAGCGGACGCTTCACGCATGGAAATGTCTATTCGGTAGCGTTCGCTTCTTCAAGGAGTGGCCGGAGTTTAAGCTTTTCGGCCCACATTTACATCAGTGGATCGAGCCGGATGTGGCTCCCGCTTCGGCGGCAGCCACAACTGGCGATTCAACGAACGGATCTGTCACCCATGTCATGGGCATTACTCAGTATCGCCGGTATTCTTGAGATCGCATTCGCCTTTGGCATGAAGTGGTCTGAAGGTTTCACGCGATTGACACCCGCACTGTTCACGGTCGCCACCGGCCTGTCGAGTGTCTTTCTTCTTTCAATCTCGCTCCGTACGCTGCCAGTGGGGACAGGCTACGCGGTCTGGACCGGCATCGGAGCGGCGGGCACCGCGATACTGGGCATGGTCGTGCTGGGCGACTCCGCTGCGCCGATGAGGGTGCTCTGCATTGTTCTAATTCTCGCAGGCGTTGTCGGACTCAAGTTGGTCTCGGGAAATTGACGAGCATCCACCGGCCCCTCACGGTCAATGAATATTTTTTAGTTGTGACCACAGCCGGTTTTCAAGCCGTAGAATTTCAATTGGCTTCGGCTTCATCAACGTCATCTTCTTGAACACGTCGTCCGGCGGATAGACCGACAAGTCCTGCGCAATGACAGGCGTGACGAACTTGCGCGCGGGCACATTGGCCGTCGGGTAATACACTTCATTGGTGATTGCCGCGTTCACCTTCGGGTCTTCGATGTAGTTGATCCACTCGAGTGCCGCCTCAGGGTGCGGTGCGTCCTTCGGAATCGCCATCATGTCGAACGCGCGCCATACCGATGGACCTGCAGCCGCCACATTGAACACAGCTTTGCCGCAGCACCGGAAGTCGAGAGACTAGCCGAGCGCCGAGAAACACCTCGGTGGAACTCGTTCAGTCGAGCCCAACCGAGGACATGCCGCCTCAATATCGTTACTTCTCCAAGGCAGCCACCCAACACTCACCGTCCCACGTCACGGCAACGTAATCGGCACCGGCCTTGTCAGCAAATCAACATAAAGACCAAAAAACCGATTGTTATCAAACAGAGTAACGTACGTGATCTTCTGCGGCGAAGCACCCGCCGCTGGCTGATCCGGATACACCTTCACATGCCCCTGATCTTCACCGCTCGCAGTGTCGATATCCAGATACGCACTTTTCGTCTGCGTAGCGTAAGTAGGGTCAAGGAAATACGCAATCGTCAAAGTATCAAACAAATCCGTATTACTCGCGAACGCCCCCGCATTGGCAATCCCATACGCCCTCGTTACCGCGGTCTGCTTGCTCGGGTTATTGACGATCTGGTCATACACGCTTTGAGTCAGCGGCACCGTATTCGTCACGTCGAGCGGAATCACGGCCTGCGGAATCGACGTCTGCAACACGGTGCGCACAGCAAGCGGATCAAACCACCAGTTGAGTTCGCCCACGGCGTTCGCATTGCCCGGCACGGCCATCGCGCCGCCCATATAGACGATCCGCTTGATCAGCGGCACGATCTCCGGCGCCTTCATGATCGCCGTGGCAAGGTTGGTGGGCGGCCCGACCTCGAGAATGGTGACCTGGTTCGGATAACGTTTGATGGTCTGGATCATGAAATCCGCAGCGCTCTGCGACTGCAGTTTCGTCGACACGGCGAACCCATCCGGCGGCGCAACGAGCTGAGCCTGCGACGTCGGTTCGGGCCGGCTCCACGCGCCAAAATAGCCTTGCGGATTGGCGCCCTGCTGCGCGCGAATACTCGCCACATCGTATTGCAATGGATAGTCGGCGCCGCCGTACACACCCACGACGTTCTGCAGACCCATGCGCTCCACTGCCTTGAGCGCATCCGATTCTTCCTGAAGCAGCCAGTCGTTGCCGGTAACCACGGTGAGGCCGAGCAGATTGACCTTGCCCTGCCCCATCAACTGCGTGGTCATGGCAAAAAGCTGGCCGTCGTCGCCCATCGTGTTGAAGTCTGAATCGATGATGACCTTCGGCGCATTGGCGAGGGGATCAGTGGTCGATATGCCGCCGCCGCACGCAGCCAGTCCCAACGACATCATCAGTATGCCTATGCATTGTGATTTCATGTTTCGTCCATTCGAGAGCGTGATTAACAAGGGAACACCATCGTGAGATGGTGCCGATAAATCAACGTCGAGCCACCGAAAGTGGCAATACGGACCGCCTCATGTCACAACCGGCATCCGTGTCAGGCTGCGCTTTCGACTTCCGCGCGAGTCGGTATCGACGGCTGCGCGCCCGCACGCGTCACGGAAATCGCCGCCGCGCGTTGCGCGAGGCTGATCGCGCCTTCCAGTGGCTGCCGTGAGGCGAGTTGCGCGGCAAAGACACCGATAAAAGTGTCGCCGGCCGCAGTCGTGTCGACCGCTTGCACTTGCGGTGCGGGGAAATGCATGCCCTCGCCGCCTTCCACCAATAGATAAGCGCCCTGCGCACCGAGCGTGACGATCACATTGCGCGCGCCGCCCTGTTGCAACTCCGTGGCGGCGCGCCGCGCGCCGCTTTGCGATTCGACCGGCAAGCCGGCCAGGATGGCGGCCTCGACCTCGTTCGGCACGAGGTAGTCGACCAGCGGCAGCCATTCCGCCGGCAACGGCCCCGTGGCCGGCGCCGGGTTCAACACAGTGATCTTGCCCAACCGACGAGCGAGCGCGAGCGTCGCGTGAACGGAATCCCACGGCGTTTCCAGTTGGCACACCACGACGTCGCAAGCCTTGATCGCCGCTTCATGGCGAGCTACGCTCTCAGGCGTGAGCTCGCCGTTGCTGCCGGCGACCACGACGATCGTGTTCTGCCCGTCGTCGGACACCGTCACCATGGCAACGCCGGTCGGCTGGCTCGGATGCACTTCAACTCCGCTGCAGTCGATCCCTTCCGCTTCCAGATCCTTGACCCGTTGAGCGCCGTTCGCGTCTTTCCCGACACATCCGACCATGGCCACCCGCGCGCCGATGCGCGCGGCCGCGACAGCCTGGTTCCCGCCCTTGCCGCCGGCAACCTGCGAGAACTCATGTCCGCCAATCGTCTCGCCGGGGCGCGGCAAATGCGGCGCGCGAGCGACAAGATCTGTATTGATGCTGCCCACAACCAGCACCCGGCCCTGCTTCGTTTCTTTTGACACCTTCTTTCGCTCCTGTGTCGACCGGAGTTAGCGCGTTAGCGCTTACTCGGGTCCCATGCAAAGCTCCAACCATTCACCGAATGGTCCAATTATGCGGCGCGACGCCGGCTTCGATAAGTATCCAGCACGACAGCCACGACAATCACGGCTCCCGTAATGATGCGCTTGGTCGGCTCGGTCGCGCCGATCTGCGCGAGCCCAGCGGCCAGCACCGAAATGATCAACACGCCGAAGAAGGTGCTCGTCACCGAACCGCGCCCGCCCATCAAACTCGTTCCGCCGATCACCACCGCCGCGATCACCTGCAATTCGATGCCCTGCCCGGCATTCGGGTCCGCGGCCTCGAGCCGCGAGATCTGAAACAGGGAAGCCAGGCCGGCCAGCAGGCCCATCATCGCGAACACGGCGATTTTGTAGGGCCGCGGATTGACGCCCGCGAGCCGCACCGCCTCCTCATTCGTGCCGATGCCGATCAGATAGCGGCCGAAAACCGTGCGCGTCAACACGAACTGCGCGGCGACCATCACCACAATGGCGATGATGAACGCCGGCGAGATGCCGAACGCGACCGGGTTGGAGAGAAAATCGAAGGCGTCGCCGATATAAGCCGTGCGCGAGTTGGTCAGCTGATACGCGAGGCCACGCGCCGCTTCCAGCACGCCGAGCGACACGATGAACGACGGAATGCGCCACGCCACGGTAATCGCGCCGGTCACGCAACCGGTCAGGGTCGCGCCCGCCATGCCGAGCAAGGCCGCGGGCAGCGCCGGCCAATGCCACTGCAAGGCCGCGACGCTCGTGAGCGCGGCGCCGAGCGCCAGCACCGAGCCGACCGACAGATCGATGCCGGCGATGATCAGCACAAAGGTCATGCCGATCGACATCACGACGAGGTCGGGGATCTGGTTCGCGATCGTGCTGAACGTGTCGTAGGTCAGGAAGTGCGAGCTCAGCAGCGAGAACAGCACGATCATCCCGAGGAGTGCGCCGAGCAATCCAAGATAGTTCGAGAATCCGAGTCGTGTGCCGAGCGGCTTCGCGTTTTTGGGTGGTTCGTTCTTCAGCGTAGGCAAGCTGGTTTCTACGGTCATGCTCAATACTCCACTAATTTTCTTTCGTCGGGCGCCTTCGGGTCGGGTTCGATCGGCTCGTGCAGCATGTCATCGCGTTTCGCGTAGCCCGCGAATGCCGCTGCCAGCAGCGCGTCCTGAGTCCACTCGCCGCGCTCGAACAGGCCCGTCATGCGGCCCGCCGACATCACCGCGATCCGGTCGCAAATCGCCATCAATTCGCGCAGATCGCTCGATACCACCACCAGCGCCCGGCCTTCGCGAGCCAGTGCGCCCATCAATGCATAGATGTCGAACTTCGCGCCGACGTCGATGCCGCGCGTCGGTTCGTCGAACAGCAGCACCGCGCAATCGCGCGCGAGCCACCGGCCGATCACTACCTTCTGCTGGTTGCCGCCCGACAATTCCGACACCGGCTGCGACGGCCCGGCGCTGCGGATGCGCATGGCATCGATCTGCCGATGCGCCAGCGCCGCCTCGCGACGGCCATCCACCACGCCCTTGCTCGACACCGAACGCAAGTGGCCCAGCGAGATGTTGGCGGCAATCGGCTGGGTCAGCAGCAGTCCCTCGCCCTTGCGATCTTCGGTGATCAGCGCGATGCCGTGCTCGACTGCGTCCGACGGCGACGTGATCGTCACGGGCACGGGTGCGCCGCCTTCACGCCCAACCGACACCGTGCCGACGTCCGCGCGGTCCGCGCCGTAAATCAGCCGCATCAGCTCCGTGCGCCCGGCGCCGATCAGCCCGCTAATGCCGAAAATCTCGCCGGCCTTGACCTCGAAGGACACGTCGCGCACCACCGGCTCGCGGGTCATGCCGCTGACCTTGAAGGCCACCTCGCCGATGCGCCGCTCGCCTAGATCGATCCTGTCGCCGATATCGCGGCCCACCATCAGAGTCACGAGACGGTCGGTGCTGAGATTGGCCATCTCGTCGACATGCACGAGCCGGCCGTCGCGCAACACGGCCGCGCGCCTCGCGATACGCTTCAATTCTTCCAGCCGGTGCGAGATGTACACCAGCGCCACGCCGCGCGCTTTCAACCGCTCGACTTGCTCGAACAGCAGGTCGACTTCGCGCGCGGTCAGCATCGCAGTGGGTTCGTCAAGAATCAGCACGCGGCAGTCGCCGATCAGATTGCGCGCGATCTCTACCATCTGTTGATGCCCGATACCCAGTGTGCCGACCAGCGTGTCGGGATCGATCGCGTCGAGGCCGACTTGCGCCATGGCGTGCCGCGCGTCCTCGCGCAGCTTGGCGCGGTCGATCCAGCCGAACATGCCGCGCTGCGGCAAACGGTTCAGAAACAGGTTCTCCGCCACAGAGAGCGTGGGCAGCAGATTCAGCTCCTGCATGACCATGCGCACGCCGAGCGCCTCGGCGTCCTTGCGGCTGGCCGGCGCGTAGGCCGCGCCGCCGAGGGTCATCGAGCCGGTAGTCGGCGTGACGAGGCCGCCGATGATCTTGGACAAGGTGCTCTTGCCCGCGCCGTTTTCGCCGGTCAACGCCAGCACTTCGCCCGCGCGCAATTCCAGCGAGACATCGGCGAGCACGGGCTCGGCATAGGTCTTGCCGATACCGTGCACGCGCAGCACGGGCGCGGCTTCAGCAAGAGATGAAATGGGAGTGGACATCAGAATGATCAGGCTGGACAGAAAACAGTCGGCGTGGCCCCTGGACGGAGCGGGCCACGCGTTGCACCCAACTTACTTGGTGACCAGATCGACCGGCGTTTCGACGACGCCGGACAATTCAGACTGTTTCTTGTGTTCGGAGATTGCCTTCAGAGCCGTGTCGATGCCGAACACCGCCTGCTTGGCGGCGTATTGATTGGCGGTGGCGAGCACGCGGCCGTCCTTGAGCATCGGCTTGATCGCGTTGATGTCGTCATAGCCGACCACCTGCACCTTGCCGGCCTTACCGGCCGCGCGCACGGCCGACACGGCGCCGATCGCCATGTTGTCGTTGCCGCACAGCAAGGCCTTCACGTCCGGGTTCGCGTTGAGGATCTGGCTCGCCACGGCGTTGCCCTTGTCGATTTCCCACTCGCCCGATTGCAGCGCGACGACCTTCATGCCGCCCGACGCCATGGCCTGCTTGAAGCCGGCAGTGCGTTGCTGCGCGTTGGTCGTGGTCGTCACACCTTCGATAATGCCGACGTTGTCGCCCGACTTCAGGTGCTTAGCCAGGTAGTCGCCGACCTTCTGCGCGCCCTTGGCGTTATCCGGCCCGACGAACGGGATGTTCAGGTCTTTCGACTTGAGGACGTCGTTGTCCAGCTTGTTGTCGATATTGACCACGATGATGCCGGCATCGACCGCCTTCTTCAGGACCGGCACCAGCGCCTTGGAGTCAGCCGGCGCGATCACCAGCGCGTCGACCTTCGAGACGATCATCTGCTCGACGATACGGATCTGGTTCGCCGTGTCCGTCTCGTCCTTGATGCCGTTGGTGACCAGGTCGAATTTCGCCGGATTCTGCTTCTGATAATCCTTGGCGCCCGTTTCCATGGTCAGGAAGAACTCGTTCGCCAGCGACTTCATGACAAGCGCGACTTTCGGTTTATGGGCGGCCTGAGCAAACGCCGCCGGCATCGGCAAAATCGACACGGCGAGGAAGGCTGCGCTGGCTGCAATGGCGCGACGCCGCGCCGGTAGGAAATGGCGAATCATTGATGTCTCCGTATCGCTCGTTCGGTCTACTGAGAGCCGTTGAGTCGTGTGATGGGTAGGAACGCCGCACTTGCCACCACTTGCTCAATCCCTCAGGTCTGGTCGCGTGATGCCGGGCAAGTATGGCCAGCTCCAATCCTATCCTCGCGAACTGCGTTATGCTATGCCAAATTTCAAAACCTATCGTTTCAAAAATGGAACACGTGGACTGGGACGACCTTCGGATTCTGGTGGCGATCGCCCGCGAGGGAACCATGCGATCGGCCGCCGCGGCGTGCGATCTGAGCGCGCCGACCCTGTCGCGCCGCCTTACCGAACTTGAAAGACGGCTGGGCGAACCGCTCATCGACCGCGTGCCGTCGGGTTGTACCGTGACGGCGTTCGGCGCCAAGGTGCTGGCCTGGGCGGAGCAGATGGAAGACCTGGCGCACCAGATCGAACGCGCCGCGGACGTCAACGGCGGCGCACCCGCGCATGGCACGGTGCGGATCAACGCCGTCGAATGGCCGTCGTACATTCTGCTGAAGCTGCTCGGCTCGTTTCAGGACAGGCTGCCGGGGCTCGCGATCGAAGTGCTGACGTCGCGGCGCCCCTATAGCCTTGCGCGGCGCGAGGCGGACATCGCACTGTGGTCCGAGTGCCCGGAAGAGGGTGACCTGTACGTTCGGCGGATCGGCAGGATCCGCTTTGGGCTGTTCGGCTCGCGCGATTACTATCTGCGCCACAAGGCGGCGATCGTGAAGAAGGAGTGGGACAAGCTGTCGTTCGTCGGCTATGACGACCGTCAACCGGACCATCCGGCGACGCAATGGCTGAAGGCGCTACCCGGCGCCCCGGCGCCGTCGCTTCGCAGCAGCTACGGCATGGGCGTGTTCGACGGCGTGCTGGGCGGCTCGGGGCTCGGCATACTCGCCCAGCTAGCCGGTGACACGACGAGCGATCTGGTCTGCGTGGAGAAGCACATCAAGGCGCTCGATCAGGATGTGTGGATGGTGCTGCATCCAGCTCTGCGCGACAGCGAGCGGATCCGGACCGTGGCGAACCTGATTGCCGAGATTTTCCGCTAACGTCGCCTGACGAACCAACGCTAGCGTATCGGCCGGTTGCGGCTAACCTGCGCGAAGCTGAGCGCGATCGCGCCTCGCGCAGAAACGCTGCGCGGCTCGAAATCCGCCGCTCGATGGCCGGATCGGGTCAGCAAGCCGTAGAGTTCCGGGCGGCGGGTGGTCAGCCATTGCTGCCCTGCACTTGCGTCGATCAGGCCTCTGTCCAGATCGGCGGAAACGAGTTCGTCTCGCGCGCTGCTCTCGGCGAGCACGCGGCCACATGGATCGATGATCATCCCTGCCCCGCTTGACTGTTCTGGGCCGTCGACCTCCACGCCTTCGCTGAAGACGACGAACATGCCGTTGTCTGCGGCTCGCGCCGGCAGCCAGCGGCCCAACGATTGCCCCATCGAAGCCGACCGCGTTCGGCGATCGTCGGTACAGTTCACGCCCCCGTCACTCCGATGCGGCGCAATAAGCAACGTCGCGCCCATGAGCGCCGTCATGCGCATGTTCTCAACCAGATAGTTGTCGCCGCCGATGAGGATGCCGACGCGAACGCCCCACGTTGTATCGAAGACGGTGAACCGGTCGCCGCTGTTGATGCGCCGATGTCCGAACGCATGCAGTTTGCGATGGCAATGACGCACGCCGTCCGGCAGGCACACCACGTAGCTGTTGAACAACCGCCCATCGCTGGCACGCTCGATGATCCCGACACCAGCGGCCACGCCGGAACGTTCGACCGCATCGGCAACCGCGCGGATCGACGGCCCGTCGAGCGGTTCTGCAAGCGCATCGAGTTCGGCGCGATGAAGCTTCGCCATGCCTCCGTAGCCGCCGATACAACTCTCCGGAAACACCACCAGCCCGATGTCTTTCTCAGCGGCAAGCGCCAGGCAATCCGCAATGCGCGCGACGTTATGCGGGGCGTCGCCGGGACGTGAAACGAGCGGCATAGCGGCAACGCGAAGCGATGGAACAGTGGAGGAGAACATCTTCACGACCGGAGGAACAGAACGACTCCATTGGACCGCTCCCCCTTCGATAAGTAAAATGAAAAATTCTATGCGTTCAATCACTTAGTGGAATGGAACTTAAACTACTGCGGGCGTTTCTGACAGTCGCCGAACTCCGCCACTTCGGGCACGCCGCCGAAGCGCTCTATGTCAGCCAGCCCGCTCTGAGCAAGCAGATCGTAGCGTTGGAAGCGAGCCTTGGCGCGCGGCTGTTCGAGCGCGGCCGGCACGGCGCGGAACTGACGGTCTTCGGCGAAGCATTTCTTGCCGACGCAGAAGCGCTGGTGCGCGACGCGGACAATATCCTCGCGCGTGCGCGCGAAGCGAGCAGCGGTACGCGCGGTTATCTACGCGTCGGCCTCGGACTCTCGACCTTGACCGAGGCGCCGCAACTGATCGCCCAATTTCGCAAGCTCCATCCGAATGTCAGCGTCACGCTGAACGATCTTTCTTCCGCGGAGCAAACCCGGCGGCTTCTCGCCGGCAAGCTCGACGTCGGTTTCCTGCGCTTGCCGGCCGACGCCGGCCTTTCCACATTGCCGATCCTCGACGAGGCCTTGGCATTGGCGATACCGCAGCACGCGCGCTGGAAACGCGTTCCGTCGAATCTGCAGGAATTGAACGAGCCCGGGTTTATCGCGCTGTCGCGCGGACGCGGTCCTGGCCTCGCGGCGCAGATCGATCACTGGTGTGGTGAACATGGCTTCGTGCCCAAGGTGATCCAGCAAGCGGACGATATTCAATCGGTACTCGCCGGCGTGGCGGCAGGCGTCGGCGCGGCGTTCCTGCCCTCGCGCGCGCAATACCTGTTACGCGACGCAAGGGTGCTGCCGTTGCGCGATGCCGCCGCCCGCTGGCGAGTCGGACTGGCGTGGCAGACCTCGCGCGACGATCCCGTGGTGGCGAATTTCGTCGCGTTCGTTAAAGCGGCGAAGAAGTCCCTGCGCGCAGGCGCCACTGCGTCGGCCTGACAGGTAACGCGTCGGCGAGCTTGCCCGCTTGGCAAAGCCTTCGCCGTCCATCGCACCGCGGCCGTTTCGAACTACACCACTGCCTTATCCGCCATGGCGCGCACGGCCATTGATGGAAAACCATCATTTTTCAGCGTGAATCCGCGCGTACCTTCCTCTATCGTTGACCCAACGAAAAGCGCGCCTGGCCCTTCGCATTGACGGGAAGCCCGCAAATAGAGAACCGTCATCTGGAGATACCCCCCATGTCCACGACTCCCGGCGTCGGTAGCACAGCCACACCTCGCGTCACCGACACAGCCTTCGAAGACGGCATCGGCCAGCAGTGGTATCAGCCCGTCATTGCGCGCGCCGCGCTCAAGGCATTGATGAAGCGCAGCGACGCCGAAGGCTGGCGCAACTTTGGACTGTGGCTGGCCTTGCTGATCGCGTCGGGTGTCGTCGCGGCAATGACATGGGGAAGCTGGTGGGCGGTGCCGGCGTTCTTCGTCTACGGCACGATCTATTCGTCGAGCGACGCGCGCTGGCACGAACTCGCGCACGGCACGCCGTTCAAGAGCCGCCGCGCCAACGACTTCTTCTATCACCTGTCGTCGTTCATGACGATTCGCGAAGCCTACTGGTGGCGCTGGAGCCACGCGCGGCACCACACGCACACCTACTTCCAGGCGCGTGACCCCGAGATCCAGGTCGCACGGCCAACCAAAGTCTGGCCGATCGTCATCGACTTTCTCGGCCTGATGGGCTGCACGGTGGAAATCGGCAAGGTCGTACGGCATGCATTCGGCCGTGTCGACGCCGCGACCGACGCGTTTCTCCCTGCCACCGAGAAACCCAAGATGATCTGGTCCTGCCGCATCTACCTCGCGGTGGTGCTGGGCACGGTCGCGCTCGCGATCGCCATGCGCAGTTTTCTGCCGCTCATGTTCGTCTGGACGCCGCGCTTCTACGGCGGCTGGCTGCATCAATTGCTCGGCCTTACGCAACATGCGGGACTCGCCGTCAACGTGAAGGATCATCGGCTGAACACGCGCACGGTGCATATCAATCCGGTGTTCCGCTTTCTCTACCTCAACATGAATTACCACCTCGAACATCATCTGCTGCCGATGGTGCCGTTCCACGCGCTGCCGCGTCTGCACGAAGCGATCAAGGACCAGTTGCCGCCGGCCTATCCGAGTCTTTTTGCGGCGTATCGCGAGATGCTGCCCGCGCTGTGGAAACAGCGCTCCGATCCTGCGCACGTGATCGAACGGAAGATCCCGGTCGAGGACGCGCCCGCATGACCGGCGCGCCGCATTCCCCGCACAGTCGAACGCTTGAACGCCCCTGAATCCCGTCGAACAATGGAGACTTTCGTGACCGTCGAAACCGGCAACATCAAGTGGGTGGTGGCCTGCGCCACCGGCGATATCGATGAAGAAGACGTGATTCGCTTCGACCACGCCGGCGCGAGCTACGCGGTGTACCGGATCGATCAGGGCTTCTTCGCATCCGACGGCTGGTGCACGCACGAACACGCACATCTCGCCGACGGCTTCGTCGTGAATCGCGAGATCGAATGTCCGCTGCATCAGGGGCGTTTCCACATTCCCACCGGCGAGCCGAAAAGCCCGCCTGTGTGCGTGCATCTGCAAACTTATCCGGTGCGTGTGGAGAACGGCGAAGTGCTGCTGGGCGTTCCCGCCAAGGACGATTCATGACAAGCCATGCCGCGATGGTCATCGTCGGCGCCGGCCAGTACGGCACGCGAGCCACGCATGCACGATGCGAGGCTAGTCGCTGAGCGGCAGATTCTCGCGCAATAGCACGGTGACGGGAATCTGATGCGGCAAGGCAACGCCCGGATCGCGATGATAGTGCCGCAGAACGATTTCGATGGAACGCATGGCTTCGCCGGCCGGATTCTGATCGAGCACGGCGTCGAGCGTGCCTTCTATCAGCAGCCGTCGCGAACTTTCGTTGAGTTCGTGACCGACGAACACCGTCGAGCGCGTGCGCTCGAGCGCCACGAGCGCCGCGCCGACGCCTTCGTTGCCGACGGAAATGTTGTAGATGCCGCGCAAATCGGGATACCGCCGGAAGGCGTCGCGAGTGAGCCGTTCGGTGATCACCGACTGCTCGCGGCTCTCCACGGTCTCTACGATGTCGCAGTTCGGAAAGCGCCGCCGCAGCACGGAACGGAAGCCGCTTTCGCGCTCTTCATGGCCGAGAAAATCATGCATGCCGGTCAGCACGAGCACCTTACCGCCCGCCTCGCCGATGAAGCGCCCGACCAGTTCGCCCGCGACACGTCCCGCGCAGCGGTTGTCCACGCCGACGTAGGCGAGCCGCCCCGTGCCCGGCAGATCGCTGGCGAGCGTCACGACCGGAATGGCGCGGCTGATCTGCCGCAGCGCCGCGGTAATGTCCGGATGCTCGTACGCGACGATGACGAGCGCGTCGGCCTTCTGCGTGGCGCGGTGAATGGTGTCGACCACGCGCGCCGGATCGAGGCTGTCGAAGTAAGTGACCGCGCAGATCACGCGCTGCCCCTCGAAAGTCTTTTGCGCCACTTCGAAGCCCTGCTTCAACGACACGTAGTAAGGCGACACCGGTTGCTGCAACAGGATCGCGATACGCAGCCAGCGTACCGACACCGAGTCGAGCGCGCGGTCGATCTTCAGCTTGCGCGCCCATTCGAGCACGCTCATTTCCTTCGCGCGCGACACGCCGCCTCGCCCGTTCAGCACTCGGTCGACGGTCGCCTCGCTGACACCGGCGGCCTTCGCGATGTCGGTCATGCTCGTTTTGCGGCGTGTGGAGCTGGGCATTCGCGTCGGGCTGACAGAAAGAGGAAGCGACGATGACCGGATCATCGCATCCCGGCTGTGGCGCATCAAGCCAGGCCGCCGGTTGCGTAAACATCGATCGGGGACGTCAACGAGCTGCCTTGTCAGTGCGCGTCGAAAGGCACGCTCGCGAGGCTGGCGAGCAGCGACATCTCTCCGAACATACGTATGTCGCACACAAAAGAGTAAATTTCACGGATGATGAGACCCGCCGCAAGCGGCTCCGCCAAGCCGACGAATCGCTCACGGCGGACACCGAAACCGACTTCCCGGTCGTGGACCTCGAGGTCGCATAACCAGTACGGGCGGTTCAGGCTCGCCCGCTTTCAGGAGATACGCCATGTCCCGCACCGTCGCCGAGAAGCGCGCCGCGTTCAAAGCGCTGCACACGTCCGGTTGCTTCGTCCTGCCCAATCCGTGGGATGCCGGCAGCGCGCGCTATCTGCATACGCTCGGCTTCCAGGCGCTCGCCACGACCAGCTCCGGCTTTGCCTGGTCCACCGGACACGCCGACAACACATTACCGCGCGAGGCGATCCTCGCGCACCTGCGTAAGATCGTCGAAGCGACCGACCTGCCCGTCAACGCGGACTTCGAGAACGGCTTCGGCAGCACGCCGAACGAGGTCGCGGAAAGCGTCAGGCTCGCCGTCGAAACCGGCGTGGCCGGCCTGTCGATCGAAGACTCCACGGGCGACGCCGTCGCGCCGCTCTTTCCTATCGAGGTCGCCGTCGAACGGATCAGCGCTGCGCGCCGCGCCATCGACGAAAACGGCGGCGATACGCTGCTGGTCGGCCGGGCGGAGAACTTCTTCGCCGGCTCGCCCGATCTCGACGACGTGATCGCGCGCCTCAAGGCCTATGCCGCGGCCGGCGCCGATTGCCTGTACGCGCCGGGCATCCAGACGCGCGAGCAGATCGAGGCCGTGGTCGCCGCCGTGGCGCCGAAGCCCGTCAATCTGCTGATCGGTTCGACGTCGGCGTTCACGCTGCAGGACGTGGCCGCGCTCGGCGTGCGGCGCATCAGTGTCGGCGGGGCGTTGGCTCGCGCCGCGTGGGGTGGCTTCATGCAGGCGGCACAGTCGCTTGCGCAGGGCCGCTTCGACGGCTTTGCCGGCGCGGCGCCGGGCTCGCAACTCAATGAGCTGTTCCAGAACCGTGCTTGAAGCATGATGACGCGGCTTGCGGCTAACGCGCCTCATAGCGTCGGATAGCCGGCATAGCCGCGCACGCGCGTGATTGACCGGAAAGATGGAACATTTGACGTACGGCGAATTCCGTATGTCAGATAGGATACTTTGGCTTCCAGAATATCCGAGCCAGCACCCTGCCGTTACCCGCGTCAACTCACGAGGTGGAACCCATGAACGATCTCCTGGCATTCGCTGTCGACGCACATGGTGGGATGGAACGCTGGGATAGCTTCACGCGACTCTCCGCCGAACTGTCCGTCGACGGCGCCATCTGGCATGTCAAGCAACAGCCTGGACTGCTGGTCGACAAGCGTATCGACCTCACGACGCATACTGAGAAGCTGACCATTACCCCGTTCACGGCGCCCAATCTGCGCAGCGTGTTTGTGCCTGAGCGCCTGACGCTGGAAACGCTCGACGGCGCGGTCACCGAAACGCGCGAGCATCCGGAGGCCGCTTTTGCCGGTCAGACGCTCGAGACGCCGTGGGACAAATTTCACGTGGCGTACTTCGCCAGCGAAGCGCTCTGGACCTACCTGACTTCGCCTTTCCTCTACACCTATCCGGGTTTCGAAAGCGAGGAGATCGAGCCGTGGCATGAGAACGGCGAAACCTGGCGCCGTCTGAAGGTGACGTTTCCCGAACACATCGCGAGTCACACGCGTACGCAGATTACCCATTTCGGCACCGATGGACTGATGCGCCGCCATGACTACACCGTCGATATTCTCGGCGGCGCGACCGGCGCGAACTATGTCAGCGAATATCGCGAGTTCCAAGGTATCCAGATGCCGACGCGGCGTCGTATCTACGCCTATGACAGCGCGATGCAGAAGGTGCCGGAACCCTTGCTCGTTGCGCTCGACTTCGGCCATATCGAATTCCAGTAAGCCGCTTGCGGCAGGACGCAAGCGCCCGCAGCGCCATAAAAGGATCGGCGAACTCGATGTATGATCGGATCGCACCGCCCGCCGGTGCGGCTCGAGCGAGCCAATTCAACAGGGGTGGCCCTTGGACAAATTTCAGGCGATGCAGGCTTTTGTGCGCGTGGTGGAAACGGGAACGTTCACGAGAGCCTCCGAGACCCTGAACATCCCCAAGCCAACCGTCACCAGGCTCATTTAAACGCTCGAAGCGGAGTTGGACACCAAGCTGCTCAACCGCACCACCCGCAAGGTCAGCCCCACCGCCGACGGCATCGCTTACTACGAGCGTGCCGTGCGGCTCCTCAACGAACTCCAGGAACTCGAAGGCGTGATGGCGCGCTCGAAGAGCAATCCTCGCGGCCGTCTGCGCGTCGATTTTCCGGTGCCGATCGGGCTCGGCCTCATCATCCCGGCGCTGCCCGATTTCGTCGCGCGCTACCCGGATATCAAGCTCGACTTCGGCGTCAGCGACCGGCCACTCGATCTCGTGGCGGAAAACATCGATTGCGTCGTGCGCACCGGCAAGGTCACCGACCAGTCGCTGGTCGCGCGACGGCTCGGCGAAGTGCGCCAGGTGCTTTGCGCGACCCCGGACTACTGGAAACGGCATGGCCGGCCCAAGCATCCCTCGGAGCTGGAACATGGGCACGTGGTGATCCAGATGGTCGCGGCGCGAACCGGACGGGCGTTCCCGATCGCGGTCACCAGAAACGGCGAGAAAGTCGACGTGACGCCCGAGCGCACGCTGACCGCGAACGATTCGACGGCCTGTCTCGCGATGGGCCTATCCGGCCTGGGCGTCGTGCATGCGCTGACGTTTCTCGGCCGGATGCATTTCGAAAGTGGCGCACTGGAACCGGCATTTGCCGATTGGTGGGCCGACCCCATTCCCGTGTATGTGGCCTCGGCGCACCCGGAATCTACTCGGATGCGCAGATTCCCGGCTGGAAGACAATCACTGAGGCCGTGCATGCAAAAGGCGGCCGCATCTTCCTGCAGTTGTTCCATGCGGGCCGCCAGTCGCATCGCGATATGCAACCGGATCGCGTGCTGCCTGTCGGCCCGTCTGAAATCGAATCGGAAGGACTCGCCTACACTGCCAGCGGCTGGGTGCCGAGCACGCCGAATCGCGCGCTGACCGAAGCCGAAGTCGTAGCGCTGGTCGAAGACTTTCGCTCGGCAGCACAGCGCGGTTTGGAAGCGGGATTCGACGGCGTCGAAATTCACGGTGCGAACGGCTATATCATCGACCAGTTTCTGCATGACGGCAGCAACCAGCGTAACGACGCGTACGGCGGTTCGATCGAGAACCGCGCGCGTTTCCTGCTCGAAGTCACGCAGGCTGCGATCTCCGTTTGGGGCAGCGATCGCGTAGCCGTGCGCATCGGGCCCAGCGGCTCGTTCGGCGACATGTCGGATAACGATCCCGTCGCGCTCTTCACGCATGTCGTGAAGGAACTCGACAAGCTCGATCTCGCCTACCTCCATCTGATCGAACCGCGCATAGCGGGTAACGCCGACGACGAAAGCCGGGATCAGAATCCGATCGCCGCGCGCCGGTTCCGCCAGTCGTATCGCGGCACGATCATCGCGGCCGGTGGATTCGACGCCGACTCGGCGCAAGCCATTCTTGCCGAAGGCAGCGCCGACCTGGTGGCGTTCGGTCGTTACTTCATCTCCAACCCTGACTTGCCCGAACGTTTTCGCCACAAACTGCCGCTGAATGACTACGATCGCGACACGTTCTACGGCGGCACGGCTGTCGGCTACACCGACTACCCGTTCTACCGGGCGCCTGAAGCGAGCCGTGAAGCGGCGCTCGAATTGGCCGCCTGATCACGGGTATGAGCACGGACATGGGCACACGTCCTGCGCCGCTCGAACGCGCTCGCGCGTGCGGCGCGAGGCGCGCTTCCGCCCCAGATGCACGACGCCGCCAAAGTTCGCTGACGCACGTACGCTGTTCACGCAGCCATGAGAGACTGATGACTAGCGTGCGTTCAAGCCTGTCGACGCCCGCAGTTTGGGCCGTCAGTCATGGAACCTCGTCCTTTCAGAGTGCTTGCCGCACTCCTCGTCTCAAGCGTCGGCTTCTGCCCGGCGGCCTCGCACGCCTACGCGCTCGACGACCAGTTCGACTGCCAGGCGCGTCCCCACGCGTTCATCACGAAACTCATCGACGACAAGTACATCGAGTCCAATCCCATGCGGGTCGATAAGAACTCCGTCAACGCGTTTCGTCCCGTGCACGGCAGCGACATGACCGTCTTCGGCTTTCGCGTCTACGCCGTGCTCGGCTACGAGCCGGACGACGGAATGTTCAAGAAAGGCCGCGGCCAGGCTCTCGCGGGCCCGTTATACGGCGTCGTGCTGTCCGCGCCGAGCGAGTCGGTCGAAACGCGCGTGCGCGCGGCCGGAAGCACCGCCAAGGTGCACTCGGTCATTCCGTTGCTGCTGACCGCGGTGATCTGCACCGATTGACGAAGGGCGGCCGGGCGTCGCGGTACTATGCTTTTCGCTCCTCATCGCCCACGTCGCCAAGGACTTCACGCCCGATGCCCTCATCCGTGCGCAACTCGCTCATCTGGATCTTCGACGCGTTCGAGCGCGATCCGACTTACATCAGCAAGCGGATGTTCGGCAGCGACGCCGCTTATATCGACGGACTCTTGTGCCTGATCGCCGCGGATCGCGACAAGCCGTGGAATGGCCTGCTGGTGTGCACGTCACACGACCGACACGCCGCGCTGATCGAAGAAATACCGGCCTTGCGGCCGCATCCCGTGCTCGGCAAATGGCTCTACATACCGCAAGACGATCCGGCGTTTGAAACTGTCACCGAACGGCTGACGGCGCTGGTGCTCGCCCGCGATCCGCGCGTGGGCGTCGAGCCGAAGCCGCGAGAGCGCAGCAGAAAATCCAGGCTGCCGAAGGCGTAAAGCGTCGCGCCGCTCAAACGCTCCGCTCACCCGCGCGTTTGCGCCTGCCACCCGGCTCCACGGTTTGACTAAATTCACCACTGCCGGTGATGGTGCGGATCCATACCGTGGCAAAATCAGCGGCACCGCAGCAGGTGTCCAGGAGGCTTGTCATGGGCAACGAAACGCACGTCGAACACGAGACCGGCGCAGCCGGCGGGCCGGACACCCCACCGGACATTCCCGGCCAGATTGTCCTGGTCTTTCAGGGCGGCGGCGCCCTCGGCGCGTACCAGGCGGGCGTGTATCAGGCACTTCATGACGGCAAAGTCGAACCGCACTGGGTCATTGGCACGTCGATCGGCGCGATAAATGGCGCGATCATCGCCGGCAATCTGCCCGAGAACCGCATGGCGCGCTTGACCCAGTTCTGGAACGGCGTGGCGCGTCATGGCATCGAGGCGGCAAACTGGCTGCCGGGACTCGCAAACTGGCTGCGCGACCTTGCCACAGTCACTCAAGGCGTGCCGTCGTTTTTCACTCCACAGTTGCAATCCTGGGCGGGCATTCAGGCACGCGTCCGTTCCGGTCAGGCAGCTTTCTATTCAACCGGACCGCTGCGCGAAACCTTGTCCTCGCTAGTCGATTTCGACTACCTGAATCAGAAGGCGACGCGGCTGACAGTCGGCACAGTCAATGTCCGCAGCGGACGCATGCGCTACTTCACCAATCGCGACGCGCTGCTCGACGTCGAACACGTGATGGCCTCCGCCGCTTTTCCACCCGGCTTCCCAGCGGTGCAACTGGAAGGCGAATCATACTGGGACGGCGGCATCTATTCGAATACGCCGCTCGAAGCCGTGCTCGACGACCGCCCGCGGCGCGACTCGGTGATTTTTTCGGTGCAGTTATGGCCTTCGAGCGGTCCGGAACCCGAATCGATCTTGCAGGTCATGAGCCGGCAGCGCGACATTCAGTATTCGAGCCGCGCGGAAAGTCATCTCGATCGACAGAAGCAGATTCACCGCTTGCGCCACGTGATTCGTGAACTCGGACAGCATCTGCCCGAAGAGGTACGCGACGATCCGCAGGTGCGCGACCTCCTCGGCTGGGGTTGCGGCACCACGATGCGAGTGCTGGAACTCGACGCACCGGCATTCGATAACGATGACCTGAACAGAGATATCGATTTTTCGTCGGCGGGCATCAAGCGGCGCTGGCTTGCGGGTTACGAAGACACGGTCCGCTTGCTGAAGCGCGCGCCCTGGCGGGAATCACTGGACCCGATGGAAGGCCTCTCGGTCTTTCGCATGGCCTCGGCGGAAAGCCAAAAATAAGTCGCGTTGGCGCCGCCAGCAGCGACTAGCGACGCCGGGCGCGGCGTAAGCCTCGCGCGCCCAACCACCGCAAATCCCATTTGTACCTCGCACGCAAGACTGTTTGTCCATGGCGGGTGTTCGAGATCGGCGCCGATGGGCCTAGATTTCATACCCATCGGAGCCGCTGGCCCGATCAGCATTTGATCCCAAGTTACTTATCCGGAGATTTAGCCATGAACACGTCACAAAAAGTCGTCGTCGTTACGGGCGCATCGCAAGGCATCGGCGCCGAACTGGTCAACGCGTTTCGCAAGCTCGACTACCGCGTCGTCGCCACCGCACGTTCGGTCAAGCCCTCGGAAGATCCCAACGTCCTGACCGTGGCAGGCGATATCGGCGACCCGGCCACCGCGCAGCGCGTAATTGCCGAAGCCATCGCCCGCTTTGGCCGCATCGACACGCTCGTCAACAACGCCGGCATTTTCGTCGCCAAGCCCTTCACCAGCTATACGGCCGAAGACTACGCAAACGTCACCGCCGTGAACCTCAACGGCTTCTTTTTCATCACGCAACTCGCCATTGCCGAGATGGAAAAGAATGGCAGCGGCCACGTGGTCAGCATTTCGACGAGTCTCGTCGACCACGCTATCGACGGCGTACCCTCGGTGCTGGCCTCACTGACCAAAGGCGGCCTGAACGCGGCCACGAAGTCGCTGGCCATCGAATACGCGAAGAGAGGCATCCGCGCGAACGCCGTCTCGCCGGGCATCATCAAGTCGCCCATGCATGCGCAAGAAACCCATGCGGCGCTCGGCGGGCTGCATCCTGTCGGGCACATGGGCGAAATGAGCGATATCGTGGGCGCTGTCCTGTATCTGGATTCAGCGCCGTTCGTGACGGGCGAAATCCTGCACGTCGACGGCGGCCAGAGCGCGGGCCACTGATCACGCCAGGGCGCCGCTGATCGGCGCCTTCACGTCAACCGAGGATTACGGAGAACGCCATGCCTATCGTCACAATTCAGGTGACCCGCGAAGGTTCCAAACCCGGCAACGATGCTGTCACAGCCGACGAAAAAGCCCAACTCATCGCAGGCGTCAGTCAGGTGCTGCTGGACGTGCTGAACAAGCCGCTCGCAGCGACCTTCGTTGTCATCGAAGAAGTGGACACCGAGAACTGGGGCTGGGGCGGATTGCCGGTCGAGGCCTATCGCAAGCAGCTTGCCCAGAAGCCGGGTTGAGCGTCGGGCGGGGATCGCTCTACCCGTTGGCCTTCCAGTTTTTAGTTCGCGAACTGCCGCAGCTGCTCGATGCTCTGCTTCAGTTCGCGCTCCAGTTGGGCCATCAGTTCCACCGCGGGCAACGACCTTGCCAGCGCGGCGGCTTGGCCTGCCCAATGCGCGCCGTAGCCGAACTCGCCTTTCGCCTTCGCTGCCGCATTCAGCGCCTTGCCGGCGTCGTAGGCAATGGGATAGGCGGCCGGCCTGGGTGAATGCGGGTCGGCGCCGAGCGCCGTGAAGCTGTTCGCCATGCTTCTCGCCAGCCGCCCGGAGATCGCCGCCGTGAACGTCGTGCGGCGAGCCGCCTCGCCGAGCATCGCGCGACGATAACCCTCGTCGATCGACGTTTCCGGGCACGTCACAAAGGCCGTGCCAAGCTGCGCGGCCTGAGCGCCGAGCGCGAGCGCCGCCGCAATGCCGGCGCCGTCCATGATGCCGCCGGCGGCGATCACCGGCAGCCGGCATTCCCTGGCCAGCAAACGCGTCAGGGCGAACGTGCCCAACCTGTCGTCGAATGCATCCGGGTCGAACACACCGCGATGCCCGCCGGCCTCGATCCCTTGCGCCACGATCGCATCGACGCCGGCCGCTTCGACCTGCG
Organism: Paraburkholderia sp. RL17-373-BIF-A; assembly: GCF_046030175.1. Taxonomy (NCBI): domain Bacteria; kingdom Pseudomonadati; phylum Pseudomonadota; class Betaproteobacteria; order Burkholderiales; family Burkholderiaceae; genus Paraburkholderia; species Paraburkholderia sp. RL17-373-BIF-A. Next base: position 162,954 of record NZ_JARESO010000007.1, read on the forward strand.
CCGCTTCCTCCAGATTGGTCGCACTGGCAAGCAGCTTGATGCCCGCCTTCCTCAGTTCGGCGATGACATCGCCGGAAGGCAAGCCGAAGTGGAAACTGACGATCGCCGGCTTCTCCTCCAGAAAAACCGCCAGCATGGCGGGATCCGCAAGAAAGCTCGTGTAGATCTCCGACAGCTTGGCCGGCGGCGTTGCCCCATATTTTTCGAAGTGCGGCGCAAGCCAGCTCAACCATTGCTGCTCGAGCGCCGCGTCCGCTTGCGCAGGCTGATGGCAGAACACGTTGATGTTGAACGGCTTGCCCGTCAGTGCGCGCGTCTCCCTGATCACCTTGCGCGCGCCGTCAGCGTTCATCGCTCCGACGCCCAGCGAGCCGAGCCCGCCCGCATTGGAAACAGCCGCAGCCAGGGCGGGCGTGGTGACGCCGGCCATCGGCGCCTGAATGATCGGTTTGTCGATGCCCAGCACGTGCAGCAAGGCGCGGTTGTCTGTCTGATTGCTCATGTCGCTTCCTCATCGAGTCTCACTACAATATAGTCCTGATATTCCGTTTGAACCCTTGTTCCGCATCCAACGTGGCCGCGCCGCCGTTGCGTTCGCGCTGCGGCCGTTCCGGGCGGCGTTCTGCCCGGACAAGACAGCGCGATCAGGCACTTCGCCGAGAGACCATGCAGCGTCAATTTGAAGATGTCCTTCTGGGCAGTATCGAACTGTTCTGTCTCGCGGCCGAACTGGAGAGTTTCACCGAGGCCGCCAACGCCGCGAGCGTCACGCCGGCCGCCGTCAGTCGTACGGTCGCGCGTCTGGAAGAGCGTCTCGGCGTGCGATTGTTCGTGCGGACCACCCGGCAGATCCGGCTAACCGATGCGGGACGACGCTACTTCGAACAATGTCGTCTGGCGCTGGCCCAGCTCGCCGAAGCCGAGCGCGAAGCGACCGGACAGCAAACCGCGCCGACCGGCGTGCTGCGCATCAGCATGCCGACGCCGTATGGACACTACCGCGTGCTTCCCCTGCTGGCCGAGTTTCGCAAGCGCTATCCGGGCGTGACGGTGGAAACGCATCTCAGCAATCGCAACATCGATTTTGGCGAAGAAGGCTTCGACCTGGCCATTCGCGGCGCGGCGCCCGGAGACTCCGGGCTGATCGCGCGCACGATCGAGGACGCGGAACTGGTGGTCATCGCTTCGCCGGCTTATCTGCGTGGCGCCGCCAAGCTGAAAACGCCGGACGACCTGATCCATCACGACTGTGTCCAGTACGCGTTGCCGAGCACCGGCCGCAATCTTCCGTGGCTGTTCAAATACGAAGGCGAAGTTGTCGAGACGATGACGAGCGGCGCTTGCACGTCATCGGGCGACGTGCTTGCCGGGGCGACGCTCGCGCGTCACGGTGCGGGTATTTTTCAAACCTACCGGTTCATTGTCGAGAAAGACCTTGCTGAGGGAACGCTCAAGGAATTGCTCATTCCCTATGGCGGTTGCTCGCGGCCGTTCGTGCTGCTTTATCCGCATGCGCGGCATCTGTCCTCGCGCGTGCGCAGTTTCGTCGACTTCCTGATGGAAAAGCTGGGGTCGTAGGCTTGCGGACGGTCGCGCGACGCTCTCCACCCCGGCCCGTCACAAGCGCAGCGGGAAGATGAACTTCGCCGCCAGCAGTCCAAGCACGCCGCCGAGGAGCGTCTCCCAGGCGCGCGCGCCAAGAATCGAAATGGAGTGCACGCCGCCGATCGCCAGCGTCACGATCAGCGTGAAGGCGAACGCTCCGCAAGCGATGTCGTAGCGATCGGGCAACGTCATCGCGTAGACGATCATGGCGGCCGCGACGGCGGCCCAGGCGAGCAGCGGCGCGTGCTCGACGAGCGGCAGGCAGGCTAAACCCACCGGAACGCCGATCAACGTACCGATGATCCGTCGGCGCACCCGTTCCGCCGTGCCGCTCGCGGAGCCCGCAACCACGTAGGTGCTTGCCGTGATCGCCCAGGCGGACTCCTTGAGTCCGATCGTCTCGTTCAAGACAACGACGACCAGCGCGCCGCTTGCCGCCTGCAGGCCCATGATGAGTTCAGCGGAAAGTATCCAGCGATCCGGCACGTTGACGGGCGAAAGCACCGTCATGGCGGGACGCTCCGCCGGGCCGCTGAGCAGCCGTGGAACGATGCACGCGATAATCGCGATCAGTCCCGCCACTCCGACCGCCGGCAGATCGACCGTCGTCAGATGGACGTTGTAAGCCAGCAATTGGCCGATGTATATCTGGGAGCCCATTCCCGCACCCAGAATGCCGAAGCGCTTGAGATAGCCGACCAGAAAGGCGCCTGTGACGAGCGTCAGTTCCGGGCCCGATTTGCCGATCGACTGCAGGAGCGGGGCGAATGCGATGAACATGGCCGCGCCGAGCACGGCGGCGGCACACAGGAGTGCCAGGTCGCGGCTGGATTCGGGCCGCGAGACGCGCGCTTCCGAGACGCTGGCCCACAGCGCGAAGTTGCCGGCCAGCGAGGCGACGAGCGTCGCGCCGGGCAAACCATGCGTGATGTCCTGCAACGTCCCGAGCGCAGCGGCGATGCCGTAGGCGGTGATAAGCCGCAGTCCCTTGATCCGGCGATGCGTGCCGGGATCCATCTGCTCAAGCCAAATCGTCGCTCTTCTTAGGACGCCACGCCCGTCCTCGCCCGTGGGTTCGCCTTGAATGCCATCGCTCGCCGCGCGGTTTTGCGCGTCGGCGCTGATCTCTTTCTTGTCGTTCTCCGGGATCGTCGTTCGCTTCACGGCGTTGGGCGCGTCGGATTGGGCTACCCGTAGTCTAGTTGATCGGAACGGCGCGGACCGGTCGGAAATCGTGGTCAGCGGCTTGTTTCGCCAACCCGGTTAAGACAACCGCTTCCTGACGGCCATCGACTAATCGCGGCTTTTGCTATCAAAAATCGTATGCGATTTAATCTCATGCGCTTGACAAGGCCAAACTTCTCCCTCATTATGCGACGCATGCGATCGCATCGCATGCGATTTAAAGCGATTAGACACCCTCTCTCTTTCAAGGAATTCATCATGACCAAGATCGAAACCGTCCTGCTCACCGGCAAAACCCACACGAAGTTCAGCGGCCGCGGCGGCCGCGTCGACCTCAATCTGTCGACGGCCAAAGGCGCCGGCGACGACATCGCGTTCCCGGCCGTCCAGGCGCATCCGACCGCGGAGCAGTTGTTCGCGGGCGCCTGGTCGGCCTGTTACATCTCCGCGATCGGCCTCGTGGCTCAGGCGAAAAAGGTGACGCTTCCGGCCGATCTGTCGGTGGATATCGAGGTGGATCTGGGCATGACCGGCGACGCCTACTTCCTCCAGGCCCGCTTCGACGTCAGCGTGCCGGGCGTGGCGCGCAAAGTTGCCGAGGCCCTCGCGCACGAAGCGCACGAAATCTGCCCGTATTCGAAAGCAACGCGCGGAAACATCGACGTCGTGGTCAACGTGGTCTGATCCTTTTCCATCACTGAATCGGCTTTTCGGGGCGCGATCCGGCAAGGCTCGCGCCTCTTACCAAACATCTTTTATGCGGAGTTCCATCATGAAAACCAAACTCGTTGCTGCATTGCTCGTCGCACTTTCTGCTTCCGCCGCCGCGCCCGCATTCGCCAGCGGCTATGGTCCGGCCCCCTTCTATCGCCCTTCGGTCGGCGCCCCAGCGTCGCAACGCGGGCAGAGCGCGCAAACCGTCGCGGCGAGTGCCGACGACGCAGCCGGCTCGCAAGCCGCGTATGGCGGTGTCGTCTCCGGCCACTCCGAGTCCGCAAGCCGCGCCGCCGTCGCGCCTCACGACAATCTTTACGCACGTCACTAAAGCGCGCAGCCGGCCGCGGCACGCAGCGCGGCCGGTTAGCTTGCCAATGCCCCAGGTCGGCACGAAGGGCTTTGCCTGCCGGCCGACTGGCCGTGCCGATCTCTGGCATGCTTGCGGGACCGCATCCGAAAAACGGCGAGCCAACCACTGACGAAAAGGATTGGATTGAAATGACGACGCAAACCGAAACCGCCATCCTGGCCGGCGGCTGCTTCTGGGGCATGCAAGACCTGCTGCGGCGCTATCCCGGCGTGCTGTCCACGCGCGTGGGCTACACGGGCGGCGACGTGCCCAACGCCACTTACCGCAACCACGGCACGCACGCAGAGGCGCTGGAAATCGTGTTCGACCCGCGCCAGATCAGCTATCGCAAGATCCTGGAGTTTTTCTTCCAGATCCACGATCCGACGACGAAGAACCGCCAGGGCAACGACATCGGCATGAGCTACCGCTCGGCCATCTTCTATCTCGACGATGAGCAGAAGCGAGTGGCCGAGCACACCATCGCCGACGTCGAGGCATCGGATCTCTGGCCTGGCAAGGTCGTCACCGAGATCGTTCCCGCCGGCCCGTTCTGGGAAGCCGAGCCGGAACATCAGGACTATCTGGAGCGCATTCCCGACGGATACACGTGCCACTTCGTCCGCCCGAACTGGAAGCTGCCCGAGCGCGGCTGAAGGTTAAATCAAGCGCCGACGATGAAGCAACGCCGTGGCGCAAAGAAGAAGAAGCCCGCGGACATCGTTCGCGGGCTTCTTCGTTTTGAAAGGCGCTTGATGCGCGCACGGATCGCGTGATCCGCCGCTCATTCCCCGTTCTGAACCGCTTTGACGAGATTGTTGCGCAGCGTCACGATCGCCTTCTGCACTTTCGAGAACTCGTCCGGCGCGAGGCCGGTTGCTTCGACGAGGTCCATGTTCAGGCCTTTTTCGCGCAACCGCCGACCGCTTTTCGTCAAGCCGACCCGCACCTGGCGCTCGTCTTCGGGGTCCCGCTGCCGTTCCACATATCCCGCCGCCTCCAGCTTCTTCAGGATCGGCGTGAGCGTGTTGGACTCCAGGAACAGTTTCTCGCCCAGACTGCTGACGGTCTGGTTGTCCTCCTCCCACAGCGCAATGATCGTGATGTATTGCGTATAGGTGAGCCCAAGCTCTTCGAGAATCGGCTTGTATGCCTTGCCGAACGCCAGGTTCGCGGAATAGACCGCAAAGCACAGGAAGTCGGAGAGCTTCACATCCGCGGAAGCTGGTTGGTCGGTCGATTTCATCTGCGTCCTCGTTGGGTAGAGGCTAACGCCTCGCTAACGGCATTATACATCGCATGCGATTTTATCGTAATCGTGTCAAATCTGCCGGGTTGGCGGACGAGCACTGACGATCGGCTTCACCGGCCTCTTCGGCACGAGTAAGCTACCAGCGCAGACAATCACGACCTCGAATCGGCCGCTGCGCCGAGGATTTGAAGGTCCGCACGAATTTCCCTGGGAGAGCGTCTTGAAGCGGATCGTGGTGATCGGCGCAGGCTTCGCCGGACTCTGGAGCGCGGTGGGCGCGGCGCGCAAACTCGACGAACTGCGCGTTCCCGCCGATCAAGTGGAGGTGGTCGTCATCAACGGCACGCCGTACCACAGTATTCGGGTGCGGAATTACGAACAGAATCTGGACGAGACGCGCGTGCCGCTAGCCGATGTGCTCGAGCCGATCGGCGTGCGGCTCGTCGAAGGCACGGTATCCGGCATCGATGTGGCGAACGGCGGCATCACGCTTCAGACCCAAGGACAGACGCAAACACTGGCTTACGACCGGCTCGTCATCGCGGCGGGCAGCCAACTCGTCCACCCCGATATTCCCGGTTTGACCGAGCACGCGTTCGACGTCGATACGTTCTCTGGCGCAACGAAACTCGCCGTGCATCTGCGCGGCTTGCCGTCGCTCGCGAGTGCGACGAGTTCGACGAGTGCGGCGAGTGCGTTTACGGCCGTGGTGGTCGGCGCCGGTTTGACCGGAATCGAACTGGCGGCCGAACTGCCGGCGCGGCTGCGCGGCATCGCGGGCGACGCGCATCGCGACGCCGTGCACGTCGTGCTGGCCGATCGCTCGGCGAAGATCGGCCAGGCCATGGGCGGCGCGCAGCCTGTCATCGAGCGCGCGATGGATGCCCTCGGCGTCGAGATGCTCGCCGGCGTGTCCTTGCAGTCAGTGGACGCCGACGGCGTCGAACTCACGAATGGCCGGCGCATTGAAGCCACCACGGTAATCTGGTGCGGCGGCATGCGCGCGAACGCGCTGACCGCGCAAATCCCCGTGACACTCGATCCGCTCGGACGCCTTCCAGTGGATGCGTTCATGCGCGTGGAAAACGTAGCGCATGTATTCGCTGCCGGCGATTGCGCGCGCGTGTTGATCGACGGCGCGCGGCCATCCGTCATGTCATGCCAGCACAGCCGGCCGATGGGACGCTATGCCGGTCACAACGTCGTCTGCGATCTGTTCGGCGGCGAGATGCTGCCGCTTCATATCGACTGGTACACGACCATTCTCGATCTCGGTCCCTGGGGCGCCGTATACACGGAGGGTTGGGACCGGCATCTCGTGTCCGAAGGCGACGCCGCCAAGACGACGAAGCAAACCATCAACTGCGTACGCATCTACCCGCCGCGCACTCGCGTTCGGGACGACATCCTGCAAGCTGCCGCGCCCGTCGTGCAGACCCCGCCGCCGACAGCCGCGGCCCGATAAACACGCGGAGTTCACGAAACCACGCAAATCGATCCGGTCGTCAGAAAGAGGAAAAAATGAAAACAGCTCTGCTGACGAAATGTGGATCGGTCCGTCCGCTATCGGCGACCCTATGCGGCTGCATGGCCACGTGGTCTGCCATCACGTTTGCGCAATCCATCCAGCCTGGCGCACCCTATCCGGTCGGGATGAAACAACTCGAATACGTCGACACGGCGCAAGGCAACCGACACCTTGCGCTCACGCTGTTCTATCCCGCCGTGCCTGCCAGTTCCGCCACGCCGACGCGCATGGTTTTCTTCACCAACCTGCATCTCTACAAGAACGCCGATATCGTCTCCGACGGGATAAAGCGTCCGCTCGTCATGTTCTCCCACGGGCATGGCAGCAATGGACTTTACTATGCCTGGTTTGCGCAGTATCTGGCGTCGCGCGGCTATATCGTGGCCACGCTGTATCACTACCGCGCCAACACCTACGACGCCACGATCATGTACACGCGGAGCAAACTCTGGCAGCGCCCAGTCGACATCAGCAAGGACATCACTTTCCTTCTGAACGACAAACGCTGGGGACCGCATATCGATCCGGAACGGATCGGCGTTGCCGGCCATTCGCAGGGCGGCTTCACGTCGCTCTGGATTGGCGGCGCGATGGTCAATCCGGACAAGTACCTCGCCTATCAGCGGGCCTGGAAGAACAACGAGCTGGTGCCGGCATCGCTGCGCAAGGAGTTGCCGCTCGATGCCGGGCCGGCGCGCAAGGTGTACGACCGCCGCGTCAAGGCGGTCGTCGCGATGGCACCCGGCGACTTACAGGGTTTCGGCATGGACGAGCAAAGCGTGGCGCAGTTGAAGGTGCCCGCTTATATCATCGTGGGTGCGAGGGACACGCAGGCCCCGCCCAAAGAGAATGCCGAGTTCGCCGCGAAATACGCGCCGCACACGCAACTGGATGTGATGCCGGGCCTCGTCGATCATGAAATCTTCGCCAACGAATGTGATCAGTACGGCCGGGACACGTGGCCGGAAATGTGTATCGATGCGCCCGGCGTGGATCGCACCGAACTGCACGAGTACATTGGAAATGCGGCGCTGAAGTTCTTCGACACCAATCTGAATGTGACGCGCAGCCCGCAAAACTAATCTGATGGCTCAACGTTCAAGCCGTGCCGTCGGATTCAAGCTGCGCTTCGATGGCCGCCTTATCGATCACTGACCACACCTGCTCGATCTTTCCATTGCGGAATTGATAGAACACGTTCTCCGTGAAGGAAACGCGCTTTCCGTTGACGGCGAGGCCGAGGAACGCGCCCTTTGGCGTACAGACGAAGCCGAGCCGGCTGGCTATATAAGGCGGATCGGAAATCAACAACTGAATGTCGAAATGAAGGTCCGGAATTTCACGGAAGTCTCTCTCCAGCATCTCGCGATAACCGGATAAGCCGATGCGCTGACCGTTGTAGTGCGCGTCGTCGTCGACGAACTGGCCGAGATTCGGCCAGTCCTGTTTGTTCAGGCAGGCAATGTAATTCCGGTAGAGGTTGGAGAGATCGGTCGTGTCCACGGCAATTGCTCCGTCCTTGTACGAGGTCCGTGCTGCGAGCCTAACGCATCCAGCGGCACGACGTCAGGCCGCCGCACCAACTTGCGCCCGTTGCGTACCAACCGCCTCCAGCACCGCCTGCGCGACCCGCTCGACGCTCGGCCAGTTCCGTGCGTGTTCACCCGCGACATACTGCTCGGGCGACACGCTGCGATACGGCGGCGGATAACCCCAGATGGCGTCGTGCCGGTCGGGTTTGGTCACGCTCCCGCCGATCACCGCGACGGTAGGACGACGAAACGCTGCCGCGACGTGCATCAGCATCGACGAGTTCGTCAGCACGACGCCGGCCCCTTCGGTGAGGGCGAACAAGATGCGCATCGGCACTTCGCCCGCCAGCGAGCGGACCGGCACGCCCGGCCCCGCCGTTGCGATCGCCTCGGCGGCGCGCAACTGATCCGCCTTGCTGCCGACGATCACGATATCGCACGCGTCGCCGGCTTTTTCCAGTGTCTGTGCGATCTGCGCGAGCGTGGCGCCGACCGGGCGTGCGTCCCACGCCTTGGTGGGAACACCGGCCCCGACGCCGACGATCAACCGCACGGTTCGGCGCCCCGGCACGCCGCCCGCATTCCAGATTTGCGCGGCTGTTGCACGCTCGACGTCGGTCAGGAACAGTTGCGGGCGCGCTTCCGGCAGCGCCGTCGCGCCGAGCAGTTCGCCCTGCGCGAGCGCCGCGCGTCCGCATTGGCGGACAGCGAATTCGATAAACGCCTGACACCCGCTCCAGCCGCCGCGATAACCGCGCACGCCGATGCGATAGCGCACGCCCGTGCGCATCATCAGCAGCGCGCCCATATAGCTGCCGAGCACGTCGATACCGACATCAAAGCCGCCCCGCGCGCGCAGTGCGGCGACCTGCGGGGACTTCGACAGAAAACGCAACACGTTGCCGTGTGAGCGGTCCTCGACCAGCTTGTTGTTCCAGGGCGCGTCGATCTCCACGATCTCGTCGACGAAGGGATTGTTCTCGAGTATCGGACGCCCCCAACTGCCCACGCCGGCGATCAGGCGCGTCGTCGGAAAGCGTTTGCGCAGCGCCTCGAAGAGCGGCGTGGTGGTGAGCAGTTCGCCGAAATCGTTCGGACGCAGCACCAGAATCTCGCGCGGCGTGTCACGATTCGGATCGAACCGTGGCGGGTAGAAACGGGCCATCAACCAGACCGGCGTTTCGATCAGCAGACTTTTCCAACCCATTGCTTCTCCAATGCGGCAGGTGGTGATCGCCGTCACCGTGCATCGGTTCGCGCGGCAGGCGGCCCGGACGCGCAGGGCGCAAGTGTGCGGCAGGCGCCGCCCGGATAGCGCTTTCGATTGTGCATGGTTGTCGCAGCGCGCTCTGTGGCCGGGCGTACAGAGCCGTGCGCTGCGCATGCGTGCGACGCGTAGAATTCCCGCCGGTCGAATCTTGCCGCGTCGCCCGCGAATACCGCCGGGGAAGCCGTCCGGTTCTGGGCCTCGCTCTCAGCAGGTCTCGACCGCGCGGCGATTTGCTGCACGGCCGGCGAACACCAGTATCAAGCCCGCCGCGGCCAGCACCGCGCCGGCAATCGGTACGGCCGTGTAGCCCAATCCCGCCGAAATCACCGCGCCGCCGGCAGCGGCGCCCAGCGCATTGCCGAGATTGAACGCGCCCACATTGACCGACGACGCCAGCCCCGGCGCGTCGGCCGCCGCGTGCATCACGCGAATCTGGACCGGCGGCACGATCGCGAACGTGGCCGCGCCCCACACGAGCATGCCGATCAACGCCCCCACGTGGCTGGTGAGAACGAACGGCAGCGCCACCATGATGACCGCCAGCGCGCCGAGAAACAGCTTGGTGCTGCCGTCGAGCGACCAGTCGGCGAGCCGACCGCCCAGCCCGTTGCCGATCGTGAAGCCGATGCCGATCAGTACCAGCGCAATCGTGACGAAACCGGCGGAGGCACCCGTCATATTCTCGAGCACCGGCGCCACATAGGTGTAAAGCGTGAACATCGCGCCGGCGCCCATGACGGTGGTGGCCATCGCCATCAGCACGTCAGGACGCGCCAGCACGCGCAACTCGCGGCGAATGTCCGGCATCTTGCCGGCGTCGCCTCGAGGCAACGCGACGGCCAATGCGGCGATCGCCAGCACACCGAGTCCGGCGGTGCCGGCGAACGCCATGCGCCAGCCGATCTGCTGACCGATCCAGGTCGCCGCCGGCACGCCGCCGATGTTGGCGATCGTCAGACCCATGAACATGGTGGCGACCGCGCTCGCGCGCTTCTCACGCGACACGAGATTCGCCGCGACCACCGAGCCGATGCCGAAGAACGCGCCGTGGTTCAGGCTCGTCACGAGGCGCGCGGCGAGCAGCGTCCAGTAGCCGGGCGCCATCGCCGAGAGCAGATTGCCGATGACGAAGATCGACATGAGCGCGATCAGCGCTTTCTTCGCGCGCAGCCTGCCGAAGGCGAGCGTCATCAACGGCGCGCCCAGCATGACGCCGAGCGCATAGGCGCTGATCAGCAGGCCCGCGGCCGGAATGGAAACGCCCACGCCGTTCGCGATCACCGGCAACAAACCCATTGGCGCGAATTCCGTGGTGCCGATGCCGAATGCGCCGACAGCCAGGGCCAGCAATGCCCAGGTTGATTTCATGCCTTTTCTCCGTCCAGATATCACAAGCGGAGAATTGTCGGCTAACGGGTGGCCGACAAACAGCCCTACCGCAGCAATTGAATCTTGATCGCGAGGCACGAATGACGATTCATGCCGGAGTCCGGGCACGTCACGTGCTTCCTCATACCAACGTACGAAGCTGGCTGTTGAACAGCCATCAAGGAGCCGAAAATGAAAGCAAAAACTCTGATCTGCGCGACCGCACTCGCCGCGATCTGCGCCTCACAAGGCGCCTACGCGCAGATTGCCGGACTGCAACCGCTCGGTGGCACGGTCGAGCAAACCAATGCGCTGCTGAAGGGCTGGAGCGTGCGGCGCGCCCTTGTCGACCAGCCGGTCTACAACGATCTGAACGACAAGATCGGCAGCATCTATGACGTGATCATTTCGCCGGACCGTAAGGCGACGTATGCGGTCGTGTCGGTGGGCGGCTTCCTCGGCATGGGCAAGCACTATGTGGCGATCCCGGTCGATCACTTCGAGATCCGCGACGGCAACCTGTTCCTCGCCGGCGCGACGAAGGATGCGCTGAAGTCGGTGCCTGAGTTCGAGTACAACAAGCTCGAAAAAGCCACCAAGCCGCACAAGGTCAAAGTGGAATGACCGGAGTGGCAAGCCGTGAGCGAGAGTGAGACGACTCACGCTCGCACCGGCCATGCGACGGGCCGCGTTCAGTGATTCGCGGCCGTGACGAGTTGCAGCGGTGTTTCGATCACGCTCGACAATTCACTCTGCTTCTTCTGTTCGGTGACCGCCTTCAACGCGACATCGACGCCGAATACGGCTTGCCGCGCGGCGAACTGATTGATCGTGGCGAGCACACGGCCATCGGCGATCAACGGCTTGATCGCATCGATATCGTTGTAGCCGGTGACGTAGACGCCGCCGGTTCTGCCCGCATCGCGGACCGCGTCGACCGCGCCCATCGCCATATTGTCGTTGCCGCACAGCAGTCCGCGGATCTGCGGATGTTCGCTGAGCATCTTCGATGCGGCGTCGCGGCCCTTCCCATACTCCCAATCGCCGGCCTGAACGGCGACGATATTGATGCCCGCCGCGTTCATCGCATCCCTGCAGCCGTCCGTGCGTTGCTGTGCATTGCGATCGGCTGAACTGCCTTCGATGATGCCCACCTGATCGCCCGCCTTGAGCCGCTGCGCCAGATAATTGCCCACCTGCTGCGCGCCCTTGCGATTGTTCGGACCGACGAACGGCACGGAAATGCCGGCCGCGTCCTGAAACGCCTCGTCGAGCGGATTGTCGATCGCGACCATGATGATGCCCGCCTTGATCGCACGCGCGACGACCGCCGTTAGCGCCTTCGAATCGGTCGGCGCGATCACGACCGCGTTCATCTTCGCCTTGATCATGTCCTCGACCATGCGGATCTGCCCGGCCGTGTCGCTTTCGGTGGCCGTGCCGCGCACCGTCAAATCGAATTGCGATGCGTAATGCTGCTGGTAGTTCTGTGCGGCGTTCGCCATCGCCACCGTGAACGGATCGCTCAGGGACTTCAGCACGAGCGCGATCTTGAGCTTGCTGCCCGGCGTGACCGCCGCATCCGCCGCGCTGCTGATGCCGGCCGCGGCCAGCGCGCCGGCAAACACCACGCGGCGGCGCATCCCCCAGGAGGACGTCCTTCGGGGCGTCTTCTGCATCATCGAATCTCTCCTTCTGGACCGGGCTGACGAATCGCTGCGCTGCACTCGGATGAAAGGCTGCCGTGGCTCTGCCTGCCGCTCATCAATCGCCCTTCAGCGCCAGTAAACGCGCTGCGATTTCGTCGAACAACGGCCGGCTGTCGATAGCCTCGCTCAGGCAATTGTCCTTCAACTCCACCAAGCGCGCCTGGATGTTCGTCTGCGCGTGCGGCCAGACGCATCGTTCGAGCAACTCTTCGAGCAGACAACCATAGGCTCGAACTTCGAGGCGCTGAAGCGCGAGACCGATGTCGCGATCGTCCAAAGCATAGAAAGACGCGGCGCCGAAATCTCCCAACAGCGCGCGCCCCTGTCCACCGTACAGGATATTGTGAGCGTACAGATCGCCATGCATGATGCCCTGCTTATGCAGATGACACGCCGCCGATGCCATCCCGTACGCAATGCCCAACGCCGCAGCCAAATCGAAGCGTGTGTCGGCGCCGTAGATATCGCGCGTGCAGGAGTCGAGGCTCGGCGGACCGGCAAGGTTGGTGAATTGCGGATCGATCAGTTCCATCACGAGACCGTGCGTGCCTGCGGGATGATCCTTCACTTTCCCCGCCACCGGAATCAGATTCGCATGATCGCCCGCGCGAATGCAGGCTGCCATTTCGCAGTCGGGCAAACCATCGCTGGTCACTGCGCCCTTGAACAGTTTCACCGCGACGTGGCGCAATGCGCCGTGCTGATCCGCCAGCTCCGCGCGATAGATGACACCGGAGGCGCCCTCGCCCAACGCCGCCTCGAGTTTCAAGTCAGGCCACGCGATCGAGGCGGTCGGCGTGTCGATCAACGCCTCCGCTTCGAGCGCTTCGCTGAACGGATTGCCGGCATACGCCAGCCAGGACAGCCGCGGCAGCCGCAACAGCCACGCAGGCAGTCCACTGAGCTGATTCGCCGCGAGACGCAGCAATTCGAGCTGCGAGCAGGCGGCCAATTCCTCGGGAAGCGTCCGCAGACGATTGCCCGCCAGCATCAACTTTTGCAATTGCGTGCAGCCGCCGATTTCGGCAGGCAACGCTTCGATCTCGTTGTCCGTGAGAATCAACCAGCGCAATTGCGGCGGCAGCGCATTGCCGCACACTCGCCGGATGCGGTTGGCCTTGAAGCCGACCATGCTCAATTGCGAGCACTGTCCCAGCACTTCCGGCAATTCGGTGAACGGGTTGTCGGAGCCGAAGAGAATACGCAGCTTGGTGAGCCGTGGCAGATCGTCGGGCAGCGACGTGAGCGCGTTGCCCGACAGGTCGAGAACTTCCAGTGTCTCGGCGAGGTCGAAAATCTCGCGCGGAAATTCAGTCAGGCCGCAGGCCAGTTTCAGCCGGCGCGTGCCCGCGAGTTGGCCGGCCCGCAATTGTTCAAGTGTCGTCGTCACAGTCGTGGAAGAGAGGTCCGGTTGCCGATGCGCTTCGTATCGAAGGTATCAATTCTACTGAGTCGCGGGCCTGGCGCGAAAAGGGTTGTACAGTGATGCATCGTCCCGTCCAGAACAACGAGCCGCCCGGCCGTCATCGGTCGCGAGGAATTGGACAGCAAGTTTCGGAGCGCAATCAGAGAGTACGAGGCTCACACTGTCGGATATCGGCGCGCTTGGCGCGTGTATTCGCAGACTCGTCTTGCAGCATCTGTGCCTCCAACCAGTCAGGAGCAAACAAAGTGACATACGCCTACAAGTTGATGAACTCGCCCGTCGGCCAGTTGAAACTCGTTGCAAACGGCGACCGCCTCGCCGCCATTCTGTGGGAGCACGACAAGCCGAACCGGGTGCGTCTCGGGGAGCTGGTCGAAGCGAACGACCGGCCTGTGCTGATCGAGACCGAGCGGCAGTTGAACGAGTATTTTGCCGGCACGCGGCATGAATTCGACCTTCCGCTCACCTTCCAGGGAACGGATTTTCAGAAGCAGGTGTGGGCCGCGCTGTTGACCATACCGTTCGGCCAGACGCGCAGCTACTCGGAAATCGCGACGCAGATCGGCAACGTCAACGCGGTGCGGGCGGTCGGCGCGGCGAATGGCAGAAATCCGATTTCCATCGTGGCGCCGTGCCACCGGGTGATCGGCGCGTCCGGTGATTTGACCGGGTTTGCGGGCGGTTTGGCGAACAAGATGCTGCTTCTGTCGCTCGAAGCCGGACAGACTTCGATCGAAGCGGAAGCAGACGGGCAAGCGGATATGTTCGCGGCCGAAGAAAAGACCGAGGCCAAGGCTCAGGTCAAATCCGAAACTCAGACGAAACCCCCGCGCCATGCGCCGAGCCGCGGCACGCAAGCCTCGCTGTTTGGAAACTGACCGGATGCATGGTCCGCGATGGCAGTGGACTCACTGCGTCGCGTTGAGCGCTTCGTGATAGATCACCTTGCCGGCCGCATAAAGCACCTATCCTTAAGATGCCCTTTGGGCGTCAACAGGAGGATGACATGCGCATGCTTCTCAACATACGAATCCCTCACGAACCGTTCAACACCATGGTGCGTGATGGCACCGCCGGACAAGTGATCGGGAAAATACTGGAAGAGATAAAACCGGAGGCCGTCTACTTCACCGAGCAGAGTGGAGCGCGCGGAGCGGTGGTCGTGGTGGATGTCGACAACGCATCGTCGATTCCCGCGCTCGCGGAGCCGTGGTTTCTAAAATTCAACGCCGACTGCGAAATGCGCATTGCGATGTTGCCGGAAGACCTGATGAAAGCCGGACTGGACAATCTCGGCACGAAATGGAAATAGTGCTTGCCATTGGCGGTCCGCGACTGGCACCGCCGATGGCTGCGCAAACAAGCCTCATCACGCTGCGCTCTGGTCAACCCAGCTCGAACGACGTCACGCCGAACACGCGTTCCATGGAAATAGCGGGCGGTTCCTCCGTGTACATCCGCGCGGTTTCGAACACGCTCGTCATGCCGTGCCGTTCGGCCAACGCAACGGCATCCACGTTGATCTCCGGCACATCGAAGAAAAACACCTCGCCGGCAATGCTCGACGTCAACGCAGAGAACAGACGACCGGCAATCTCGTCGTTATCGGCGAAGAGCGGGCCGATCTTGTAACCCGTCAGGCAACGCCGCAACACGCCGTAGCCCACCACATGGCCGTCGCGCACCACGACTCGCGCCATCGCGCCAGGCTGCGCGAGCCATGCGGCGAGAAAGCGCTCGCGCGCCGCGGGAAAGCACTGCCGATCGTAGTCGCTCAACGATTCGAAGGGCAGCGCCGAAGCATTCAACATGTCTGCATAGTGCTCGCCCTGAGTGGTCTCTTGCGCGACGCCCTGAAAGCGAATGTTGCGATAGGCAAGCTGAAATCCGGACTTCTTATAGTTCGCCTGCTGAGCGACCACGCCGTCCAGACCGATATTGCGGTTGCGCAAATAGTCCATGCCGTGCTGCCAGACACGCATGCCGAAGCCTCGACCGCGAAACGCCTGTTTCACGATATAGAGCCCGATAAAGCCAAAGTCCTCGCCGTACGCGACAGCGGATAGACACGCCACCGGCTCGCCGCGCCATTCGCCGATGAAAAACCCGTCAGGGTCAGCCACACGAAAACAGGCGGCATCGTGCAGACCGGGGTTCCATCCTTCCTGCGCGGCCCATTCGACCGCCAATGCGACGTCCTCGGCCGACATCGTGCGCACGACAAAATCGCCCGGCTCGCTCACGTTCGTCACGATCGTTTCGCCCATTGTTCCTCCAGAATCGCCGCGGCAGCCGTGGCCGCGACCTGACAGCCGAGAACGATATGCGCCTCGGCCGTATCCTCGATGAAATCGTGGCTCACGCCGCCGATGCTCGGCACGAACATCATGCAAGCCGGCATGCAGCGGGCGATGACCTGCGCGTCGTGCGCGGCACCGCTCGGCATGCGGATCCATTGGCCGGGCGCCACCGCGTTGGCGGCGCGGGCGAGATGGTCCGCGAGCGCGGCGTCCATGGTCACCGGTTGCATCGGTTCGTCGATGGTCGTCAGTTCCACGTTCACCGAACCGCGCGCATTGAAGTCACGCACAAGCTCGGCGAGCCGGACTTCCATCGCTTGCAAACGCGCGGCGTTCGCGTCGCGGAATTGCAGGTCCATGTCGGCCGCGCCCGGCACGACGCTCAGCGAGCCAGGGTCGAGGTCGATGCGGCCCACTGTCCAGACGGTATCGGCATCCGCGAGTTGCGCGAACGCTTCGTTCATCTGCGGGACAAAGGCGACCAGCGCCGCGCCCGCGTCGCGCCGGATCGCCATGGGCGTCGTGCCGGCATGGTTGCGCTGCCCCGTGAAGCGCAGCCGCAATTCGCGCAGCCCGACGATCGTGGTGACGACCCCGATGGACTTGCCGGCCGCTTCCAGCCGGCCGCCCTGCTCGATATGCGGCTCGAGATAGGCGACCTGCCGGCCCGGCTCGAAGCGCGCACGCGGCCGCCCGGCGAGACCCGCGGTTGCGAGCACGTCGTTAAGACGCTGGCCTTGCCGGTTCGTGGCGTCGCGAATCGACTCGTCGACGCTATCGCCCACAAAGCTGCGGCTGCCGAGCAGGCCGGAGAACGTGCCTTCTTCATCGATCCACGATGCCACGTCCACCGCGAGGTGACTCGTCGCGTCGTTCTCGGCCAACGCGCGCGCAATCTCCAGCCCGTAGATCACGCCCATCGCGCCGTCGAGCCAGCCGCCGGTCGGCTGCGTGTCGGTATGAGAGCCGATCACGAGCGCGGGGCCGCTTTTGCGCGAGCGTCCGAACACGGTCCCCACGCCGTCGATCACGGCCTCGAGTCCCGCCTCCGTCATGCGCCCGGCCAGCCATTCGCGCGACGCCAGATCCACCGGCGACAACGCCAGCCGGACAACACCTGGGCCCGTGGCGCCGAAACTGCGCAGCCGCTTGAGATCGGTCAGCAACCGGTCCGGATCGATCTTCACCACGTTCTCATCTCCTTCGATTATCGGTTCATGATGCCTTGTCACATCGACAGATTACACGGCCTAAGCCTTTCCTAAGGTTGGCTCGTTATGATCGCTCGACATCAGTGCGCCGGAACGGCGCAGACGTCCATCGAGAAACACACCGTATGCAGACACTTGAAGCGTTCAACCAGGCGCTCTTTCTAATGATCAACGCCACGCCATCGACACCCGCGTGGCACATCGACCTCGCGCGTTCAATCGCCGATTACGTCATCTATCTCGTGCCGCTCTGCCTGATCGCCATGTGGCTCTTCGGCGACGAAGGTCAGCGCGAAACCGCCCTGCGCGCATGCTGCGTGACGTTCCTCGCGCTCGGCATCAATCAGCTCATCGGTCTGGCGTGGCCGCATCCGCGGCCGTTCGTGATGGGCATCGGCCATACGTTTCTCGAACACGCGCCGGACCCGTCGTTCCCCAGCGATCACGGGACCATCTTCGCGAGCATCGCACTGAGCTTGCTGCTCGGCGGCGTGCGGCGGTACGGCCTGCTCATTGTGCTGTCGGGGCTCGCGGTCGCCTGGGCGCGCATCTTTGTCGGCGTTCACTTTCCGCTCGACATGGCAGGCGCCGTCGTCGTGGCGGGCGTGGCCTTCCTGTTGGTGGCGCCGCTGTGGCGGCTCGCCGGCGCGAGCGTGACGCGCGGACTGGTCGCGCTGTATCGCAAGTTGCTGGCGTGGCCGATCGAACGTGGCTGGCTATCGCTTTAGCCGATGTGTCGACACGCAAGCGCGAGTTCACGCCCACCGCGGCGAGCCGCCATCCCCTATCGGGTCAACGCCCGGAAATCGCTCGGCGACATGTCGTAAGCTCGACGAAACGCGCGAGTGAAATCCGACGCGCTATTGAAGCCGAGGCCATAAGCGATCTCGACGATCGCTTTGTTCCGGTATCGATGCAGATCATCGGCGGCTTCGCGCAGCCTGCGGCTGCGGATGTAGGCGGCCAGCCCGCCTTCGGGCTCGAACAGGCGATAAAGCGTAGACCGGGACAGTCGCGACGCGGCGAGCACGCTGTCGGGCGTCAGATCCATCTGGTCGAGATTGGCATCGATATAACGGCGCGCCGCGGCAAACATGGCGGTGCGAGCAGCGGCGCGCGCATTGCCGCTTAAACCGGCCTGCTTCCCGAAGGCCGCCGCGATCAGCAATGCGCAGCTCTGAATGGCGTCGTATGCCGCCTGCCCGCTCATCGTGGGCAAGCTCCGGCTCAGGTCGGCGAGCTGTGCGGGAATCATGCGCGCAAGCGGCGAGTGATAGTCGATCACGCTGCCATGAATCGACTCCGCTTCCGGCAAAACGGATTCCACCAGCTCACGCGGCAGGAAAAACGCCTGCACGCGGCAGGCGCTGCGGTCCATGTGCATGGGCTGGTTCATATCGAGCGCGAGAATGCCCGGCGTGGACTGGGTGGCCTTGCGCTTCGGATGCGGTCCGGTGCCGGTTTCGATCGTGCCTTCCACGGCCACGTGGAATACGAACTGGCGCACCGAGTCCGTCGAAATGCGCGCGACGGATCGCGTCTGCGAGACCGGATCGGTACGGCAGTCCATGAATGCCAGATCGGCCACACGGTAGCTGTCGATCAGACCACTGAAGCCATCCGCCAGTTGCCGGCGCGAAATGGGCACATCGAGAAAATGGCCCAGACGGTCGCGCCACGCGGGCAACTGCGCGCGCGGCGCTTCGTGGTGCGTACTAAAGTGGCTATGGATGCAGTTCGCGGGAGCCGCATCTCTCGTCACGGACTCGGTCGTCAAGTTTTCCCCCGCCAGATTCGTTGTCTGCGCATGATAGCCGCACTTCGCGAACATCGCTCGGCGCGGATTTTCAGCTTTGCACGCGCTCAGAAGGTGTCGAAGAACGCCCGCGCCGCCACCAGGCAGAACGACGCGACCAGTTGGCCATGATAGGCCCGCAGCACCGCTGACGCCCCGCCGTCAGTCGCACCACCGGCCACGGCCTGACTCGCGACCTCCGCCTTCGCACTCGCGAACTCCCGCTTGATGGACGCATACGGATCGCCGGGCCCGACAACGGGAGAGTCTACATCCAGCACGGACGTGAGCCCCGCGGGCACTTTGGCGTTCTGCCAATACGCCTGCTCGATGCGCGCGTTGAAAAAGAACACCGTGGGATCCGACTCGCCGCCACACATCAAAACGGGCGTAACCGGCAGCCAGTTGCGCAAGTCGTTGCGCTTGAACGCCTGGCGCAAGGGATGCAGCGGATTCGCGGCCGGTTTCATCGCAAGCGTCGTGTTGGGAAACGCACCGTCGGGATTGGCGGCGGCGTCCTCCAGCAGCGTCAGGCGATAAGCGTTGCGCACGAGGTTGGGATTGCCGAATCCCGCGGCAAACAGCGGTGTCAAGGCGGGCGGCGTCAAAGGCGGCGAAGCAGGCGGCGTCATCGAGGCGAACTGCGGCGCGGGCGGCAACTTGCTGAAGAGATGCGCGGACGGCAGTTTGCCCGTGGTGAATAGCGTATTGAGCGGCTGCAGACTCGGCAGCAGCGTTTCGATACCCGGCGCGTAGGCCGCGTCGTAGAAGTCGCCGGGGCGGCGGTAGATATTCTCGTAGGCATGCTGATAACCCGTCACGATCAGCGTCGAGAACAGCGTCGAGCCCAGGTTGACCTCGCCTTCGATGAGTGCGTCGGCGGTAGCGGCGAGTGCGTATGGCCCCGAACCCGGTGCGGACGCTGTCACCTTGACGCCAGCCGCCTGCAGCGCGCGATGCGTTGCCATTGCAACGAAGCCGCCTTGCGAATAGCCGGTGACGAACAGCTTGCCGTTTTCGCGCGGCCTGCTGTCCGGCGCTATTCCGGCTAACGCCACGCGCGCAGCCCGCAACGAGTCGATCATATCGGCGGATTGCTGGTCGGCATTGAGATACGGGTGGTACGGGAGATCGGAGCCGGCGTAGCCCGCGTAGTTGGTCGCCACCACAATGTAGCCTTGCGCCGCATACATGGCCGCCACGCTGATGCCTTCCCCGGCGCCGTCGCCGTTGCCCGGATCCGTTTGCGTGATATCGGCGAGGTTGTAGTTGCGATACGCGGTGGTGCCATGTGCATAGAGCATCAGCGGAAGCGCTCGGCTGCATGCCGCCGAACGCCCCGAAGGGATCATCAACGCACCGCTCGCGTTGGTGGGCTCGCCCGCGCCGCCGATGGTCCCGTAGCGAAAGCTCACGATCTCGATGCCGCACGCGGGCGCGCCGGCAATCTGCACGAGCCGCCGGCCGCCCGCGCTCGACGCCAGCAATTTTGAAAACGCCGCGGCGCTCAGCGTGAGCGTGACGCGGTGATCGAGAAGCTGGCCGCGCGCATGGCACCCTTCGTCGCATCCGGAGTCGGCTTGCGCAGCGGCACTGGCGCCCAACGTGAAACATGTCAGCAGCCCGAGGGCCGCGCTTCGCATTGCTACAGACATGTGAGGCTCCGTCTTGTTGGTATGACGACGAGTGGACGGCCTTGCAGAGTGACAGGAGTATAGGTAAACGGGTCGGGTCGGCGCGCCGCCAGCCTGACCGCTCTGGAAATGCGGTGGCGCCGGATGTGGTTGAAACCGATATGTCGAACTTCACGAAGACCGACGCGGGACGCGCGGTGACGCTTGAGATGCAGGCGTTGAAACGCGTGGCGCAACCGGATGACATTGGCGGCGCGGTGGCCTTTCTCGCCTCGGATGCTGCTCGCCGGATTATCGGCGAAACGTTGCATGTCGACGGCGGGTCGAAACTCTGAATCCGTAAAAGCGATTCTGTTTGCGATCTCGCCGGGAAGCCTTTCTGGAATGCCGCCCATGCATGGCGGCACGCCCGCGGACTTCACCGGCGCGACCCGACGCGCTCCGCCCCGTTAGCCGGACGTAGCGCGTCTCAAGCGGCGAGCGAGCCGCTTACTTCCACAAGGTGCGGCCGAAAAACGTCAGCGTGCGATCCCAAGCCAATTGCGACCACACCGGATCGAACTGCGTCCTGGCGATACGGCCCGGACCGACCGCCGTTTCGTTCGCGAACGCGTGGTGTGCGAGATAGCGGTGAAACTCGACGTCGACATTCGCGTCTTTCAATTTCCTCTCCAGCGCGTCGACCGTTTCAGACACGAAGAACTCGTCTTGCGTCGCCCAGTGACCGATTAGCGGCGCCTTGATTTTCGAAGCGTCGATATATTCCAGCGGCGGGAAGCCGTACCAGACCACGCCGGCCGACACTTCCGGGATATTGCACAGCGCGAGCAAGGTCAGCGCGCCGCCCATGCAAAAGCCTGTCACGCCGACATTCGTCGCGTGCTGCTTCAGATATTGGACAGCGCCGCGCACATCCTGAGTAGCGGCGTCGCCGAAATTGAGCCCGTCGAGCAGATGGTGGGCTTCTTCCTCTTCCACCGTCGTTTTGCCTCGAAAGAGATCGGGCACCAGCGCCAGATAGCCGGCCTGCGCGAGCCGGTCCGCCACGCCGCGAATCTGGTCGTTGACGCCCCACCACTCCTGAATCACGACGATGGCGGGCGCGCCCTCCAGCTTCTGCGGCTTGGCCAGATAGCCCTGGATCTGCTGGCCGTCGGGCCGGTTAAAGGTGATCATCGAACCTGCTGCCTGTTTCATCAGTTGCTCCTCGAAGTAGACGAAAGCGCTAGCATAGTCCTAGCGAGGCAGGTTCTGCTCGCCCGCTGCCGCGTCCGGCCGGTCGATGCGAACAGCGCGCCGTGCAGCGAAGGAATGTGCCGCTTGGCGCCAGCTTGACCTGGTCGAGTTGCAACGTCGTGAAAGGCCGCTCCGCGTCGTCAATGGAATCCCCGGCCATCAAAAAGGCCGAGCGGCAAGTTGCGCCTCAGGTCTGGAAATACCGCGGCCGGTCGAGGTCGGCGATCAAGCCCGGCTGCTTCGGTTCCCAGTCAAGCAGCTTGCGCGTCTGCTCGCTCGAAGTCGCGGCATCCATTCCGGCAAACAGCGCGAACCAGCCGAAATGGTCCGCCGCCTCATCAACCGATTGCGCGATGACCGGCACGTTCAGGCGTCGGCCGATCACACCGGCGATCTCGTTGAACGGCACGCCTTCTTCGGCAATGGCGTGATACCGGCTGCCGGCGGCGCCGCGTTCGAGCGCGAGCCGGTAGACGCGCGCGGCGTCGAGCCGGTGCACGGCGGGCCAGCGGTTGAGGCCCTCGCCGACGGTCGCCGAGACGCCCTTTTCGCGCGCGAGAGCGATGAGATGCGGAACGAAAGCATGGTCGCCATCGCCATGCACCGACGGCGGCAGACGAACTACCGACGCACGCACGCCGCGCTCCACCAGCGACGCAGCCGTCGCCTCCGACACGCGAGGATAGGCGTCGGAGCGTGCAACCGGCGCGTCGTCCTCGGTCGCGATGCGGCCCGACGCCAGCAGCGCGACCCCGGACGTGACGAGGAGCGGCCGCTCCGAGCCGACGAGCACGGAGCCGAGCGCTTCGATGGCGCGCCGGTCCAACTCGCAGTTCTCCGCGAATCGGGAGAAGTCGTGGTTGAAGGCGGTATGAATGACACCGTCCGCAGCGGCCGCTCCGGCTTTGAGGCTGTCGAGATCCTCGAGCGAACCGCGCAGGACCTCCGCTCCGGTCCTGGCCAGAGACTCGGCCGCGGCGTCCGAGCGTACCAGGCCGAGCACGGAATGTCCGGCGGCAATGAGTTCGGCAACCACGGCGGAGCCGACGAATCCCGTCGCTCCGGTAACAAAGACGCGCATCGTAACACCCTCCAGTTGAAAACGAAGGTCGACTATCGGCGGGTTTCCTTCCGAGGTGAAGTAGTGACGTTTTAGGGGTATACGGACTAACAGGCTGCGCCGTTCAGGCGCCAGGCAAGCATCTTGCTGAGCTTACCGAAGATGGGTCGT
Source organism: Paraburkholderia sp. RL17-373-BIF-A (assembly GCF_046030175.1). Classification (NCBI taxonomy): domain Bacteria; kingdom Pseudomonadati; phylum Pseudomonadota; class Betaproteobacteria; order Burkholderiales; family Burkholderiaceae; genus Paraburkholderia; species Paraburkholderia sp. RL17-373-BIF-A. Next base: position 186,302 of record NZ_JARESO010000007.1, read on the forward strand.
GCATCTTCACTGTCGGGAGCGCGGGATGCGTCAGTTAAACCGCTTTGTCTTATTCATGCTGCTGCCGCTCGCCGCGTGCGCGGCGGGGCCGTCGGGCCCCACCGATACCGGCTTTGGGCCGTCACCCGTATTGCCCGCGCCGGAATCGTCGCTGGTTACCACGGTCAATATCGCGCCCGTCCGGCCGAGAACCGCCGACTTTCTCCCGACCGCTCCAAACGGCTTTGTCGTGACGGAATTCGCTCGCGGGCTGACCCACCCGCGCTGGCTCTACCCGTTGCCGAACGGCGACGTGCTCGTGGCGGAAAGCAACGCGCCGCAGCGGCACGACGAAGGCAGCGGCGTATTCGGCTGGATTAGAAAGCAGGTCATGAAGCGCGCGGGAGCGGGCACACCGAGCCCCGACCGTATCGTGCTATTACGCGATACCAACGGCAGCGGCGTCGTCGATCAACAGACGGTGTTCCTGCGTGGCCTGCACTCGCCGTTCGGCATGGCGCTGATCGGCAACCAACTCTATGTCGCCGATACGGACGCCATTCTGCGCTTCGACTACACGCCCGGCGCGACCCAGATCGACACGCCCGGCGTGAAGGTGGCTGATTTGCCGGCTGGCCCAATCAATCATCACTGGACCAAAAACATCCTGGCCGACCGTTCGGGCAAGCATCTCTATGTGACGGTGGGATCGAACAGCAACGCGGGAGAAAACGGCGCCGAGGCCGAAGCGGACCGCGCACGGATTCTCGAATTCGACGTGGCGTCCGGCCAGATGCGGCCCTTCGCGACCGGCTTGCGCAACCCCAACGGACTGTCCTGGCAGCCGGAGAGCGGCGCGCTGTGGACCGCCGTCAACGAACGGGACGACCTGGGCAACAACCTCGTGCCGGATTACATGACTGCCGTGAAAGACGGTGCGTTTTACGGGTTTCCTTACAGCTATTACGGCCAGCATGTCGACACGCGCGTCAAGCCTCAGCGCCCCGACCTGGTCGCCACGGCAGTCGCACCGGACTATGCGCTCGGCAACCATACGGCATCGCTCGGGCTGGTTTTTTACGACCGGACGCTGTTCGCCGCGCATTACCGCGGCGGTGCCTTTGTCGGTCAGCATGGGTCATGGAATCGCAAGCCGTACAGCGGCTACAAAGTGGTGTTCATCCCATTCGTAAAAGGCCAACCCGCGGGCGCCCCGGAAGATTTCCTGAGCGGCTTTCTGACCGCCGACGGTCACGCCGTGGGCCGGCCAGTCGGTGTCGCGCTGGATAAGCGCGGGGCACTGCTGGTGGCGGACGACGTCGGCAATACGGTCTGGCGCGTGGCCCCGCGCACCGATACCGGCGCGGCAGTTGGCACGCCGCCAGTTCAATGACAGCGGATCCGCCTGCCACTTGCGGGCACAACAACGGACGATCCAATTCAGTCTACTCACGCAGATCAGAAGCGCTCCAACACGCCAAGCTGCACACCCTTGACCGGCGCGCCGGGATACGCGACCGGCAGCCCGGTCACGTTGACGCCACGCAGCGTGAAGCTCGCATCGTCGTGATTCGCCAGATAGGCCGCGCTGAAATAGAACAGCAAAGTACGCGAAACGTTGTATTCGAACGCCATGCTGAACTGGTCGGCGCTCGCGCCCGCGCCGGTATAGTCGCGCACGTGCGCATAGCCCAGTGACGCGCGCGCATTCGCAGAAAAGCTGTATTGCGCCGAGAGCGATCCGCCCGCGCCGTGATAGAGCGGCGTGCCGCCATCGCCGTTGAAGAACGCGAGCCATACCCGCACTTTGTCGATCGCATAGGTCGCGCCGCCGAGATTCGCCCGCAGCGCGCCCGCGCCGTGCGTCTGCTGACGCGCGTACAACAGCCTGAGGTTGTCGAGCTGATAGGTGGCGGTGACGTAGTATCCGTCGATACCGTTGCCGTCGTTCTCCGACGGATCGCGCGTGGCCATCATGACCGTCGCGCTGAATCCGCCGACGACCGGCGACAGATACTCGATCGCGTTGCTCGCGTAGGGTGTGATCTTCGACAGGTTGTTCAGCCCGGACGCGATCGTGCCGGCGCCGAACGCATCGAGGTCGCCCTTGAACGGGATATAGATGGGCGAGTATTGCCGGCCGAAGCGCACCTCGCCCCAGGCGTTCCGCGCGCCGATCCACGCCTGGCGGTTGAATAGAACACCGGGAGTCTGAAGCGTGCCGTCGACCGAGCTAAAGCCGTTTTCCAGCGTGAAGAGCAGGTCGGTGCCGTTGCCGAGCGGCTCGCTGCCCCGCAAGCCGACCCGCGAACCGCGATAGGCCCCCGAGTCCAGACGTGGGGTCCAGCCGGACCCTGGGTCGGTTATTTCGAGACTCGTGTCCAGCACGCCATACAGCGTAACGGTGCCCCCGCCGCCATCCGAGGCCGCCGCGCTCTGCAAGCAAAATAGCAGCCCCGCGCCGCCCATGCCCGCGCGCCAGCCCACGCGACGGCTCCAGGCTGCGATCTGCGCGACCGGATCCCACTTTCGTCGCGGCTTGTCGAGTGAAGTTTTCGCGGCGCCGACCAGATGCAGTCCTCCATAGGCACGTCGAACGTGTGTTCCGGGAACGAACCTCTGCCATGTTGAGACCGGACGCTCGCCGCCGAATCACGAGTGAGATGTGAACAGGCATTGAACGGTCCAGCAGCGAACATAACAGACCTGAGCCGCTTTGCAATTTTCAGCGCTCTTAATTTGGAGCGTTCAGGTGCGTCCATGGGTGAGCAACGCTCAAACGACGGCTGCGAATTCGCGTGCTTCTTTCGCCGACGGCCTATGGACCCGCAACGACCCGCCTTCGTCGCCGGAACCCTGCGGCTGCAAGTTGAACTGGCTGATCGACACTTGCAGCAGCCGCGCCTGTTCGGTCAGCGTCTGCGCCACCGCCGCGGCCTGCTCGACCAGCGCCGCGTTTTGCTGCGTCACGCTATCCATCTGCGCGACGGCGTCGCCGACCTGATTGATACCGGCGCTTTGCTCGGCGGCCGCCGCCGCGATATCGCGCATGACGCCCGACACTTTTGCAATGGCCTCGCGCGCGGAGTGAATCGTCGCGCCGGTTTGCCCGACGAATTCGGCGCCGGTCCCCACCTTGTCCACCGCGCGGCTGATCAACGTGCGGATTTCCTTCGCGGCCGCCGCGCTGCGCTGCGCGAGCGTGCGCACCTCGCCGGCGACCACCGCGAAACCACGCCCCGCATCGCCGGCCCGGGCCGCTTCCACCGCCGCGTTCAGCGCGAGAATATTGGTCTGAAAGGCGATGCCTTCGATGACCGAGATGATCTCCACCATCTTGTGCGACTCCGTCGATATCTCCTGCATCGTCGATACCGCTTGCGCCGCCATTTCGCCGCCGCGATTGACGATCTGCTCAGCGCCGGAGGTCAGTTGGCTCGCTGTCTGAGCGTTCTCCGCCGTCTGTCGCACCATTGCCGTCATCTGTTCCATGCTCGCCGCGGTCTCCTCGAGCGACGCCGCCTGATTCTCCGTGCGTGCCGACAGATCCGAGTTGCCGCCGGCAATCTCGCGCGCGCCTGTCGCCACCTTGTCGGCCGCGCCCTTGATCTGTTCGATCGTGTGGGCCAGCGCGTCGCGCATGCGCTGCATGGTGTAAAGCAGGCTCGAGTCGTCGCCGTGACGGAGGTCGATGGGAATGGCAAGGTTGCCCTGCGTGATTTCGCCGGCCACTTGCGCAACGTAGGCCGGATCGCCGCCGATCGTGCGCTGAATGCTGCGATTGGTCAGCGAGACCAGCGCCGACAGCAGCAGCGCGACGACGGCAAAGATTCCGCCGACGAAATACAGCGACTCCTTGAACGCGGCGTCGATGTCGTCCACGTAAGCGCCCGTCGCGATGATCCAGTCCCACGGCGCGTAACGCACGACGTAGCCGATCTTGCCGACCGCGGCGGCGGGCGGGTTTTGCGGATGCGGAAACACATAATCGACGAAGCCGCCGTTCGGCGCCTGCGCGACCTTGGCGAATGTCACGTAGTGGTGACGGCCGTCGGCATCGGCGGTGCCGGCGAGATCCTTGCCGTTCAACGCGGGCTTCATCGCATGCATGACCATGCGCGGTGTCGAATCGATCACGAGGAAGTAGCCGTCCTCGCCGTAACGTACACCGCGCAGCCGTTCGAGCGCCTGCCGGCGGGCGTCCGCTTCGCTGAGCGCGCCGCTTTGCGCCAGCGCCGCATATTCCGTCACGATACTGAGCCCGACATGGGCGACGTTCACCAGATCGTTCTTGCGCTCCTCGATGCGGGTCTGCCGCGACAGCCACGCCGCGGACACCGACACGGCGAGAAGTGCCACGAGGCTGACGACCAGCGGCAGCCAGAGCTTCTGTGTGAAACTGAATCGGACCATGCACGCGCCCCGCATCTGTATCGAATGATCGAGCCGGGTCTCATCATGGCAACACGTGCCGATATCGGAATCGACACGTCGTTGCTTGGATGCGACCACCCGATTCATTTATCGGCAATCGCGTGCATGTTTTGTGTAGAGACAAACCCTTTACGGGGAATGAGCGAGCCTGAGCTACAGCAATGCGTTCGGCCCACAGTTGCCTCAGTGCTTCTCATACTCGTCATGCCGACGCCACCACACCCCCGTTTCGTTACGCCCTTTGGGCGCGCGGTCGAGCCACTGATACATGCCCCACAGCGCGTCCACGCCGCGTCCATAAGTGGAATACGTGTGGTACACCACGCCGTCTTCGAGCACGAACGCGCTCATGCCGGGCCGGTCGAGCGAATACGTCGGCGCGTCGGTCCCGCAGGCGGCCGCGAACTCGACCACGGGCGCCGGCGCCGGTGTCGCATCCATCGCATGGCCGCCACGCTGGAAGTTGTATTCGACGCTTCCTTCGCGTTGCTGCTGCTCGGTGAACGAGACGTTGATATCGAAGTTGAAGTCGCTGCCCGCCGACGACGCCCACGGAAACGTCCATCCCATGCGCCGCTTGTACGCCTGCAGCTTCGCGAGCGGCGCGCGCGATACCGCCGTCATCGCGACATCGTGATTCGCCAGATGGACGACGGAACCGTTGAACCCGTCCGCGACCGCCGAACACGACGGGCAGCCCGCGGTGTAGTCGGGGCCGAACATGAAGTGATAGACGAGCAACTGCGAGCGTCCTCGAAAGAGATCGGCCAGCGAGGCGCTGCCTTCATCGGTCTCGAACCGGTAGGCCTTGTCGATTCGGACCCAGGGCAGCGCCTGCCGCTGCCGGACCAGTTCGTCGCTCTGCCGCGTGAGCGCCTTTTCCGCTTCGAGCAGGTCGAGCCGCGCGGCCAGCCATTCTTCCCGTGTGCCGATGCTGTGTTTCGTCGTCATGCTTGCCTCCTTGCTTCGCTATGCGAAGTGCTGTGGGTTGGTCGTGCTAGATTAGCCCCGGGCTTCGAACGACGGGAGTGACAAGTGTGGCGTGATTCACCTGGACCATGGACTCGCTAATCACGGCGGCGGCGCGCGCGCTTGCCGCGGGCGATCCGCTCGGCGCGCTGAATCGCGTCGCCTTGCGCGACGACGCGCCCGCGCTCGCGTTGCGCGGCATCGCCATGGCGCAGCTCGGCGATCTGGTGCGGGCGAAGGCGCTCGTGCGAAGCGCCGCGCGTGCCTTCGGTGCGCGGGAGCCGGTGGCCCGCGCGCGATGTATCGTCGCCGAGGCCGAGATCGCGCTCGTCTCACGCGATCTGAACTGGCCCACGAAGGCTCTGGAAGCCGCTCGCGCCACGCTCGAAACGCACGGCGACCGGCTCAACGCCGCTCATGCGCGCTATCTCGCGGTGCGGCGCCTGCTGCTGATCGGACGTCTCGACGAAGCCGAACGCGCGCTCGCCGGGCTCGATCCCACACCGTTCCCACCGCCTTTGAGGACCGCGCACGAACTGGTCGTGGCAGGCGTCGCGCTGCGCCGTCTTCAGACCAAAGCGGCGCGCTCCGCGCTCGAACGAGCCCGGCGCGCAGCGGGTCTCGCGCGTATTCCTGCCCTGACGGCGGAGGTCGACAACGCCGCGCTCGTTCTGAACGCACCCGCGGCGCGGCTGCTCGCGCGTGGCGAGGAACGCCCGTTGCTGCTCGACGAAGTGGAAGCGCTGCTGGCATCGAAGGCATTGATCGTGGACGCGTGCCGTCACGTCGTGCGCGACGCCGGCGCGGTGATCTCGCTCGCCAGCCGTCCGGTGTTGTTCGTGCTCGCACGCGCGCTGGCCGAAGCATGGCCGGAGGACGTATCGCGCGACGTGCTCGTCGCGCGAGCCTTCAGGGCCAAGGCCGCCGATGAATCGCATCGCGCGCGCCTGCGGGTCGAACTCGGGCGGCTGCGTTCGGTGCTTCGCACAGTGGCCAGCGTGAGCGCGACGCGGCGTGGGTTCGCGCTGGTGCCGCGGCATGCGCAAGAGGTGGTCGTACTGGCGCGGCCAGTCGAGGACAAGCATGCGCCCGTGCTTGCCTTGCTCGCCGACGGCGAGTCGTGGGCGAGTTCGGCCCTCGCGCTCGCGCTTGGCGCGAGCCAGCGCACCGTGCAGCGAACCCTCGACACGCTCGCGGCGCAGGGCAAGGTGCAGTCGCTCGGCCAAGGGCGGGCGCGTCGCTGGATGACGCCGCCCATGCCCGAATTCACGACGACCTTGTTACTCCCCGCTCCGTTGCCGGTTGATTAGGATGGCAACACGATAACCACGAGGGACAAACCATGAAACGATCAGCCGCGGAAATCATCAACGAGTACGGCCCCTTTGCGGGCATAGAACGCGTGCATGGCGTGACGTACGACGGCCGGCACGTCTGGTTCGCGACGGGCGACGCGTTGAACGCGCTCGACCCGCAGAGCGGCAAGAAGGTCCGCTCGATCGACGTCGCTGCGCACGCGGGTACGGCCTTCGACGGCCAGCATCTGTACCAGATCGCCGAGGACCGTATCCAGAAGATCGATCCCACCACTGGCCGTGTGCTCGCCACGATCCCCGCGCCCGGCGGCGGTGCCGACTCGGGACTCGCGTGGGCCGAAGGGACGCTGTGGGTCGGACAGTATCGGGAGCGCAAAATCCATCAAGTCGATCCGCAGACGGGCGCGATTTTGCGCACCATCGAATCCAATCGGTTCGTGACGGGCGTCACGTGGGTAGACGGTGAACTTTGGCACGGCACGTGGGAAGGCGACGAAAGCGAATTGCGGCGAATCGATCCGCGCACCGGCGAAGTTCAGGAGCGGCTCGAGATGCCGTCCGGCGTCAGCGTGTCGGGGCTTGAATCGGACGGCGGCGATCGGTTCTTTTGTGGCGGCGGAAGCAGCGGCAAAGTGCGGGCGGTGCGGCGGCCAAAGTGAGGTTGCGGGGTGGGAGCCGATTGCAAAAGCAAGCCGCAATCGGCGCCTACGTCCTCCTATTTGCGCTCGCGTCCCGGCAAATCCTGCAACAGATCCATGAACGCCCGCACCTTGGCGCTCAGTAGACGCCGCGAGTTGTACAGCGCCCAGATCTCGACCGGCGGCCCATCCGCCACACCCCAACAAACAAGCCGCCCCGCCGCTACATCCTGCTCGACCAGCAACCTGGGCAACAGTGCCGCGCCCAGCCCATCGAGCACCGCTTCGCGCACCATCAGCAGCGATGAGAGCCGCAGCACCGGTATCGGCGCAAACGTCCTCACTCCACCTTCCGTGCGCACGCTCCAACTCGCACCCGCCGATGCCGCCACCAGCACGACCGCGGGCACCGCCAACGCGGCAGCGTCGCCGGCGGGCTGAGAAGGTACCGACATCGTGGGCGCCGCGACCATGAGCCGTTCGTCGCCGAGAATGCGCCGCCCCACGAGTTGCTGGTCAGGCGATGGATTGATGCGGATGACCAGATCGTAGCCGTCCTCCACTGGATCGACGACGCGGTCTTCCGCAATCACTTCGAGCTCGACCTGCGGATAGGCCAACGCAAAACGCGTCGCGATCCGCACCAGCACGACGTGCGCGAACACGACCGGCGCGCTGATCCGCAATCGTCCGCGTGGCACCGGCGCGCGCGACGCCACCGCCTCACCCGCCTCCTGAATTTCCGCCATCAAACCCCGCGTGCGCTCGTGCAGCACGAGACCTTCTTCGGTCAGCCGCAGTGTGCGCGAGCCTCGCTCGATCAGCCGCACGCCAAGCGTTTCCTCCAGTTCCGCCACGCGCCGCGACAACGTGGCCTTGGGGCGGTCGAGCGCCCGGCTAGCCGGGCCGAAGCCGCCGTGCAGCGCCACCGCATTGAAATCGGCCAGTGACGTCAAATCCATGATGGTTCCAAATATGAGACGAGGTGTCTGGATTTTTGCACTTTCGCGGTTCAAATGGAACATCTATTGTGTGTCTACGGGCTGACTTCCAGTCCATCCAACCCTCAAGGAGAAAGTCATGGCAATCCTCGTAACCGGCAGTACGGGCGTAGTTGGTAAGCAGGTCCTCGAACATCTGAGCGGCAGCGGCGCGCAAGTTCGCGCGCTGACTCGCACGCCGGAAAAAGCGCAATTCCCGGACAGTGTCACCGCAGTCCAGGGCGACCTGTCCGACGTGGACGGATTGCGCCGCGCGATGAACGGCGTCAGCACGCTGTTCCTGCTCGCACCCAACGCCCCGGACGAACTGACGCAAGCGCTGCAGACCCTGAGCGTGGCGCGCGAAGCCGACGTGAAAGGCGTCGTGTATCTGTCGGTGTTCAAGGGCGCCGAGTATGTCGACGTGCCGCACTTCACCGGCAAGCACACAGTCGAGCGCATGATCGAGCACTGCGATCTGCCGGCCACCGTGTTGCGCCCCGCGTATTTCATTCAGAACGACGCACGCCAGAAAGAGCCGCTACTGACGCACGGCGTGTACGGCATGCCGATCGGCGCCAAAGGTATTTCGATGGTCGACGTGCGCGATATCGGCGAGGCCGCCGCGCGCGAACTGCTGCGCCGCGAGCGGGCCGCAAGCCGCTTGCCGCGCGAGACTTATGAGCTGGTCGGGCCTGACGCGATCACGTCGGAAACAGTGGTGTCGATCTGGGCTGAAGCGCTGGGCCGCACCGTGCGCTACGGTGGCGACGATCTCGACGTGCTGGAACAGCGTTTGAAAGCGGCCGCTCCGGGCTGGCTCGCTTACGACATGCGCCTGATGATGAGCCGCTATCAGCAGGACGGCGCGGTCGCATCGCAAGCGCAAATCGATCATCTCGCGACGCTGCTCGGCCGGCAGCCGCGATCTTATCGGGACTTCGCGGTGGATATGGCGGCGGCTTGGGCGAAGGGTTAATGCCCGAGCATATATGCGCCGGCGCGCTGCACGTCTTCAACCGCGCGCGCAAGGCGCTGGACTTGATACGCGAGATTGCCGAAGGCGTAGCGTGCCTGAAAGCGGGGCGTCGTTTCGTGGGATAAAAGGCCCTGCCGAAGCGGGACGTTTTGACAACTTAATCTGCATCTTCGGCGTACAGCCCTTTGTACTTGACTTGTCCGAACATTAAAGCAAATCCAACCGTATCCTGAAGACCTTCATTTACCCCTGCGATTACCAGTGCGGCCGGCGCGCTGCGAATCGCCATGCAGATCAGGTCCGGCTTTACGACTCCCATGAGAAGAATCTCACGGTTTACACCAAGAAGCATGAATGAGCCTGTGCCGCCGAATAGATATCCGGCGGTGCCTTCCACATAGATCGTCCCACCTTCGAGGTTTTCCGGATTACCCGAATTTTCTAAAGCCACCAATAAAAGCATCCCTCAAGTTCTGGATTCACCCGGCCGTTTACACGGCATGCGCCGTGTACCAGATCATTCACGCTGCATAAAACAACGCTAATTATTGGCCAAAATACCAACCACACTCCTTTCAATTCGCAATGAAAAAGTACATCGCACTCTTTGCCATTGCCGGCGCGCTATTGACGTCAGGCTGCGCGACTGTTTCCACCATGTCGCCGACCACATCGACGAGTTCGGTCGACACCACGAAAAACTCGTACGCGCTAATGACGGTGACGCTCAAGAACGCATATCACACCAGTTACCAGCCGAGTCCTATCGTCGTGCATATGGAGCGCGGTGCGGCAGACTCGCGGGATGATCGTTTGAATTTCAAATTCGACGATCAAGCCACCACGACGAGCGACATGGGTAATCACTATTTCATTCGCCTCCCGCTGGCGCCGGGCAAATATGTGATGCGCGGCATTACCGGTCAAAGCGGCGTATTCCCGTTCCACGGCATGTTCTTTACGCCGCTTCACGAGGTCGTCGACATCAAACCGAATACGATCGTGTATCTCGGCCATATCGACGCCACGATCGTCGAACGTAAAGACGGTGAATTGCGCGCGGGACCGGTCATTCCGCTGGTCGATCAGGCGGTCGCCGGTTTCAGCGGCGGGACGTGGGACATCAGCGTGACCGACCAGTTCGACGACGACGTGACGGCATTCAAAAAGGACTTTCCGGCGCTGACCAACGCATCCATCGATCGTGAAGTGCTGCCCGCCTGGGATAAACAGAAAGCCACCCAATGGTGGAATAACCACTAAATTCAAGCTGTAAATTTGAACGGCGCGCGCAGCGCAATCCGCTTGCCTGCGCCCGATTCCAAACAAGCCGATAATCGCATGACCGACAGGATGGAGACGTCACGGTCATGCGCAATCTCGACGAAAACACGATCACGGAAGCGGTTCTGGCGCGCCACGCGCACGCAGGCGACGAGCGGCTGAAAACCGTCGTCACGAGCCTCGTGCGGCATCTGCATGCGTTCGCGCGCGAGGTGAACCTGACCGAGAACGAATGGGAACAGGGCATTCGTTTCCTCACCGACGTCGGCCATATCACCGACGACAAACGCCAGGAATTCATCCTGCTCTCGGACACGCTCGGCTTGTCGATGCTCGTCACCGCGATGGCGAACCGCAAGCCGCCTGGCTGCACGGAAGCGACGGTCTTTGGGCCGTTTTTCGTCGAAGGCGCGCCCGCCTATCGAAACGGCGACGACGTGTCCAACGGCGCACGCGGCGAACCCTGCTTCGTGTCGGGAACCGTCAAGGGCGCGGACGGCGAAGCGGTGGCCAACGCACGCATCGAAGTCTGGCAAGCAGACGCGGACGGCTTCTACGACGTGCAACACGCCGGCAACGACACGCATCGCGCCAGAGGCGTGCTCCATAGTCTCGCCGACGGGCGTTATCACTTCCGTTCCATCGTCGCCGAGCCTTATCCGATTCCGCACGACGGTCCGGTCGGGCGCATGCTCGCAGCGCTCGGCAGGCATCCGTGGCGTCCGGCCCATCTGCATTTCATGATCACTGCGCCGGGCTACGAGCGCCTCGTCACCCACGTGTTCCGCGAAGGCGACCAGTACCTCGATTCGGACGCTGTGTTCGGCGTTCGCTCATCGCTCGTCGCACAGTGGAAGCACCATGAGGCAGGCACGGCGCCGGACGGTACGTCCATGACTACGCCGTTCAGCACGCTCGAATTCGACTTCGTGCTGAACCGATCCACATAACACGAGTCACTTTTCTATCGCAGAAGACGCATTGAGCCCGCGGATCAAAGCCGGTCGTAGAACCGCTCCGCGTCGACAGGCATTCACCTACTCACTTTTATTCCCATGGAAAAACGAGCACTCATCATCGGCGCGAGCGGCATTGTCGGCGGCAATCTGGCAGACCAGTTGCTTTCGAATGGCTGGCAGGTCGCCGGACTCTCGCGCGGCCGCACGCCGGTGTCGCCGGCAATCGAATCGATTACGGCCGATCTGCAGTCCGCCGACTCAGTCAGCGAGGCGCTCGCGGGCCAGGCATTCAGCCACGTGTTCCTGACCGCGTGGTCGCGCCAGGCGACGGAGAAAGACAACATTCGCGTGAACGGCGCGATGGTGCGTCACGTCATGGACGCCGTGGGCCCGTCAGGCATGCTCGAACATGCCGCGCTCGTGACAGGCCTCAAGCATTACCTCGGCCCGTTCGAAGCGTATGCGACCGGCGCGGTGCCCATCACACCGTTTCGCGAAGAACAGGGCCGCCAGCCAGTCGACAACTTTTACTATGAGCAGGAAGACCGTCTATTCGACGCCGCGCAGCGCTACGATTTCAGTTGGAGCGTGCATCGTCCGCATACGATCATCGGCTTCGCGCTCGGCAATGCGATGAACATGGGCGTGACGCTCGCCGTCTACGCGACGCTGTGCAAGCAGACCGGCCAGCCGTTCGTCTTCCCCGGATCGGCGGCGCAATGGAACAGCCTCACCGACATGACCGACGCGCGACTGCTCGCGCGCCACATCGAGTGGGCCGCCACGTCCGAGAAGGCGCGCAACGAAGACTTCAACGTGGTCAACGGCGACGTGTTCCGCTGGAAATGGATGTGGTCGCAAATCGCCGGCTACTTCGGGATTGAAGCTGTACCGTTCGATGGCGAAACACGTCCGCTGGAAGGCCGTATGCAGGACGCGGGCAAGGCATGGGCCGATATCGCCGCGCGCTTCGATCTGAAGGAGGCCGACATCGGCAAGCTCGCTTCGTGGTGGCACACCGACGCGGACCTTGGCCGCCCGATGGAAGTGCTCACGGATATGAGCAAGAGCCGGCAAGCAGGCTTCCTCGATTATCAGAGCACGCCCGACGCCTTCTTCGCGCTGTTCGACCGGTTGAAGGCGGAGCGCATCCTGCCCAGCGATACGCGCACGCGGCTAGCGGCCTCGATTGAACAGAGGTGACGCGTGGCTCGCGGCGGCGAGTTGCGAAGCGGCCGCGAGCAGTGTCGAGCCGAGGCTGGCCATGCGTTTTTCGTCGAGCCGCACGAGCGGCCCGGCAATGCTGATCACGCCCATGGCGGGATAGCCGCGCCGCTGCACGGGCGCGGCCATGGCCGTCATGCCGGGGGCAAAGACTTCGTTGATGGTCGCATAGCCTCGTTCGCGCGCGGCGTGCACGAACTTCAGCAGTCCGCTGATCGTGGTCGGCGCGTTGGGACCGTATTGCTTGGGCTGCCCGAAGCCCTGGCGTGATACGAGTTCGAGCGCGCGTTCGTCGGTCATGGTCATCATCCATGCGTGGCCCGTGGCGCTGCACGAGAGGATCGTGTCCATGCCCATGTCCGGGTCGTAGCGCAAACCCTTCAGCGCGCCCTGCGCCTTGGCGACCCACGTCAGCCGGTCGCCGTCCACGATCGCGAGCCGCACCAGTTCGCCGGATGTCTCGGCGAGCCGATCGAGCATGGTCTGCGCAATGTCCACGATGCCGGAGGTCGCGAGAAAACCGAGCCCCAGTCCGACGAGCTTGGTGGTGAGCACGTAATCGCCGTGCTCGCGCAACTGCCGCACATAACCGCATTGCTTCAGATCGACGAGCAGCCGATGGCATGCGCTACGCGGAATATCGAGCTCGTCCGCGATCATTGCGAGCGGCGTTCCCTCCATTTGCGTGGCGAGAAATTCGAGTACCGCGAGGGTGCGCTCCGTAACGCCGGGCATATCGGTCTCCGTTTGCAGGGGTTCGCGCAGGCAGTTTTGCACATTATGGGATCAAATTCCACCCTGGAACGGCATCCCACCCAAGGATGCTAACCTTGGTTCCAAGGCGGCGCGACGCGCATAGCGATTCGAAAGCACCCCGAGTTCATCGATCAGACAAGAGAGCGGGAAACGGTTGGCGGCGCTCATCGCTTGCGACCTGCATCCCGCGCGGCGACGGTTAAGGAGACAACATGATTCAGGAAACGCAACAAGGCACGCATGCCGCGATGCGCACGCGAGCGGTCACGGCGGCGGCCGTCGGCACCGCGCTCGAGTGGTTCGATTTCACGCTTTACGGCGCATTGGCCGCCACGGTTTTGCTCAAACTGTTTTTCCCTTCGATGGACTCGACGTCCGCCCTGCTCGCCTCGCTCGCGACTTTCGGCGTAGGGCTCGCCGCGCGGCCGCTCGGTGCGATCATCTGCGGCCATTTGGGCGACAAGCTCGGGCGACGCAACCTCATGCTCGGCACCGTCACGGTGATGGGTCTCGCGTCGATGCTGATGGGCCTGTTGCCGACCTACGCGAGCATCGGCGTATGGGCGCCGGTCCTGCTGGTGCTGCTGCGCATTCTGCAAGGCTTCGCGCTCGGCGGCGAATCGACCGGCGCGCAATTGATGGCGATCGAACACGCCAGCGCCGACCGGCGCGGCAAGTACTCCGGGCTGCTGGGCCTGTGCTCGCCGCTCAGTCAGATCATGGCCAATGGCGTGCTGCTTCTGCTGTCATCCACGATGTCGGCGCAGGCGTTCGATTCGTACGGCTGGCGCATCCCGTTCGTGCTGAGCTTCGTTCTCGTGATCGTCGGCGTGTATATCCGCTTGCGAGTCAGCGAGACGCCTGCCTTCGTGGCGCTGCGCAAAACGGAAGTCGTACACGTGGGCAGCCCGCTGCGCGATGCATTGCGTCTGCATTGGAGAACCGTTCTGCGCTGGATGCTGTTCTTCTGCGGGCCGGCGGCGATCTTCTACCTGATCGTGGTGTTCTCGCTCAGCTACATCACGAAGACGCTCGCCATCCCGAAGCAAACCGGCTTTCTTCTGCTGATGGGCGCCAATGTCTGCGCGATCGTCGGCGCGCTTGCCGGGGGCATGCTGAGCGACCGGATCGGCCGCAAGAAAGCGCTCGCGATCGGTTCGACCGCGACCTTGCTGATGCTCTTCGTGTACTTCCAGATTCTCGACACCAAAAGCTTTATACCGATGCTCGCGGCGATGGGCTTCTTCCTCGGCTTCACGCAGTTTCAAAGCGGCATTCAACCGGTCGCGTTCGCCGAAGCGTTCCCGACCAATGTCCGTTACTCCGGCTCCGCGCTCGCCTACACCGGTGCGAACCTGGTGGCGGGCGGTCCGATGCCGGTGCTGGCCGTGTGGCTCTTTGCCGTGTGCAACGGTTCGCCGTGGGGCGTGGTCGCCGTGTGCGTGGTCTTCAACGTGATTTCGCTGGTGATGATCCTGACTGCGCGCGAAACCCTCGGCATCGACATGAACCGCACCGACTCGACGGCGGCCGTCACGGGCGAAGCGGACTTTGCGACGGCGGGCGTGAGCAACAGCCATCGCACGTAATAAACGGCTCGACGGCGTGACACTGAATCATCGAATATTTGCAGACAGGCGACCGAACAATGACTGAACTCGTATATGTACTGAATGGCTCGAACCTCAACATGCTCGGCAAGCGTGAGCCGCATCTGTATGGGACGACCACGCTGGCGCAAATCCAGCAACAGGTGGAGGCGCTCGCGGTCCGGCTGGAACTCGAATGCGAGTTCCGCCAGACCAACAGCGAGGCCACCATGGTCGACTGGCTGCAGGAAGCGTTCGAACGCGACGCCGCGGTGATCATCAATCCGGCGGGCTTTTCGTTCGCGTCGGTGCCGGTCTTCGACGCGGTCAAGCTGATCGAGCGACCGTTGATCGAACTGCACATCACCAACATTCATAAACGCGACGAAACCTATCGCCATTCGCTCATCTCGCGCGCGGCGACCGGCGTGATTTGCGGACTCGGCGCAAACGGCTATCTCGTCGCGCTGCAAGCCATGGCGTTGGCGCTCGGCAAAAGTCCGAATTTCGGCTGAGCCTGCGCGCGCGGCCGGCCAGTACGTCGCCCCGCGCACAACGCCGACGCCCCTTGCCCGCTCGCTCCACCCATCATGCCGTGCCGGCTGCGCACGGCATTTTTTTGCCCCGAAATTCCAGAGAATAGTTTCGAATAAGGGAAAACCCGTATAATCCCTTCCAAGAGGTCAGACAACTAGAGGACATCAGTCGTCAAGACCCTGACCTGCACCGGCCGCGCAGCGTCCACCTTGAAAAGCTTTCCCCTCAGATCCGTGAATCCGACTGCCACTGCCCTGCCTTTCCGAAACGCGCTGTTCGCCATGCTCGGCATCGGCCTCGTCAACATGCTGGTCGCACTCGATCAGACGGTCGTCAGCACCGCGCTGCCGTCCATCGTCGCCGAGTTGCACGGCTTTGAGTACTACGCGTGGATCGCCAGCGCTTACTTGCTGGCTTCGGTGGTGACGGTCCCGGTGTTCGGGCGGCTCGGCGACTACTTCGGCCGCAAGCGTTTCGTGCTCGCCGCGGTCATCACGTTCACGGTGGCGTCGGTGCTCTGCGGTGTCGCGAACGACATGCTGTTTCTCGTGATCGCGCGCGGCTTGCAAGGTGTCGGCGGCGGGATGATGGTCGGCACGGCGTTCGCGTCGATTCCCGATCTGTTTCCCGATCCGCGCGCGCGAGTGCGCTGGCAAGTGGTGATGGCCGCCGCGTACGGCATCGGCACCGCGGCGGGACCGTCGCTCGGCGGCTGGATGAGCGAACACTGGGGCTGGCGCTCGACCTTTCTGATCAATTTGCCGGTCGGCGCGGCGGCGCTCTATTTCATCTGGGCGCATCTGCCGAGCTTCCGGCGTCCGCATGAAGGCGAAGTCAAGATCGACTGGCTCGGCGCGGCGCTGGTTGCCGCTGTGCTCGGCGGTCTGCAGGCTTTCATCGAAGCAGTGCCGAAAAGCGGCCTGACCGCCGGCAATCTCACCTTGGCCGTTTGCGTGATCGTGGGCACGGTCGCACTGCTGATCTGCGAGAAGCGCGCCACGCATCCGATCATTCCGCTCGATCTGTTCAAGGACCCGCAACTCGTCACGCTGTTCACGCTCGGCATGCTGTCGGGCTTCGTGATGTTTTCGCTGATCTTCTTCGCGCCGCTGCTGCTGCAAGGCGGCTTCGGACTGTCGCCGCAGCAGGCCGGCCTGCTCGCGACGCCGATCGCCGCCTGCATCGCACTCGGCAGTCTGCTGAATACGCGCATCGTGATTCACATGAAGAAGCCGACGCAGATCCTCTCGATCGGCTTCGCGCTGCTGCTGTTCGCGTCGATCGCGCTGGCGTTTGCGAATCCGGACACACCGCACGTGCGGATCGAATTGCCGATGGCCGCGGTCGGTATCGGTCTCGGTTTCATCCTCAACAATCTGAATGTGTTCGGCCAGGAGATTGCCGGACGCGAACGCTTCGGCATCACCACGGCACTGCTGCAATCCACGCGCATGGTGGGCGGCATGCTGGGCACGAGCATTGTCGCGACTGTGGTGCAGCATCACTATCGCGACGTGGTCACGCGCACGATGAGCGTGCTCGGCGAGCCGGCCGCGTCGCAATGGCGGCCTCGCTTCGTCGACCTGCGCATTCTTATCGACGAAGCGTCGCGTCTGAAGCTGATCGCGGATATGAAGCCGTCAGGGCTCGATACGTTCGCGTTGATCGACACGGCGCGCGATGCACTGGTGCAGTCGATTCATATCGGCGTGTGGCTGACGGCAGTGGCGGCGCTGGCGGCCGCGCTGCTGATGCAGCGGATCTCGCACGTGGTGTTTCGCAAGAGTTGAAAACGGCGGTCAGGCCCGACCGCCGCTGTAGCTGGCACGTTGCTTACTGCGCGCCGAGCTTCCTGATCAGCGCATCGAGTTGCGCGATCTCTTCGTCGGTCAGATCGGTCAGCGGCGCGCGGACCGGACCGGCGTCGTGGCCTACCAGCTTCGCACCCGCCTTCACGATGCTCACCGCGTAACCCGCGCGACGATTCCGGATCGCCAGATACGGCAGGAAGAATTCGTCGAGCAGCCTGCCTTGCGTTGCATGATCATCCGCAGCGACCGCGCGGTAAAACTCCATCGCCGTCTTCGGAATGAAGTTGAATACCGCCGACGAATACACCGGCACACCCAGCGCCTTATAAGCCGCTGCGTAGACTTCCGCGGTCGGCAGCCCGCCGAGATACGAGAAGCGGTCGCCGAGACGGCGGCGAATCGTCACCATCGCTTCGATTTCACCCACGCCATCCTTGAAGCCGATCAGGTTCGGGCAGCGGTCCGCGAGACGCTCGAGCATGTCGGCGTTCAGCTTCGAATTCGCGCGGTTGTACACGATCACGCCGATGTTCGGCACGGACTTGCACACCTGCTCCACGTGCGCCGCGATGCCTTCCTGCGACGCCTCGGTCAGATAATGCGGCATCAGCAAGACGCCGCTTGCGCCGAGACGTTCGGCTTCCTGCGCGTAGTCGATCGCCACGCGGGTCGGGCCGCCCGCGCCCGCGAGAATCGGCACCTTGCCTCTGCAGGTATCGGTCGCCGTGCGGATCACGTTCGTGTAGTCGCTTTTCGTCAGCGAAAAGAATTCACCCGTGCCGCCCGCGGCGAACAGCGCGGTCGCGCCGTAGGGCGCCAGCCATTCGAGACGCGCAGCATAGGTGTCGGCACGGAAATCGCCGTGCGCGTCGAAGTCGGTCACGGGAAAGGACAGCAGCCCTTCGGAAACGATGGCTTTGAGTTCTTGAGGTGAAGTCATGGCGTGAATAGCGTTTAAGGCTTCAAGTGTGGTGAGCGCGCGGTGATGCACGCCCCATCCGGATCATCGTCGGTTTAGCGCACCAGGCACGGGCGCTTGTTGTCGAACTTCCAGTTCGGAATCAGATATTGCATGGCCACGCCGTCGTCGCGCGCGCCCAGGCCGTGCTGCTGATAAAGCGCGTGCGCCTTCTCGATCTCATCCATGTCGAGTTCGATACCGAGCCCCGCGGCCTGCGGCACCTTGACCTTGCCGCCGACGATCTGCAGCGGCTCACGCGTCAGACGCTGACCGTCCTGCCAGATCCAGTGCGTGTCGATCGCCGTGATCTTGCCGGGCGCGGCGGCCGCCACGTGCGTGAACATGGCGAGGGAAATGTCGAAGTGATTGTTCGAGTGCGAACCCCAGGTGAGGCCCCAGTCATTGCACATCTGCGCGACGCGCACCGAGCCTTGCATGGTCCAGAAGTGCGGATCGGCAAGCGGAATATCCACGGACTGCAGCTGGATCGCGTGGCCCATCTGGCGCCAGTCGGTGGCGATCATGTTGGTCGCCGTCGGCAAGCCGGTCGCGCGGCGGAACTCGGCCATCACCTCGCGGCCCGAATAGCCGTTTTCCGCGCCGCACGGATCTTCCGCATAGGCGAGCACGTCGTGCTGGTCGCGGCACAGGCGCACCGCTTCCGCCAGCGACCAGGCGCCGTTCGGATCGAGCGTCACGCGGGCCTTCGGGAAACGTTCGGCGAGTGCGGTGACGGCTTCGATCTCGGCGTCGCCGGACAGCACGCCGCCTTTGAGCTTGAAATCGTTGAAGCCGTAGCGCGCCTGCGCGGCTTCGGCGAGACGCACGACGGCCTCGGGCGTCATGGCTTCTTCGGTACGCACGCGCTCCCAGTCGTCGCGGCCATCGGCGCCGCTCGCGTATTCCAGGTCGGTCTTCTTGCGATCGCCGATGTAGAACAGATAGCCGAGCATTTCCACTTCGTCGCGTTGCTGGCCTTCGCCGAGCAGCGCGGCGACGGGCACGCCCAAATGCTGGCCGAGCAGATCGAGCAGCGCGGCTTCGAGCGCGGTCACCGCGTGAATGGTGGTGCGCAGATCGAAGGTCTGCAAACCGCGGCCGCCTGCGTCGCGGTCGGCGAATTGCGTGCGCGCCTTGTTCAGAACCGCTTGCAGATTGCCGATCGACTGACCGACGACGAGCGGACGCGCATCGTCGATGGTCTTGCGGATGCTTTCGCCGCCCGGCACTTCACCGACGCCGGTATGCCCCGCGCTGTCGCGCAGAATGACGATATTGCGCGTGAAGAACGGGCCATGCGCGCCGCTCAGATTGAGCAACATGCTGTCGCGGCCGGCGACAGGCACGACACGCAGTTCAGTAACGACCGGAGTGGCGTTCGATTCGGAAGGTTTCGTGGACATGATGTTGGACCGGATGAGTTAGTGAGCCGGGCGGCGGAAATCAAGGCGCTGTGCAGTCGCGCTCGACACGGGCACCGGACGGAAACTGGAAAGTGCGTGACGCATGATTGGCGGTTCTGTCAGTCAGTGTAGTCAGTGGACTTCATGCTGGAGCGATTCCGGCATCGCGTCGTGGTTCACGCGCCGGTTGCGGGTCAGGAAACCGGCCGCCGCCGCGATCAACGAAGCCACGGCAAGGCCATACAGGCCGCCGGTAATCGACCCGGTGTGCTGCTGCAAATAGCCGAACGTGGCCGGCGCGAAGAATCCGCCGAGGTTGCCTACCGAGTTAATCAACGCGATCACCGCTGCGGCGACGCGTGCGTCCAGGTAACCTTGCGGGATCGGCCAGAAGAGCGAAGCCGCCGCCTTGAAGCCGATCGCCGAGAAACAGATGGCCACGAACGACAGCACCGGATTGCCCGAAGTCGAAGCGAACAGCCCGCACGCCGCAATGACGAGCGCCACGGCCAGCCACGCCTGCTGGAAGCGCCATTTCGCCGACAACAACGCGAAGCAGTACATCGCGAACATGGCGATGAGCCAGGGAATTGCGTTGAGCATGCCGACCTCGAAGTCGGACAGGCCACCCATTTTGCGGATGATCGTGGGCAGCCAGAAGGTGGCCGCGTAGATGGTCAGTTGAATGGCGAAGTACAGAAAGCAGAACAGCAGAATCTGCGGATCCTTCAGCAGCTTCATGGCCGGCAGATGCGCGCCGCCGTGCGCCTCGCGTTCGGCCTGCTCGGCCGCGATCGACGTCTGCAGCACGTTCTGCTCTTCAGCCGTAAGCCACGAGGCATCGCGAATACGCGACTTCAGCAGCATCCAGCTCATCGCGCACAGCACGATCGAAAAGCCGCCTTCGATGAGAAACATCCATTGCCAGCCGTGCAAACCGAAGCCGCGAATGGACAGCAGACTGCCGGTGATCGGACCGGACAGAACCGATGCGAGCGCGGAGCCGCCGAGAAAAACCGCCACCGCCTTGCCGCGCTCCTTCTGCGGCAGCCACTGCGTGAAGTAAAAAACCACGCCGGGAAAGAAGCCGGCCTCGGCGACGCCGAGCAGGAACCGCAGCACATAGAACGAGGTGTCGTTCCAGACGAACGCCATCGCCGCCGCGACCAGCCCCCACGTGCCCATGATGCGGGTGAGCCACGCGCGCGCGCCGTACTTCTGCATCAACACGTTCGAGGGCACCTCGAACAGCGCGTAGCCGATAAAGAACAGACCGCTCCCGAGGCCGTAAGCCGCGGCGCCAATGCCCAGGTCCGTCTGCATGTGGGAATTGACGAAGCCGATGTTTACGCGGTCGATGTAGTTCGCGATGAACATGATCAGAAACAGCGGCAGCACGTGTCGCTTGACCTTGGAGACCGCGGATTCGAGCGGATCGGCGGCGGTGGTGAGAGCAGAGGTCAAGATGGTCTCCAGTTTCGGCCGCTCAGGCGACCTGATCGAGCGCAACGCGGCGCATTCAAAAGGCCGGTCTTCCGTCCCGAAACGCGTGATACGTTGTCTGACGACAGTCTACCGTGCTTTTATTTGCAATTCCAATGCAGTGTTTACCCTGCAAATGTGCCTATACCACCGTACTGGCAACGCACTCAGTCCGAATGAAGACGAATATTTAGAATTTGAACTAGGATGTCTGATGACATAGAAATCACTCCCGCTTTTCATCTGTCATGCCGGGGCCAAACCTCATCTCCGCCAACCATAGCGAACGCGAGGATCAAATCGTGCTGATCCGGACAGGCGCTATGATGGCTATGTCGACGCGTCGCACGACGCCACTCGCACGCAACGTGTGTATTTCCAGCCGAACAATCAACCAGCCACAGAAATGAGCAGCCTAACTGAGAAGGTGGTGGCCACCCTTTCCGATGAAATCCGCCGCGGCACGTTGAGGCCGGGCGACCGCATTCCCACCGAAGTCGCGATGATGAAGCAGCTCTCGGTGAGCCGCTCCGTGGTGCGCGAGGCGATTTCGCGGCTGCAGGCGGCCAAGGTGGTCGAAACGCGTCACGGCATCGGCACCTTCGTGCTGGCACCGGCCACGGAAAAATCCATGCAGTTGCCCGCCGCCGATCTCTCCAGCATGCTGGACGTGATGGCGATCATCGAATTCCGTATCGACGTCGAAGCCGCCTCCGCCGCGCTCGCCGCGGCGCGGCGCACCGACCAGAACCTGAAGCAGATCCGCGGCGCGCTGGAGCGTTTCGAGTCCGAACTCGAGCGCGGCAGCACCGATACGCTCGCGCACGACATCGAGTTTCATTTGCAGATTGCACGCGCGAGCGGTAATCGTTATTTCTTCGACGTGCTCAGCCAGCTTGGCCGCGCGGTGAGTCCTCGCACGCGGCTCGGCTCCGCGGAGATCGCGGAACTCGACCATATCGAGCATCTGCGCAACGTGCTCAGCGAGCATCAGATGATCTATCGGGCGATCGAACGGCAAGACCCGGACGACGCGCGCGCCGCCATGCGCATGCACCTGAGCAACAGCCGTGAACGGCTGCGCCGCGCTCACGAGTTGAGTAAAGCGGGCGGCTGATTCGCCGGTGAGCGGGCGGCCGCCCACCGCCCTCCTTTCTTCTGAAAAATACAATCGTACTGGTTGACGTATAGACCGGGTGGAACGGCGCGACCACAAGCGTCGCCACCCGTGCAGCATTGTTAGTCTCAGCGGAATAGTGCATTCATGTCGAGCCGCTTGATGGGTTTAATACGTTCGTCCATATTTCTCCCATCGCGCGCTCGCTGTCCAACTCCGACAACAACGCGGACCTTGAATCCACTTTGAGATATCCATCATGAAACTCACGGGCAACACTATTTTCATCACCGGCGGCGGTTCGGGCATCGGCCGCGGACTCGCTGAAGCGTTCCACAAACTCGGCAATCAGGTCATCATCGCCGGCCGCCGCAAGGCGAATCTCGAAGAAACGATTGCCGCCAACCCCGGCATGCAGTCGGTCGAACTGGATATCACGGACCCGCAGAGCATTGCCTCGGTCTCGCAACAACTGATCGCGCAGTACCCGTCGCTAAACGTGCTGATCAACAACGCCGGCATCATGCAGATCGACGACCTCAGCAAACCGGTCGACGACGCGCTGATCGTCTCCACGCTCACCACCAACCTGATGGGCCCGATCCGCCTGACGGGCGCGCTCGTCGAGCATCTGAAGCAGCAAGGCGACGCGACCATCATCAACGTGTCGTCGGTACTCGGCTTCGTGCCGATGGCCATCTCCGGCGTCTATTCGTCGACCAAGGCCGCGATCCACTCGTACACGCAATCGCTGCGCTACAAGCTGAAGGACACCTCGGTGCGCGTCGTCGAAATTGCGCCGCCGTGGGTGCAGACGGACTTGCTCGACAGCAAGAACGAACCGCGCGCCATGCCGCTTGCGCCGTTCATCGAACAGACCATGCATGAACTCGGCACGGACGCCGACGAAGCCGTCGTCGAGATCGCCCGCCCCATGCGCAACAACCCCGGTCCGAACGAAGCCGCATTCGTCACGCAGTTCAACGACCAGTTCGCCGGCGTCTAATCCATCGTTGTTTGGTCCGGCCGGAAACAGGCTAGTGCGTTGCCGGCCGGACCCGTCGCGCGCTCTCGCGCAGGTGTTTCCATGACTCAAAATTCCGCAGTATCCAGCGCCGCGCCGATCCGCGTCGGTATCGTCGGCGTGGGCAACTGGGCGCAACACGGGCACGTACGCGTGCTGAGCCTGCTGCCCCAATACGAACTCACCGCCGTGTTCAGCCAGCGTCGCGAGGCGGCCGAGGCCGTCGCCGAACGCTACGGCTTCAAATATGTGGTCGATTCACTTGATGAGTTGGTCAAGCATCCCGAAGTCGATCTGGTCATCGTTCTGACGACGGCGCCGCAGCACGCAGAAGGCGTGCGCGCCGCGATCGCAGCCGGCAAGGACGTCTACTGCGAGTGGCCGCTGACGCCACGCGTCGCCACCTCGCAGGAACTGATCGATCTGGCGCGCGAGGCCAACGTGCGTCACGTGGTCGGGCTGCAAAGGCGGCTCGCGCCGCACAACCGTTACGTGCGCGATCTGCTCGCACAAGGCTATGTCGGCAAGCTGCGCTCGGTGCGCATTCACGTGAGCATGAACTACTTCCAGGCGCTGCGTTCGCTGTCGCTGCGCTGGACCGTGCCGCCGGAAAACTTCTCGAGCGTGATCGCGATCTACGCGGGCCACTTCCTCGACATGCTGTTCGAAGCGACCGGGTGGCCGCACAGCATTGCCGCGCTCAGCATCAATCAGTTCGAGCAGGTGACGATCGCGCAGACCGGCGAAGTCATGCCGACCACCACGCCCGATCAACTCGTGCTCGCCGGCCGCCTTGCAGACGGCGCGGTGCTGTCGGTGCATATCGAAGGCGGCAAGCGCAATGGCTCGGGCGTGCAGATCGACATCACGGGTACGGAAGGCGATCTGCGCATCACGAATCGTTCGGCGTTCGGCAATGTCGGCGACGACTACGTGATCGAAGGCGCGCACGGCGACAACCTGCCGCTCGCGTCGCTGCCCGTGCCCGCGTCGTATGACCAGTTGCCGCCGTCCGATCTGCCATCGGCGGTACTGGAACTCGCCCAGTTGTACGCAGCCTTCGCCGACGACGTCCGCACCGGCAGCCACACCGCGCCGACCTTCGAACATGCGGTGCGTCTGCACAAGCTGCTCGACGCCGCCGTAGAATCATCGGACAGCGGCCGCCATATCGAACTCGATTGACGCGGTCCATTCATCAGCCCCCCGCACTTGTGCATGACACAATGCGGGGCGCCCGTCTTGCCAGAGAACTTCCGACCATGCCGAAACCTTCACACAAAGACACGCTGATCGCCGAAGGCATGCGCGTCATCCACGAATTCGGCTTCAACGGCGCGAGCGTGCGGGACATCGTCAAGGCGGCGGGCGTGCCGCATGGCTCGTTCACGAACCACTTCACGTCGAAGGAAGCATTCGGCCTCGAAGTGATCGAACTGTATTTCGACCGGGCACAGGCCGAGATGCGCGAGACGCTGCTCAACGACGAACTGAAACCGCTATTTCGTCTCAGCAAATACATCGACGTGCATATCCGGCTCATCAGCCAGAA
This sequence comes from Paraburkholderia sp. RL17-373-BIF-A, assembly GCF_046030175.1. Lineage (NCBI taxonomy): Bacteria > Pseudomonadati > Pseudomonadota > Betaproteobacteria > Burkholderiales > Burkholderiaceae > Paraburkholderia > Paraburkholderia sp. RL17-373-BIF-A. The sequence goes on from NZ_JARESO010000007.1 coordinate 211,296, forward strand.
CGATTCGCGCAATGGCTGCCTGCTGGGCAACTTCGCCGCCGACTCGAGCGACAGCGAAGCGATCCGCTCGCGGCTCAATGCGATCTTCGCCGAAATCGAAAAGTCCGTTCTGTATTGCCTGCGGGCCGCTGTCACGGCGCGCGAGGTGCGAGCCGATACGAACTGCGAGCAACTCGCCACCTTCATCGTATCGTCGATGCAAGGCGCGTTTCTGCTCGCCAAAGCGCAGCGCGATCCGGCGCCGGTCGTCAATCTGAAGGAAGTGCTGTTTTCCAGCGTTTTGCAGCGGGCCTGACAAGGAGCTCCCGATGACGCCGCCCAATCACGCAGGCCGTCCTGCCGCAGTCGCGGCGCGTTCAACGACGCCGGCTGCTACCGGTGAGAGCGGCGCTTCGCAGGGTGCGATGGACCGGTTCGGTTCGCTCAACGTGTTCGTGCGCGCCGCCGAAACCCGCAGCTTCACTGAAGCGGGCCGCCAGTTGGGCATTTCGTCGTCGGCGGTCGGCAAGGCGATCTCGCGGCTCGAAGGACGGCTCGGCGTGCGCCTCTTTCACCGCAGCACGCGCAGCATCGCGTTGACGCCCGAGGGCGCGACCTTTCTGACGCGCTGCCAGCGCATCATCGGAGAAATCGAAGCGGCCGAGACCGAACTGGCGCTCGCCAATTCCGCGCCACGCGGACTGCTGCGCGTCAGTATGCCCATGGTGAGCACGCTGATGATGCCGGTAATCGGCGCGTTTATGAAGGAGTATCCAGATATCACGCTCGATATCGATTTCTCTGATCGCATGGTCGATGTGATCGAGGAAGGGTTTGACGTCGTGGCGCGTACTGGCGATGTGAGCGACTCCACGCTGGTTACGCGCGCGATGGGCACGTACCGGCATGTGATCGTCGGCTCGCCCGCTTACTTCGAGCAGCGCGGTGTGCCTGGCGAACCCGAGCAACTGCGTGACCACGCCTGCCTGCAACATCGTTTTCCGACCACCAACAAACTGCGCCGCTGGCCGCTGAGCCGCGATGGCGAAACGCTGGACATCGACCTTCCAACGGTGGCCATTGCCACCGCCGTCGAGCCGTTGACAATGCTTGCCGAACAGGACCTGGGCCTTGCCTGCGTGCCCGACTTCACGATACGCGCACAGCTCGCGCGAGGCTCGTTGGTTGCCGTGCTGCAACCGTACACGGATACGCCTACCGTGTTTCGCGCGCTGTGGCCGTCCGGGCGTCAGATCTCGCCTAAGGCGCGAGTCTTCGTCGATTTTCTGAGCGAGCATCTGTTTCCTGTCTCCGCTGCGGCGGCACGTGGCGCTGGCCGCGCTTGAGCGGACGATCCGCGCTCGGGACTCTTCACCGCGTACTGCCTCGCACGAAAAAGCCGGCGTATTCATCAACTCACTGAACACGCCGGCTTTCACAACATCCGCTTCGACAAGCAGCGAGCTTATGCGCTCACCGCCTCTTCTTCATAAAACGGATAGTCCGTGTAGCCCACTTCCGTGCCGCCGAAAAACGTCGGCCGATCGTACGTATTGAGCGGCAACTTGCGGCGCAACCGCTCCGGCAAATCCGGATTGGCGATGAAATCGCGGCCGAACGCGACGAGATCGGCATCTCCATCAACAAGAATCGCTTCCGCCGAATCGCCCTTAAAACCACCCGCAGCGATGATCGTCCCCGCGTAGTGCCGGCGGATCGTCTGCGCGGCGACCGGGTTCGGATCGCGGCTTTCATCTTCGACATTGCCGGCAATGCGCGGCTCGATCAGGTGCAGATACGCGAGATCGAGCTTGGCCAACTCGGCCGCAACGTAGGTGAAGAGACCGACCGGATCGCTGTCCGACATATCGCCCCACGACCCGCTCGGTCCGAGACGCACGGCGACCTTGTTGCTGCCCCACACGGAAATCACAGCACGGGTGGCTTCCATCAAAAAGCGCGCGCGATTCTCGAACGAGCCACCATAGGCGTCCGTGCGCTTGTTGCTGCCATCTTGCAAGAACTGGTCGAACAGATAGCCGTTCGCAGCGTGCAATTCGACGCCGTCGAAGCCCGCCTTCACGCCACGTTCAGCCGCCGTGCGAAAACTCTCGACGATCGCCGCAATCTCGTCGATCTCCAGCGCGCGGTTCGGTGTGTTCGGAATCCAGCCGGCCTTGGTATAAGCGACGCCGCCATGCAGCACTTCCGACGGGCCCACCGGCCGGCGTCCTTCGGGCTGCAATTCGGCATTCGACTGACGTCCTGCGTGATAGAGCTGCAGGAAGATCTTGCCGCCTTTCGCGTGCACCGCGTCGGTGACTTCGCGCCAGCCGGCGATCTGACGGTCTTCAAAAAGGCCGGGCGCGCCGAGGTAACCGTTGCCTTCAACAGCGGCAATCGTCGCCTCGCCGATCAGCAATGCGCCTGCGGAAGTGCGCTGCGCGTAATACTCGGCCATCAGAGGACCGGGGCGCGCGCCATCTTCGGCACGCATGCGGGTCAGCGGTGCGAGCACGACGCGGTGTGCGAATTCATAAGGTCCTATTTTGACGGGGGTAAACAGCTTGCTCATGATGTTCTTTTCTCTTGAAGTTGATCCGGTGAATGATTGCCGCCGAGCGCTTCACGGCGCTGTCCGGCGTTGATTGACAATCTATAGGCGCGGCCCGCGCAGAAAAACGGGCCGCCGCTCCGAAGACTTCGGAGCGTGCAGTCCGCAATGCGCCGAAACCCTTGCGCCTGCTGGACTGCACTCCCATCACCGATTGTTTGGATTGCGCGGCAACTGTGTTTCAACAGCGTGCCGGCTACTTATCGAGCACGTCCTTCAGGCTCGCGTGACGCGTGCTGAATGTCATGATTACAAGCATGCTCAGCACGGCGAGCAAGCCGCCGAAGCGCATCGTCGAGGCGATGCTGAGGTGATCGACCACCGCGCCGCCGGCCAGCGAGCCGAGCGCGATCGAGGTCTGCACGGTGCTGACGAACATCGACGAACCCGCTTCAGGGCGGTCCGGCGAAGTCCATTGCATCCAGATGCTCAGGCTCAGCGGGATCGCGCCGTACGCGATGCCCCACGCCATCACCGCGGCGATCATACCCACACGCGAGATTTGCAGCATCGGCAACGCGAACAAGGTGAGCGCCATCAGCGCGCCCAACATCAGCAGCGAGACCTTCAGATGGCGCGTCACTACAGCGGAAACCGCGAAATTCGCAGCGAAGCCGACCACGCCGAAACCGAGCAACACCGCCGTGACCCACGACGGACCGAACGCCGCATTGCGCTCGAGGAACGGCGCGATGTACGTATAGGCGGCGAAGTGCGCGCCAAACAGCAACCCGACCAGCCACAGACTGCGGCGCACGTTCGAGCGTTGCAGCATGGCGCGGAAGTCGTTCATGCGGATTGCGGCCTTGGGCGGCAGCGACGGCAGAAACACGGCCTGCGCGGCCAACGCGACGGCCGCGAGCACCGAGGTTGCGAGAAACGACATGCGCCACGAGCTCAAATTGGCGATCAAGGTGCCGAGCGGCACGCCGATCACCGTCGCCAGCGTGATGCCCATGAAAATCGTCGCGCCGGCGCGGGCCGCCTGGTCCTCGCGCACGAGTTGTCCCGACGCGCCGAGCGCAACGGTCCAGAACCCGCCGAGGCTTGCGCCCAGCAACGCGCGGCCCACCAGCATCACGGCGAAGCTCGGTGCGATTGCGGAGATCACGTTCGACGCGAGCAGCAGCACGGCCAGCAGCAACAGGATCAAACGGCGGTTGATGCGGCCCGCGGCAAGCAGCAGCGCCGGCGCCGAGATCGCGGCGATGATGCCCGGCGTCGTCACCATCAGTCCTGCTGTGCCGGGCGTGACGCCGAGATCGTGCGCGATCTGCGGCAACAAGCCGACGGGCATGTATTCCGTGGCGACGAAAGCGAATGAGCCGACCGCGACGGATAAAACCGCGGCCCATGACGGTCCGCGCGTGGCCGCCGCCACAGTCGTCATGGGCGGCGCACCGTCGCTCGCGAGTGCCGGTCTCGCGGACGAGCTGGCAAATTGATTGGCATCCATGGATGTTTCTCCGATTCAGACATTGAAATTGAGGGCATTGCGTCCTGAACGGAGAGTAGGAGGATCGATGGGGAATGTGGCTCCCCTTCACCGCGACAGACGGGCGACGCGCTATCATCGGAGCGCGACAGATCGCGCGAAGCCGCTCATCCACGTTGCACACACCCGTTGGGGAGGATCTCGACTTGGCGCTCGGCAACATCAACGACATCGCGACCTTCGTCACCGTGGTCAAGGCCGGCAGTTTTACGTCGGCGGGGCAGCAACTCGGGATCACGCGCTCGGCGGTCGGCAAGATCATTGCCCGTCTCGAGGCGCGCTTGCAGGTGCGGCTGCTGCATCGAACGCCGCATAGTCTGGGACTCACCGACGACGGCTCCGTGTTTTACGCGCGCTGCACGCAGATACTCGAAGACCTCGAAGAGACCGAGACGGCCATGGCGGTGCGCAGCGGGACGCCGGCAGGCACGTTACGCATCAGCCTGCCGATTGCGCTCGGTCACCGCCAGGTGTTGCCGATCATCGCGTCGTTTCTCGAACGCTGGCCGGCGGTCAGCGCCGAGGTCAGCTTCACGGACCGCTTCGTCGATCTCGTCGACGAGGGGGTCGACGTCGCCATCCGCGTCGGCGAACCGAAACCGGACTCGCGGCTCATCGCCCGCACAGTGGCCACGCAAAAGCTGATCACGTGTGCGTCGCCGGGTTATCTGGGGAAGCGCGGCGCGCCGGTCTCGCCGCTCGATCTCGCGCACCACGAGTGCCTGCAATTCGTCAGCCTGGGACGACCGCAACCGTGGCTCTTTGCCGGCGTCGAGCAACAGGTCGTGGAAACCGGCGGCAGATTGAAGATGGACAGCGCCGAGGCTCTAGTCGGCGCGGCGGTGAATGGCGTGGGCATCATCAATCTGCCCACCTATCTGGTTGCGAGTGAAATCCGCCAGGGGCGCTTGCAACCGTTGCTGCAATCGTTCGCAGCGCAGGCGCTGCCGATTCGCGCGATCTATCCGACGCGCCGGCACCTGACTCCGAAAGTGCGGCTTTTCATCGATGAGTTGATCGAGGCCTGGCATCCTGTGCCGCCTTGGGAAGAAGCGGACGCCTGAAGGCGGCCGCATTCGCGTACTACGCGGTCGGCGCCTCGACATCGAGATCCATCAACGACGAACTCAGCGACTTGCCGTGTGCGTCGAGTGCGAGCGAACGCGTCACGCCGCCGCCGAGCGCATTGCCCAGCACGAAGTTGAACGCGGCAATCGCGGGCAGGTCGTAGCGCGCCACCTCGCCCTGCACTACATCACGCAGATGCGCTTTGAGCCGCTCCGGCGTCAGCACCGTGCGTAGATGTTCATAGTTCTTCGCGTCATAGCAGATCACCGAGATGTTGAGCGTATTGCCTTTGTCGCCGGTACGCGAATGAGCCAGCTCACGTAATTTCATCTCACGCCTCCACCATCGAGAATGCCGGCGTCACATGCTCGCGCGGCAGTAAAACCGATTGCACCGCGACGACTTCGCGCGCCAACTTCGTGACGCCGCCTCCGCCTGCCGGACCATTGGTGTAAAGCGTCTCCACCTCGTTGCCGATCCGCACCGCTTCCGCGAGCGAGGCCGTGCGCCCCGCCACTCGCGCACGCACCTCATACGGCTCGGCATAACCGGCAGCCGCCGTTTCGCCGTGCAATGCGTTCACGCCGATCAGATCGAAACGCAATTCACGCGTCTGCACGCCGGTCAGCGTGAGCCGTTCCCGCACGATATCGAGCGCGAGCCGCGCGCGCGCCAACGCGCCGGGACCGCCGTACGAAATTTGCCCTTCGCCGATATAACCATCGAAATAAGCAACCGACACCTTCAGCGTATCCGTGCGCGGCGTGCCTCGTCCGCCGCTCACGCGAACGCGATCCGGCGCTTCCTGCGCGACACGCACCTGTGAGAAATCCGCGACCACATCCGGTTGCAGATAGCGCTGCGGGTCATGAATCTCATACAGCAGTTGCTCCTTGCAGGTCGCCTCGGTGACTCGTCCGCCGGCTTGAGCGAGCTTGGTGACGATCACCGCGCCGTCCGGTCCGACTTCGGCAATCGGAAAACCGAGCCTCGCCAGTTCAGGAACATCCTTGAAGCCCGGATCCGCGAAATAGCCGCCGGTGATTTGCCCCGCGCATTCGAGCAGATGGCCGATCACCGTCGCCTGCCCGAGCGTCTGCCAGTCGTCCATGCGCCAGCCGAATTCGTGAATCAGCGGCGCGACGAACAGCGACGGATCGGCCACGCGCCCGGTCAACACAATCTGCGCGCCGGCCGCAAGTGCATCGACGATCGCGCTCGCGCCGAGATACGCATTTGCGGACACGAGCCGATCCTTGTCCGACACACGTTCTCCGGATTCCACGAAGCAGAAATCGCCCTGACGAACGACGTCGAGTACATCGTCGCCGGTGACCGCTGCGATCTTCACCTCGCCAAGCCCGAGCGAGCGCGCGATCTCCGCGGTCTTGCGCGCCGCCGCGAGCGGATTCGCCGCGCCCATGTTCGAAATGATCCGCACGCCGTTGCGCAACGCGGCGGGCAGCACCGCCTTCATGCGCGTTTCGAGCAACGGGTCGTAGCCGAGCTGCGGGTCCTTGCTGCGCGCCTGCTGCGCGATCGCAATCGTGCGCTCCGCGAGGCACTCGAAGACGAGGTAATCGAGCGCGCCGTGTTCCGCCAGTTCGACGGCGGGTTCGATACGGTCGCCGGAATAACCCGCGCCCGCGCCGATGCGCACGGTCCGTTGAGATTGAGTGGCTGTCATGCTGGTCACATCCATTCGGTGAAGCTCACAGTGAGAATATCCCCAGCGCGACGCAGGCGATCGTCATCACGATCGACGCGCCGAACAGCAAGGGGAACGTGAATTTCTGATGGTCGGCGAGATCGATCCCGCACAGGCCGACCACGAGGAAAGTGGCGGGTGTCAGTGGGCTGACCGGAAAGCCGGTGGTCATCTGGCCGAGCAACGCGGCCTGGCCGACGTGCACCGCGGGCACGCCGAGCTGGCCGGCCACTTCGGCGATCACCGGCAGGACGCCGAAATAGAACGAGTCGGGGTCGAACAACATGCTGAGCGGCATCGACAGCAAGCCGAGCGCAACGGGAATATGACTGGCCATCGCGGGCGGCACGAAACCGACCGCCGACTGCGCCATCGCCTTCAGCATGCCGCTGCCTTGCATCACGCCGGTGAACACGCCGGCCGCGAGCAGAATGCCGGCCATCATCAAGGCCGCGCGAGCATGCGCGTCGATCCGTTTGCGCTGCATGTCGACGTTCGGATAGTTCACCATCAGCGCGATGCACAGGCCGACCATGAACATGATCGCCGGCGGAATTTTCTCGCCCATCACGACCATCGTGCCGAGCACAACCAGCGTCAGCACGATGTTGAACCAGAAGTTCTTTGGCCGGCGCAGCGCCTGTTCTTCGGGCGTCAGTTCGCGTTTAGGCATGGGCACCGAACCGCTCGCGGCCGTGAGACCGAGGCGTTTTTCCTCGCGCCGCCCGAGCCAGAACGCCATGCCGAACACGAATACGAGGCCGATCGCCTGCACCGGAATCAACGGATTGAACAGAGCCGAGATCGGCAGATGAAGCGAGGCGGAGGCGCGAATCATCGGCCCCGTCCACGGCAGAAAGTTGATGCCGGCCGCCATCGAAACCGCTGCGGCCAGCACGCGCCGGTCCATCTTCAGCCGATCGTAGAGCGGCAGCATGGCGGGAATCGTGACCAGAAAGCACACGGCGCCGGAGCCGTCCAGATGGATCAGCAGCGCGAGCAGCGTGGTGCCCATCACGATTCGCGTGGGCCGCGTGCCGACCGCGCGCAGAATGCGGTCGATGATCGGATCGAGCGTGCCCGCGTCGGTGATGGTGCCGAAATAAAGAATCGCGAACACGAACATGCCGACGACCGGCGCAAGGCTCTTGAGCCCGTCGATCACGAACTTGCTGGTCTGAAAGCCGAAGCCGCCGATGAGCGACGCCGCAATCGGCACGATGATGAGCGCCACCAGCGGCGACATGCGTTTCGACAGAATCGCGCCGAGCAGCACGACGATGGTAGCGAGCCCCAGTAATGGCAGCATGTGCTTGTCTCCGAGATTGTTTTTTACTGCGATCCAGCGTAAGTTCGAAGCGACTATAAATCAATTGAAATGATTTGATCGCAGCAATTACAAACCATCATGGATCTGAATCTTCGGGACATCCGCGCCTTTATCGCCGTCGCGCAAACGGGCAGCTTCACGCGCGCGGCGACGCGGCTGCATCTGTCGCAACCGGCGTTGACGGTGCAGATTCGCCGCCTCGAAGAAACGGTCGGCATGCGCCTGTTCGACCGCAACAGCCGCAATGTCGCGCTCACGCCGACCGGCCGTGAACTGCTGCCGCTCTTGCAAAAGTCGCTGCATGATATGGAGCACGTGCTGATCGATGCGCGCGCGCTCGGCGAAGGCGCGAGCGGCACCGTGCGGATCGCCTGCCTGCCCACGTTCGCGGCCAGCGTGTTGCCCGAACTCGTGCAGGGCATCAAGAAGGCCGTGCCGCGCGTGAGCTTCCATGTACGCGACGTGGTCGCCAGCATGGTCAATACGTTGGTGCGCAATGAAGAGGTCGATATCGGGCTGACCGGCGGCCCGCTCGACGACGCCGCTTTCGAGGTGCTGCATGCGGGCATCGACCGGCTGGTTGCCGTGTTCCCGAAGCGGCATGCGCTTGCCCGGCGGCGGCACATCACGCTCGCCGATCTCGCCGCCACGCCGCTCGTGCTGACCGCCCAAGGCACGAGCGTGCGGACGGTGGTCGACAGCGCTTTCGCTAACGCTCACTGCACGCCGGAGATCGCGTGCGAGCCGACCTACATGATGAGCGCGGTCGCGATGGTGCGCGCGGGACTCGGCGTGACGATCCTGCCGGCGTCGGCCCGTGAAGTCAGAGCGGAGCCCGAACTGATCGTGCGCGCGGTCGACGACCCCGCGTTCACTCGCCCCATCGCTCTCATCAAGAAACGCGGCCGGACACTGCCGCCCGTGACGGAAACCTTCGTTGCGATGCTGATCGAGAAACTCGCCGAAGATTGAACGGCGGATGCGCGTTACCTTTCATTTTCAAACAGAGCCCGATTTTCACCATTAATCGTCTGATTTAATCGAACACGCTCACGCTAATATCGGCTTCGCGCGAGTTCGAGGATAAATAACCGCTCGCGCGTATTCTCCAAAACTTCGAAAACAAAAAAATGATAATGAGTCAATTTCGAATACTCGCGGTGACCGCGGCGTCGTTTGCTCTGGCCGCCCCGGCGTATGCGGCATTGGGTGGCGCGCCGACCTATCCGGTTACGGCCAGTAGCACGAGTGCAGGGGCGGCCAACCAGAATAGCGCGGCGGTAGCGCGCTTCGCCGCAAGTGGCAGTGCGGCCTCGGCGAGTTACACCGTGAGCCAGACGACGCTGCCATCGGGCACCATGGTGAGCGAATACATCGGCGCGGGCAATACGGTCTTCGCGTTGAGCTGGGAAGGCCCGACCATGCCGCCGCTCAAAACGCTGCTCGCCACTTACTTCCCGACCTATGTCCAGGCACTCACCGATGCCCACGCCACGCAAGGCGGCGGCTACGGGCCCGCCGTCGTGCATCAGTCGGCGCTGGTCGTGGAGACCGGCGGCCATATGGGCGCCTTCGTGGGCCGCGCCTATATACCGCAATCGCTGCCGCAAGGTGTGAGCGCTGACGACATCAAGTAACTCATTAAAATCATTAGAGAGAGAACAACAGTGCGCAAAATCGCAAGGATTATTGCCGCGACGCTCGGGCTCGGGTTGGCACTCAATCTCGCCGGCTGCGGCGGCGGTGGCGGTGGCTCCAGCAGCAACTCCACGGCAAATGCACCGGCTGCCGCCAGTGCGCCGACGGGACCGGGCGGCACGACGTCCAATCCCCTTACCAACGACTCGACACCCAACGTGCTCGCCGTCGATGCGTCTGCCGTGCCGACGCCGGCCGGCCCCGGCAACACGATGTCGGTGACGGTGAGCGGAACGGGCATTCACAACCAGCCGATGGTCAGCGTCAAAATCTGCGCGCCCGGCTCCAACGCGACCGCGAGTTGCACGACGATTCCGAACGTGATCGTCGATACGGCATCGTTCGGGCTGCGTCTGGTTCGCTCAGCGATTCCGAATGCCACCTTCAGTGCGCTCACCGCCGAAACGGATCAGTCGAGCGGCCTGCCGCTCGCTGAATGCGCGTTGTTCGGCAGCGGCTATGCATGGGGTTCGGTGCATCTCGCGGACATCGCGCTGTCGAGCGAGATTGCACCGTCGGTGCCGATTCATGTGATCGGCGATTCAGCGCTGACCCTTGCCGCACCGAGCGAATGCCAGGTAGGCCGGCCACTCGCCACCGCGGCCGATCTCGGCGCAAACGGCATTCTCGGCATCGGCGTGAGCCCGACGGACTGCGGCTCGCAGTGTGCCCTGACGACGCTCTCGCAGTTCTATTACACCAATGCTGGCAATGCCACCTCGGTGCCCGTCGCAAAACAGATCAGCAACCCGGTCGCGCGATTCCCGCAGGATAACAACGGTGTGATTCTGGAAATGGCGCAGGTGTCCGATAGCGGCAGCACAACGGCTCAAGGCACGCTCGTGTTCGGCATCGACACGCAGGCCAATAACGTGCTGAACGGCACGGGCGCGCCGATTATCCGAACGGACCTGAACGGCGACTTCACGTCGTCCTATGGTGGCACCACGTTCACGCAGACGTTCTTCGATTCGGGCTCGACGGTGCTGTTCTTCCCGGACACGACCATCGCGCGCGACGCGTCGTCGGGATACTACATTCCGGCTGCGACCGTGGGCCGTACCTCGACGCTGGCGGGGACGAATCCGGCGAGCGTGACACTCGGCTTCAATATCGCAAACGGCGCGACGCTGACTTCATCGGGGAATAACGCATTCAATAATCTCGGCATCTATATGACCCGGCAGTTCGACTTCGGTTTGCCGTTCTTTTATGGCCGTCATGTGTATTACGGGATTTCGGGCCGCGCTTCTTCGGGCGGTGGCACGGGGCCATATGTGGCGTACGTTTCTAGCTAAGTGTCGATAATCCCGCGCGGTGGTTATCGTCAATCCCGTCGATATCCACTGTTCGCGGGACATGCAAAAGCTCGCTTGACGGAGCAGCAATCAAAACAGTGCAGACCGCACGCCTTTTTTCCGTTGTCCCGGGGGACTTTATGAACAAGATTGCGATGATTTGCCTGAGTGCCGCTCTTGTCGGCATTCTGAGTGGCTGCGCCGGCACGAACTTCGTCCGTCCCGATGATGCGGCTTTGCAATACGGCAAAACGACTATGACCGACGCGCGAGCAAAGTACGGCAGTCCGTTTCGCCAGAGCACCGTCACCAAGAACGAGGAAGACGTCACGCTGCTCTCTTACGCGTACGCATCCACTGGCGGCACGCCGCTCGAAACCGGCGTGATACCGGCGCGCTCACTGGAACTGGGCTTCTGGAAGGACGTGATGGTATCGAACGTATTCGTCTCCACGTTCAAGGATGACGCCAGTACGTTCGACGCGTCGAAGCGCTCGGCCATCGTCAAAGGCACGACGACTCGCGATCAGGTCATTGCGTTGCTGGGCAGACCCGCTGGCTATGCTGTCTATCCGATCATCAAGGACAAGAATGGCCAGGCCCTCGTTTATGCGTACCACACCACGAGCGGTTCGGCGTTCAACCTCAAGTTCTCCAAGCGTGATCTGATCGTGACCATCGACCCGAATGGGGTGGTATCGGATGTGAGTTACGAGTCGTCCGGTATGCAGTGACAGCGGACTTGTCGGCACGCAAAAACTCGTAGGTCGGTTGATCTTCTGGTGGCAACGCTGGCAACCTAGCGAATCCCATACAGCGGAGACAACAGCGATGGAATCCTCCACCAACCCGCACGACGACGACCTCGAACACTTCGAAGCTCACGGCGCGGCGCCGCTGCCGGTCCCGAGCGACGAAGGCTATGCCGAGCACGAAGGCGCGCGAATCTGGTACGCGTCGTATGGCGCCGGCGCGCCGGTGATTCTGCTGCACGGCGGTCTCGGGCACAGCGGCAATTGGGGCTACCAGGTGCCCGCGCTGCTCGGCGTGGGGCATCGCGTGGTGGTCGTCGACAGCCGCGGCCACGGCCGCAGCACTCGCGACGCGCGACCCTACCGCTACGAGCTGATGGCGTCCGACGTGCTGGCCGTCATGGACGCGCTGCAACTCGAACGCGCCGGGCTGGTGGGCTGGAGCGACGGCGCCTGCGTCGCGATGGTATTGGGCAGCACCGCGCCGCAGCGCGTGGCGGGCGTGTTCTTCTTCGGCTGCAACATGGACCCGAGCGGCACGAAGCCGTTCGTGCCGACGCCGGTGATCGAGCGCTGCTTCAGCCGTCATGCGAAAGACTACGCGCAGCTATCGGCGACACCGGACGACTTCGAGGCGTTTGTCGGCGCGGTCAGCACGATGATGAAAACCGAGCCCAACTATTCCGCCGACGATCTGGCTCAGATCGATGTGCCGGTCGCGATTGTGCAAAGCGAGCACGACGAATTCATCAAGCCGGAACACGCCGACTATCTCGCCCGCAGCATTCCCGGCGCGGAGTTGATCCTGCTGCCCGGCGTGAGCCATTTCGCCCCGCTGCAACGGCCGGCGCAATTCAATCGCGTAATGCTCGATTTCCTCCGCCGGATCGCGGGTTGATTGGGACGGCGGCGCTCGCCACGCTGCTTTGCCAGCCGGCCCGCTCGCACGAGGGCCGCACCTGAACCCCTAAAATTTCACGATGCGGAACGATCGCGCGCTTCGTAAAAAATCGTGGTGCGTGGCACAAAACCGGCATTTCGCAATGCCGCCCCACGTTGCACATCGCGAAACACAGACGATAAGTCTTTCTTTTTGCAGGATATTTTTTGATCAAACGAGGCGTCTAACAACCACTTGCGACACTACCTGCTGACGTAGACTCTTTTACAAGAGCCGGTGCTTCAGTAGTCGAGCGGAGTGGGATAGGCGGAAACATAGTCTGAAGAATCCCAACCTGTGAAACGAAGCCGCCACGGCATCGCGGTTTTTAAATGGCAATTGGGAGACTAAAAATGAAAGGCTTTCGCTTCGGTTCGAATCAGGGTGCTTTCTACATTTTGCCGGGCCACGACGGCTGGGAGGCAACCTACGGCAACGAAACGCTCGGTGAATTCGCCAGCCCGCAACAGGCCGCCGACGATCTCGCACGCGGCTTGATCTGCCCGCATCTCTCGGAAGGCGACGACACGTCGACGCTGGAAATTCCAGAGAAGCTCAGCGATTGGGAAATCGTTCACGTGTGATGGCCGGTATGGCCGCTGCTCACGTTGGAGTAAAAACGACGATGGCGCTCGAAAGCGCCATCGTCATGTTTACCGCTTACTTCGTTGCTTTAAGCAACCGCGTCCACGATCTTGTTCAGCGTGGCGCTCGGGCGCATGGCCTTGCTCGTCAGTTCGACATTCGGACGATAGTAGCCGCCGATGTCCACCGGCTTGCCTTGTGCCGCACCGAGTTCTTCGACGATCTTCGCTTCGTTCTCAGCCAGTGCCTTCGCCACGCCGGCGAACTGCGCTTGCAGCGCGGCGTCTTCGGTTTGCGCGGCCAGTGCTTCCGCCCAGTACATCGCGAGGTAGAAGTGGCTGCCACGGTTGTCGATACCTCCAACCTTGCGCGCCGGTGACTTGTCGTTGTCGAGGAACTTGCCGGTTGCCCGATCCAGCGTCTTGGCCAGAACCTGCGCCTTCGGGTTGTGATAGGCGCTGCTCAGATGTTCGAGCGACGCGGCCAGCGCCAGGAATTCACCCAGCGAATCCCAACGCAGGAAACCTTCTTCGACCAGTTGCTGAACGTGCTTCGGCGCCGAACCGCCCGCGCCGGTTTCGAACATGCCGCCACCGGCCATCAGCGGAACGATCGACAGCATCTTCGCGCTGGTGCCCAGTTCCATGATCGGGAACAGGTCGGTCAGGTAGTCGCGCAGCACGTTGCCGGTGACCGAGATCGTGTCCTTGCCGGCGCGGATACGCTCGATCGAGAACTTGGTCGCTTCGACCGGCGTCATGACGCGGATGTCCAGACCGTTGGTGTCGTGGTTCTTCAGGTATTGCTCGACCTTCTTGATCATCTGGGCGTCGTGCGCGCGAGCCGCGTCCAGCCAGAACACGGCAGGCGTGTTGGTGGCGCGGGCGCGGTTGACCGCCAGCTTGACCCAGTCCTGAACCGGTGCGTCCTTGGTCTGGCACATGCGCCAGATGTCGCCCGCTTCCACCGGTTGTTCGATCAGCACCGTGCCGGCAGCGTCCGTCACGCGAACCACACCGTTTGCCGGGATCTGGAACGTCTTGTCGTGTGAACCGTATTCTTCAGCCGCTTGTGCCATCAGGCCGACGTTCGGCACCGTGCCCATCGTGACCGGGTCGAACGCGCCGTGCTTCTTGCAGTCTTCGATCACTGCCTGATAAACATCCGCGTAGCAGCGGTCCGGAATCACGGCCTTGGCGTCGTGCAGCGCGCCGTCCGCGCCCCACATCTTGCCCGACTCGCGGATCATGGCCGGCATGGACGCGTCGACGATCACATCGCTCGGCACGTGCAGGCTGGTAATGCCCTTGTCCGAATTGACCATGGCCAGTTGCGGACGCTGTGCGTATTGCGCTTTGACGTCGGCTTCGATCGCTTCGCGCGTTTCAGCCGGCAGGTCTTTCAGGCGCGCGTACAGATCGCCGATGCCGTTGTTCGGGTTGAAGCCGGCTTGCGCCAGCACGTCGGCGTGCTTGGTCAGCACGTCTTTGTAGAACACCGACACCACGTGACCGAAGATGATCGGATCCGACACCTTCATCATGGTGGCCTTCAGGTGCACCGAGAACAGCACGCCCTTCGCCTTCGCGTCGGCGATTTCCGCTTCGATGAAACTGCGCAGCGCGTTCTTCGACAGCACGGAAGCGTCGATGATCTCGCCTGCTTGCACGGCGGTCTTTTCCTTCAGGACCGTCTTCGAGCCGTCGGCGGCCGTCAGTTCGATCTTCACCGCGCCGGCTGCCGCTATCAGCGCCGATTTTTCGCTGCCGTAGAAATCACCGCCGCTCATGTGCGCGACGTGCGACTTCGAGTCCGCGCTCCAGGCGCCCATCTTGTGCGGATGCTTGCGTGCGTAGTTCTTGACCGACAGCGGTGCGCGGCGGTCCGAATTCCCTTCACGCAGCACCGGGTTGACCGCGCTGCCCTTGATCTTGTCGTAGCGAGCCTTGACGTCTTTTTCGGCGTCGGTATTCGCGACGTCCGGGTACGCCGGCAGCTTGTAGCCCTGATCGCGCAGTTCCGTGATCGCGGCCTTCAGTTGCGGCACCGACGCGCTGATGTTCGGCAGCTTGACGATGTTCGCTTCCGGACGCGTGGTGAGTCCACCCAGTTCCGCCAGATCGTCGGAGCCCTTCTGTTCCGCGCTCAGGTAGTCGGGAAATGCAGCGATGATCCGGCCGGCAAGCGAAATATCGCGCGTCTCGACGATCACGTCGGACGAGCGCGTGAACGCCTTCACGATCGGCAGCAGCGAGTAGGTCGCCAGAGCAGGCGCTTCGTCGGTCAGGGTGTAGATGATCTTCGGCGGTGTGGACATGTTCGGTGCTTTGCTAGGTGAAGTGTTAGACAGAGCGTTGGGTGGTGCCGACCGGCGCGTTGCGGCAAAACAACAAGGCGGCGCGACGCACGGCACTACTTTCTACGGCCAGAGCGTGAGTATATGCGTGTTTTCCTCTACTCGCTGCTAAACAAACATATCCCGGAAACACCCTCCAAGGGGCCGAGCCCCGCCGGATAAGGCTTTGGGCCGATTTCACCTTGTCTTATGACAGATGTCTTATAGATGACTAAGAACTCGAAACAAACAGATTGTTAATGCGAATCAGATGCATTACCATTTGAGCGCAGTCGCGTTCTTACACTTCGATTACTTAACCACCCGCTTCCGATGACGTCGTTTCGCACATTTCTGGTGCGCGGCGAGCGTCACTCCTGTCCAATTCGAACAACATGCAGAAATTCTTTGTCGCCGGCCGACCGGCGTTTGTGCGCGGCCAACGCCGTACTCCCTCGCTGCTGAGCGCGGGGCTTCTGGCCAGCGTCGGTTTGACGCTTTCCACGCTGTCGACTCCGGGCTGGGCGCAGGTCGCGGCCAGCGACGCCGCCGCGACGCTGCCGGCCGTGAGCGTCTCGGCGGCAAAAGACACCACCGTGGCGCAGGCCGACACGGTCAGCGCAGGCGCGCTGGGTTCGCGCAAGCAGGTGGACACGCCGTTTTCGACTCACATCGTGACGAGCGACGAAGCGCAGGATCTGTTCGCGACGACCGCCAACGATCTGTACAAGTACGATCCGGCCGTGTCGGTGATCAGCGAAAACGCGATCAGCGAAAATTCGATGTTCACCGTGCGCGGCATGCCGATCGACACGCTGAACAGCATCAAGGTGGACGGCCAGACCTTCCCGTCGTGGGATACGGATCTCTCGCTCGAACCGTTCGAGCAGGTCGAATTGCTCAAGGGCCTGTCCGGCTTCATGTATGGCTTCGGCTCGCCGGGCGGCATCGTCAATTACGTGTTGAAGCGTCCCACCAACACGCCGTACCGCAGCATCACGGTCGGCTACAGGTCGGCCGGCGTGTTCAGCGAGGCCGTCGATCTGGGCGGCCGCTTCGGCAATGACGACCGTTTCGGCTACCGCCTGAACCTCGTCAACGAAAACGGCAACACCGCCGAGGACCACGGCCACGTGCGCCGCCAGGTCGCCTCGCTCGCGTTCGACTTCCGCATTACGCCGGACCTGACGTGGAGCGCCGACGCGTTCTACCAGAAGCGCAGAACCAACGGCACCCTGTTCGGCCTGATGTTCGGCGGCGACGCCGGCGGCATTCCCGACGCGAGCAAAGTCACCCACGCGCTCACGCAACCGCAGAACTACTACGAGACCGAGATGGCCTCGTTCGGCACGGGCCTGGATTACCGCATCTCCGACAACTGGCACGCGAGCCTGAAGTACCGCTTCGCCAAGGAGAACCGCACCAATTCGGATAGCTTCCTGTTCG
This sequence comes from Paraburkholderia sp. RL17-373-BIF-A, assembly GCF_046030175.1. Classification (NCBI taxonomy): domain Bacteria; kingdom Pseudomonadati; phylum Pseudomonadota; class Betaproteobacteria; order Burkholderiales; family Burkholderiaceae; genus Paraburkholderia; species Paraburkholderia sp. RL17-373-BIF-A. The sequence goes on from NZ_JARESO010000007.1 coordinate 228,544, forward strand.
TTTCCGACGCCGCAGGCAACTACTCGAACACGCTCTATGCGGCCATGACGCGTTACTTCTACCAGAACGTCGACGGCATGGTGCAAGGCCATTTCAACACGGGCAGCATCAAGCACGACGTGGTGGTAGGCGCCGGTTTCGAAACGCAAACCAGCGAATACAGCAATAGCACGGGTTGGAACGAAGGCTACTTCCTCGGCAACGGCAATCTGTACGCCAGCACCTTGCTGACCAACGACGAAGTCAGCATCGGCTCGAACCTGTACCGTCAGCAGCGCATCACGCAAGCCGCCGTGTACGCGAGCGACACCGTGCAGCTCACGTCGCGTCTGTCGGCGCTGGTCGGCGTGCGCTACACGCAATATCAGCAGCACGTGTACGACCCGAGCGGCGCGGTGTCGTCGCAATACCAGGCGGACCCTGTCACGCCGACCTTCGCGCTGATGTTCAAGACCGATCCGTACTCGACGCTGTACGCGAGCTACGTCGAGTCGCTGGAACAGGGCGGTGCCGCGTCGAACACCAACCTCAACTACCCGGACACGTTCGGCCCACTGCGCAGCAAGCAGTACGAAGTCGGCTTTAAAACCGACCACGCCAAGTGGGGCGCCAACCTCGCGCTGTTCCGCGTCGATCAGGGCTACAACTACACGAACGTCGACAACATCTTCGTGCAGGACGGCACCAAGCGCTATCAGGGCCTCGACGCGAGCGGCTGGCTTGCGCTCACCAGCGAATGGCGCGTCATGGGCGGCGTAATGTGGCTCGACACGAAGGCCATGGACGTCAACGATCCGACCGTGGAAGGCAAGCGCATCTACGGCGCGCCGCGCTTCACCGTGACGGGCCGGATCGAATACAACCCGTCGTATCTGCGTCCGCTGACGCTGGCGTTCGGCGGCAAGTATGTCGGCAACCAGGCCGTCGACGCGCAGAACACGCAGTTCGTGCCGGCTTACACCACGTTCGATCTGAGCGGCCGCTATGAGACGAAGATCGCCGGCAAGGACGTGACATTCCGCGCGGGGATCAACAACCTGTTCAACCGCCGTTACTGGACGACGGCGTGGGGCTACTACGTGGCGCCATCGCCGACGCGCACCGCCGTAGCCAGCGCAACGCTGCAGTTCTAAGCATCGCGTGAACTCGGGGCGCCCGCGGCGGGCGCCCCGATCATGGCGGGAATCTCCGCGACCAGCGCATCGATCGCGCAGCGCGTTTTCAGCGCCAGATAGCGACTCGTCGGCCACACCAGGTGGATCTCCTGAGCAGGCCGGAAACAATTCTCCATCACCGTCACCAGCTCGCCTGTTTGCGCATAACGGGCCAATAGCCAACTCGGCAGCCACGCGAGGCCGAAGCCGGCGAGAGCGGCATCGACAATACCCTTCATGTCGTCGAAACCGAGCTGCGGCTGAACTTGCGCGCGGCGGATTTGCCCGTCGACGTCGACCACATCCCACGGCTGCGCCGACCCTGCCCGCAAGTAGGCAATCACGGCGTGTCCGCGCAATTCATCCACGCTGCGCGGCGTGCCATGCCGCGCCAGATAGGCGGGCGCGGCGCCGATACTCGCGTGCTGCATGCCGAGCTTGCGCGCGGCAAGACTCACGCTGTCCGCGAGCGGACCTACGCGCACCACGAGATCGAAACCCTCTTCGATCACGTCGACGAAGCGGTCGGTAATCGAAATGTCGATCTTCAGTTGCGGATGCTTGCGGGCAAGGCCGAGCAGTACCGGTGCGACGCAGTAATGACCGAAAGCCTGCGGCACACTCACGCGCAATCGGCCTTTGGGCTCGCGTCGTCCAGAGTCCAGATCGGCTTCTGCGGCTTCGAGTTCGGCCAGCGCGCGCACGCAGCGGTCGTAGTAAGCCTGGCCGTCTTCAGTGAGGCTCTGGCTGCGCGTCGTCCGATTGAGCAGGCGTACGCCGAGACGCTTCTCCAACCGAACGATCACTTTGCCGACCGCCGAGCGCGTCAGGTTCATCCGTTCCGCCGCGAGCGCGAAACTGCCCGTTTCGACCACGCGCACGAACGTCGTCACACCATCGAGGATGTCGCTCATACCCTTGCCTTATTGGTTCCCATCGAGACACATTTCTGGGATTTTCGTGCGTCAATGGGGACATTAATTCCCCCTATATTACACAGTCCGTGGTGGGCAAGCCCATCGACTAACAAGGTGAAATTTCATGTCCAATGATCCGATCGCGCCGCCACGGCGCGAAGAACGGCCCCGCGCGGCTGCAACTGCAGAGCATCGAGCGATCTCGCGCGAGCCGCGCCCTGCACGAACCATCGCGAGCGAAACTTCGCAACCGGCCACCTTCCTCTCGCTGCGCAAAAACACGCTGGCGTTGGGCGCGGTGTGTCTTGCGTCGCTGATGTTCGGCCTCGAAATCTCCAGCGTGCCGGTGATCCTGCCGACGCTCGAGCGCGTGTTGCACGGCGACTTCAAAGGCATGCAGTGGATCATGAACGCGTACACGCTCGCGGTGACCACCGTCCTGATGGCGACCGGCACGCTGGCAGACCGATTCGGCCGCCGACGCATCTTCGTGATCGGCATCGCCCTGTTCGGCATCACCTCGTTGATCTGCGGACTCGCGCAAAGCGTGCCGACGCTGATCGTCGCGCGCCTGTTGCAAGGCGCGAGCGGCGGCGCCATGCTGATCTGCCAGGTGGCTGTGCTATCGCATCAGTTCAACGAAGGACCCGAACGCGCTCGCGCATTCAGCGCGTGGGGCATCATCTTCGGCATCGGGCTCGGCTTTGGGCCGATCATCGGCGGGGCGATCGTGGCGCTATCGAGTTGGCAATGGGTCTTCTGGGTGCACGCGCTACTCGCTGTCGTGACCTTGACGCTCGTTTTCAGCGGCGTGCAGGAATCGCGCGACCCGCACGCGCATACGCTCGACATTGCCGGCATCGTCACGCTGTCGCTCGCGGTATTCGGGCTCGTGTATTTCATCACGCAGGTTCCGGCGCTCGGCTTCGGCGATCCGCGAGCGCTTTTCATCATCGCGGTAACACTGGTCGCCTTCGTGGCTTTTCTGTTTGCCGAGAAGCTCAGTGCCCGTCCCATGTTCGACTTTTCTGTGTTCAGGATTCCGCAGTTTTCCGGCGCACTGATGGGCTCGGCGGGCATGAACTTCAGCTTCTGGCCGTTCATGATCTATCTGCCGATCTATTTCCAGATCGGTCTCGGTTATGACAGCGTGAGCGCCGGACTCGCCTTGCTCGCCTACACGTTGCCGACGCTGCTGTTTCCGCCGCTCGGCGAACGGCTGGCATTGCGTTATGGCTCGGGAATCGCCATACCTGCCGGTCTTTTCACGATCGGCCTCGGCTTCATGCTGATGCGATACGGCAGCAGCGCCGCGCATGCTGACGTGTGGACCATGTTGCCCGGTTGCATGGTGGCGGGCGCGGGCCTCGGCCTCACCAATACGCCCGTCACCAATACGACGACCGCCGCGGTTCCCGCCGAACGCGCGGGCATGGCCTCGGGCATCGATATGAGCGCGCGGATGACTACGCTCGCGATCAACATCGCGTTGATGGGCGCAATCCTGGTCGGCGGCATTCTTTTCAATCTGAAGACGCGACTGCCGAAGTCGCTCGACACCGCGCCGCTCGGCAAGCTCGCGGAGAAAATTGCGGCAGGCGATGTCGAAGCGATCAGAACCGGGATGCCGGCGCTGACACAAATCGACCCTTCAGGAAGCGTCGTGCATGCCGCGTTGATGCAGGGCTTCGGCTGGGTAATGGTCTACGGCGGCGGCGGCGTGTGGGTGCTTGCTGTGCTTAGTTTCGTGATTTCCGGCAGCGCGTCGCGAAGACTTGGCGTCAAGAAGCACACGCCCGCGCAGCAGCAGCAACAGCAACAGCAACAGCAACCAGCCCGATGCGACGCGTGCTGAACAGTGCTCCGTCGACGGCGGCGTGCGCCCACAATTAGCATCCAAAGCGGCGCACGCTTCGCCAATCACGCCTCGACTTGCACCGACTGCCCGGCCATCATCGCGAGCCCTTCGTTCAAAGCTGGAAAAAGGCTGCGGTTGAAATTGTTCCAGCGCAGTTCGAGGATCGTATCGTCCTTATCGATTTCGGTATTCAGCACGTCGTGAATCACCTCGCCAGAATCGATCCCGTTGTCGACGTAGTGAAACGATGCGCCGGTCAGATAGAGTGGTTCGACCGCCACGGTTTCCATCGTCTTCCAGTTGACCACTTTCTTGCCGCGCGCGCCATAGAGCGCGTCGAGCGTCGCATACGCGCCGCGCCGCTCGTACGGCGATTCCGCGCGCGTCACGCCCGGATGAATATTCACGATCTTGCGATAGAACGGCGCACCCGGCCGCACCAGTTCGTCGAGAATGATCAGCAAACCATCCAGCACGACGATATCGGCCTTCAACTCCACCAGCGTATCGAGCAGATGCTTTTCAAAGGCGCTCTTGCCTGCCGGGCGGCCTGGCGCATCGAGCGGCTCACGCCGATACATCGACGGAATCGCGAGCAACAGATCGTTCACCGGCTTGCCCTGCACACGCAAGTTCGGCGGATAGAACCAGCGCTTGCCCGGCTCATAGGCGAAGCCATATTCCTTCAGTTTCTCGCGATCCACGCTGGAGCCCGCATCGTCGTCGTAAATGACTTTTTCGAGCGAGTACTGATCGCCTAGCTCGGTGCCGTTGAGCGCCTCGACGAGCGACTCCAGCACCGACTTCATGTAGCGCGTGCCGCTCTTGTACGCGATCTCCTGGCCGGCCTTGTCGGCGGCGGCGTTTCTGAGCGACCAGATGTAAACGAGTTTCTTCTTCGGCATAGTCGGTTCCTATGTGTGAGTCATTGCCACATGCTTACCAGTCGTATTTCGCGGTTGCGATCACCGTGCGTGGATTCCCGTAGAAACAGGTATTCACGGACTGGCAACCGCTCACGAACCGGCGATTGAAAATGTTCTGGCCGTTCACCGCGAAGCGCCAGTTGCGCGTTTCGTAGTGAACCGCCGCGTCGTACACGGTGTAGCTCGGCACATACAGCGAGTTGTCGGCGGCGCCCGCCGCGCCGCTCTGGTAGCGAATGCCCGCACCAAAGCCGAGACCTGCCAGCGGCCCGGCATGCCACGTCCAGTCGCCCCACAACGACGCCATCTGGCGCGGCCGCGGAATATCCACCGGCCACTTGCCGAGCGTGTCGTCACCGGCCTTGATGTTCTTCACGTCCTGATACACGTACGCGGCAATCACCGAGAAGTTGCGCGTGACATTGCCCACGCCGCTCAACTCGATCCCGCGCGAACGCACCTCGCCGGTCTGCACGCTGGTGCTGCCGGTCGGGTCGATAGCGAGGTCGGGCGTGACGACGTTGGTCTGGTTGATCTGATAAACCGCCGCGCTGAGCATCAGGTTCTTGCCGGCCGGTTGCCAGCGCAAACCGGCTTCGATCTGCTTGCCTTTGGTCGGCTCGGCAATACCGCCGCCGGCGATCTTCACGCCGACCAGCGGATTGAACGACGTCGAGTAGCTGATGTACGGCGACAATCCGTAATCGCCGAGGTACACGAGCCCAACCCGCCCGGAGAACGCATGATCGTTCTGTTCGAGGCGGCTGCCTCCGGCGATGTCGTTCTGCGTGGTGTTGCTCCAGTCCTGACGCCCGCCGAGCGTCAGCACCCAGCGTTGCCACTTGATCTGGTCCTGCGCATACACGCCGAACGCATTCATGGTCGACTTCGTGTCGGTGCGTGGGAACGCGTCCGGTCCGCTGAAGATCGCGTTGGTGATCGGCGTATACACCGGGTTGTACATGTTCAGGCTCGGACCGGTCGCCATCGATTCGCTATCGGTGGTCGACTGCCGGTTGTATTCGAAGCCCAGCAGCACCGTATGATCGAGCGGACCCGTGCCGAAGCGGGCCAGCGCCTGATTGTCGACATCGAAGCGGCTGTAGTTCATCTGGTACAGACCGACATAGCGCAGCAGCGACGCCTCGGTCGGATCGGCCGGATCGAGACCGCCGCCGAACACCTGCCCCTGATCGAGCGAGAGGTGCATCAAGCGCGTGTTCTGCCGGAACGTCCACACCGGATCGAACTTGTATTCGAACTGATAACCCACCGACCATTGCTTCTTGCGGTAGTGCGAAAACTCCGGATCGCCCGTGTACAGGTCCGGCGAAATCTTGCCGTTCGGATTCGGCAAAATCGTGCCTTGCGCCGGCAAGAAGTTATTCGATGCGTCGCCCCAATCCTGCAGATAAGTCGCCTCGACCGTCAGCGAAGTCTTCGCGTTCGGCTGCCACTTCACCGAGGGCGCCAACGCCACGCGCTGCTCCGGATTCGGCCCAGTCTGCGAATTGCCGTCACGTCCCACGCCGAGGAAACGATAGGACAGCGTGCCGTCCTTATCAACCTTGTCGCCCACGTCGAATGCGATCTGCTTGCGTGCGTAGTCGCCCAGTTGCATTTCCACTTCGCGAATGCGCTCGCCGTTGGCGAGCTTGCTCTGCACGTCGATGATCGCGCCCGGGTCGCCCTGGCCGTACAGCACCGAGGTCGGACCGCGCAGCACCGTGATGCTGTCGATCATGTACGGATCGACACGCCAGCTCGCGAGATTGAGCGTATTGGGCACTTGCAGGCCGTCGACGAACACGGTCGGCGTGAAGCCGCGCAACACCGAATACCAGTCGGAGCGTACATCCGCACCATAGGTCGAGAAGCCCGGAATGTAGCGCAGCGCCTCGTTGATGCTGGTCGCGCCGGTCTCCTCGATCTGCAGTGCGGTAACGACGTTGATCGTCTGCGGAATTTCCTTCAGCGGCGTGTCGGTCTTGGTGCCGGTGCTGCTACGGCGTGCAACGAGGCCCACCGTGTCGTCATTGTCGGCCGAGCCTTCGACGCTGATCGAAGGCAGCGTACCGGCCGCAGTCGCGCCCGCTTGGCTCGTACTGGTGTTCTGCTGCGCATTGCCCTCGGTTTGCGCCGACTGCTGCGCCTGTGCGGTAGCGGCTGCCGCCGCATAAAACGCCACGCTCGCCGCGGCGGCGGTTGCACTCCGGCGCGTGCCTATTGCCCACTCCATCTCTCGATGCTCCAGGTTCTTCCGCGGCCAAAAGACCGCTTTTTATTAAAGAGCGAAGGCCATGCGGCCCACGCTCGTCGCGTTTTCTTGTGCTTGTTGTGTCCGGCCGGCCGACCGGTCTTGCGATGTGTGATGTGCGAGCGAAGCGGCGATTTCGTCTGAGCGCAGCGCGAGCACCGACAGCAGCGTGTCGGACAACCCGTGACTGTCTTCGCAGCAGCCCTGCAGGTAAATGCGCGGTTTGAAGCTCGCCGGCGTGGCGAGCCGGTAATCGCGTTCGACGTTGCCTTGCGCGAGCGCATCGCCAAGATGCGGCGCAAGCCCTTCCAGCAAGTCGAAATGGGTGTCGCGGCGATATCCCGTTGCAAGCACGAGCGCGTCGAATTGCTCGGCGCGTGCGTGACCGCTCAGACGGTCACGCAATGTGAGTTCGATCTGGCCGCCGGCCGTGCGCACTGCCGTTTCGATGCCGGTGTTCGCCAGCAGCCGGTGGCGCGGATCGGCGGACACGTTCTGCAGATAAAGCATTTCATAGATCTGCTCGATCAGCGGACGGTCGACCACCGCGTAGTTGGTGTCGCGAAAGCGCTCGATCAGCGAGCGGCGGCCGTCGCGCGGCTGCGCGTAGACGATATCGGTAAAAGCGGGGCTGAAGATTTCGTTGACGAACGGGCTGTCGTCGGCGGGTTTCAGCGCGCTCGAACGAATGATGAGGCTCGCGTCGACGTGCGGATAGCGGCGCGTCAGATCGACGAACACCTCGGCCGCGCTCTGTCCCGCGCCGATCACCGCCACGCGTTTTTGCGCGCCGCTCGCGGGTCCGACCGCGCGGTCGATGGAAGTCAGGTACTGCGACGAATGCACGATGTTGTGCGTGCCGAGCGCGGCGAACGCCTCCGGCACCTGCGGACCGCCGCCGATGCCGACCGACAGCGCCCGCGTCACACGTTGCCATTCACGGCCTTCGCTATCGCGCGAGAAAACCCGCAGCGCTTCGACGTCGTTCGCATTCGTGGCGCTCTTGACCGCTTCGATGCCGGTCACGGTCTGCCCATAGTTCACGCGATCGTCGAACGACGCCGCGACCCAGCTCAGGTAATCATGGAACTCCACGCGCGTCGGATAGAAGTTCTTCAGATTGACGAAATCCGCCAGACGTCCGCGTTCGTAGAGATAGTTGATGAACGTGAAGCGGCTTTTCGGATCGCGCATCGTCACGAGATCCTTGAGGAAGGAAATCTGCATCCGGCAATCGTCGAGCAGCATGCCGCGGTGCCAGCCGAATTCCGGCTGACGCTCGATGAAGCAATGCGCGAGGTCCGACACGCCGGCCTCTTCGGCGAGCCGCACGGCAAGCGCGAGATTCGACGGTCCGAAGCCGATTCCGATCAGATCAAATACAGTGTCTCTGTGCATGTCGCAGGTCCTTATCGGTGGAAGCCGGCGCGCCGGATGCGCGGGCCGGTGAAAATCTTTCGTGATTGATGCCGTTTTTTATTGACTGCGTTTTTTGCCGGGTTTTGTGCTCGGCCTACGCGCCGTCGCGTAATGCAGCAACGTTCGACGCCTGCGCGACGAGCCTCACCGCCAGTTGCGCGAAGGTCGGCGCGGCGAATACGTCGGCGATCTCCAGCGCATGGCCGGCGACTCGCGCGGCATCGACGAAGCGCACCACGTCGAATGAACTCGCGCCCGCCTCGAACAGGTCGTCGTGATGCGCGGGCGTGTTGCCCTCGAAGAGATCGCCCCAGACGCGTTCAAGCGCCTGGGCGCGCTGCGATGCTTCGTCGTGAGATGTCGTGCTTGCCTGCGCGCCGGTCGCGAGGCTTGCGGACTCCAATGCAAAGCGCGCCGCCGAAGCACCCAGTTGCTCATGCGGCGCATCGACGAACTGCTGCACCACGTCCAGATAGTCGGCGGTCAGTACCTCGACAAAGCGGCCGTCCACCAACTCGTTCGCATACGAAAAAGCGCCGGTCACGCGTCCGTCGGCGTGCTCGACCACATCCAGTTCCAGTTCGAACACCACTCGATGCCGCACGTCGTTGAAGTCGTCGAGCGTGAGGCCGGCCCAGTCGCGTTCCGCTGTTCCCGCCGGGCGCAGGTAGTTGAACATCACTGAGAAAAGCGGATTGGCGACTTCGCTGCGCGGAGCGCGCAATGCCGCCACCACGTCGGCGAATGGCGTATCCGCATGCGCATAGGCGGCGAGCGCGGCGTCTCGGACTTCGGCGAGCAGCGTTGCCGGCGTGTCGGTTTTCGCGAGCCGCGTGCGCACGACAACGGCGTTGATGAAGAGTCCGAGCGCGCGGCGCGCGGCCTCGCCTGTCAGTTCACGCGTCGAGGCGAGAACGCCGACCGGTTGATCGGTGACGCCCGTCGCACGATAGAAGGCTACGTTCAGCGCGGCGTGTAACAACATAGGCAAGGTGGCGTGAACCTCGAGCGCCATCGAGCGGGCGCGGCGCACGAGCGCCGGGCTGAATTCGAACGCAAGACGGCCGGCGCTCCAACTCGGCGACGCAGCACGGCCCGACGAGGGCGACGGCAGCACATGCGACTGCACATCCGCCAACGCATCGCGCCAGAACGATAGACGCGCCCGCGCCGCGGCGACCGGCAGGATCAGTTCCTGATGCAAGGGCGATCCCGATACCGAAACCGCCGGCGACGCGCCTCGCACAATCGCGACATAAGTGGTCCGTACATCATCGAGCCATAGATCGATCGACTGACCGTCCGACACGATGTGATGCACGACCAGCGACAACACGTGATCCTGCTCGGCAAGGCGCACCAAGCGCACGCGCCAGAGCGGGGCATCGTCGAGCAGATGGAATGGCGTAAGCGCGTCTTCGTCGGTCAGCGCGACAGCGGCATGCTCACGGGCAGCTTCTGTCGGATCGCCGGACAGATCGATCATGCCCAGCTCAAATGACATCGACTCGCCAACTCGTTGGCCCGGCAATTGCCCTTCACGTTCAACGAGCCGCACACGCAACGCCGGATGCCGCGCAGCCGCCTGAGCAAACGCTTCGCGCAACGCATCGACATCGAGCGTGCCGCGCAGACGCAGCGCAACAGGAATGTTGTAGGCCGCGCTATCCGGTTGCGAGCGCCACAGGAACCACAAGCCCAATTGCGCGGAAGAAAGCGGCAGCACGCCGTTCGCATCGGGTGCGAGGCGTGAATTCGAGGCGCCGCTCGAAGCTTCGTTGCCGACATCGGCCATCGCCTCGCTGCGTGCCGCCGCCATCACCCTCTGCGCGTATTGCGCCAGCGTCGGCGCTTCGAAGAGCGTGCGCACCGGCACATCGCGTGCGAGCCGTTCGGCCACGCGCGTCGCGACACGAACCGCCGCGAGCGAATGCCCGCCGAGCTCGAAGAAATGATCGCCGCGGCCGACACGCTCCACACCCAGCACTTCGCGGAAAATCTGCGCGAGCGCGGTTTCGAGTCCCGCTGCGGGCGCCTGATAGGCACGCGCAACACGCTGCGGCTCCGGCAACGCCGCGCGGTCCACCTTGCTGTTGGCATTGCGCGGCAACGCGTCGAGCACGACGATATGCGCGGGCACCATATAGTCGGGCAACGTATGACGCAGATGCGCGTCGAGTTCGGCCGCATCCGCGCGTGCGCTGCGTTCACGCGCTTCGGCGCTCAATTCGACATACGCGACCAGCGCCGCTTGCGCACCCTTGCCATGCACGATCGCCACGGCTTCGCGCACATCGTCGTGCGAAGCGAGTTGTGCTTCGATCTCACCAAGTTCGATCCGCAAGCCGCGCAGCTTCACCTGATGATCGACGCGGCCGATAAAATCGAACACGCCGTCCGCGCGCCGCTTGACGAGGTCGCCTGTACGATAGAGCCGCGCGCCCGGCGCGCCGAACGGATCCGGCACGAAGCGCTCGGCCGTGAGCGCCGGCCGGTCGAGATAACCGCGCGCGACACCCACGCCCTCGCCGCCCAGATACAACTCGCCGATCACGCCGACCGGCAGCGGATTCAAGCGTGAATCGAGCACATGCGCCGAACGCGCGCCGACCAGCGTGCCGATCGGCAGATAGGCGCTGTCCGCGAGCTTCGTACTGTCGTCGGTCGGATAGAACATCCACAGCATCGGCGTGATGACGGTTTCAGTCGGCCCATAACCGTTGACGATGCGCGCATTCGGAAACGCCCTGCGCATCAGCGCGAACGCTTCACGCGAGATGGCTTCACCGCCCACCGTCAGCGAACGCAAGCTCGGCGGCGCACCGTGCGCGAGTGCCCACTCGGCGAGTTGGGTCGCGCAACCGGGCGGCACGTAGGTCATGGTCACGCCTTCGCGCACCATCATCCGGCAGGTTTGCGCGGGCGGCCACAGCGTGTCCGCCGTGATCGCCACAGCCGCGCCGGACATGTACTGCGAGAACCAGCCTTCATGCGCGCCGTCGAAATTGACCGACTGGAACAGCAGGAACACGTCACGCTCGCCTGCGCCGTAGCGCTCCGCGATCGCCGCGCAGTGCAATGCAAACGAACCGTGATCGACCACCACGCCCTTCGGCTTGCCCGTCGAACCCGACGTATAAATCACATATGCCGCCTGGTGCGGCGACACACGCGGCAACTCGACATCCGCCGCCGACTGTTCGTTAACCGGCGGTTCCTCGTCGATCAGCCACAACCGCAGACGATCCGACTCCGGCAACGCGGCGAGACTCGCGCGTTCCGTGATGACGTGCGTGATCTGCGCATCGTCGAGAATCTGTGCAAGGCGCTCACGCGGATGGCTCGGGTCCAGCGGCACGAACGCACCGCCCGATTTCAGCGCGGCGATCAGACCGACCAGCAGGTCCACCGACCGGCTCAGCGCCACGCCGACCCGCATCTCCGCACTCACCCCTGCCGCGACGAGGCGTTGCGCCAAATGCGCCGCTTGCGCATCCACTTCTCCGCGCGTGAGCGAGCGATGCATATCCGCGACGCCCCGCGCGTCCGGCCGCGCGTTAGCGTGGTCGGCCACGCGTTGATGCACCGGCCTGAATCCCGTCTCATGCGGGAGCGCGGTGCTATTCCATGCGTCGAGTTGTGCGCGCTCCTCTCCCGGCAGCCATTGCAAATCTCCCACTGCGGTGGCCGGTGCTGCCGTCGCATTCGACAGCAATTCGATGAATCGCGCAGCGACGCGCTCTATCGCATCGGCGTCGAACAGGTCGAGCGCGTAGATGAAGTAGGCATCGATCGAACCGTCGTCCCGTTCCTCGAAGCTCAGTGTCAAATCGAACTTGGCAAACGGCGCACCCGACGGCAACTCCGTCATGCGCACTTCCGCGAGCGACGGCAGACGGCGCCGCGCGCCATAAGCGGCCATCACCTGAAACAGCGGATGATGACTCGCGCTGCGCACCACGCCGAGCGCTTCGACCACCTGTTCGAACGGCACGTCCTGATGCGATTGGGCGTCGATCAGCGTTTGCTGCGTCGCGCCGACCAACCAAGCAAACGGCTGCGCTGGGGGAACCGGCGCGGCCAACGTGAGCGTGTTCACGAAGAAGCCGACGAGCCCGGCCACTTCGCCGCGCTCGCGATTCGCCGCGGGTACACCGATCTGAATCTGCGTTTCACCCGACGAGCGCGCGAGCAAAGCACTCAATACCGCCAGCAAGACGGCAAACGGCGTCGCGCGCTGCGCATTGGCCAGTGTCTTTACCTGCTGCGCGAGCGCGGCATCGATAACGAACCGATGCCTTGCACCACGCGCGCTGCGCTGCGCCGGACGCGGTGCGGCGCCTGGCAACATCAGCACGTCGCGATTCGCATCCAGCCGTTCGCGCCAGAACGCCAACTGGCGCTCACGTTCTCCCGCGTCGAGCCAGCGGCGCTGCCACAACGCGAAGTCGGCGTACTGGATCGGCAACGGCGCGAGCGACACCGCTTCGCTCTTCGCATACGCGCGATAAAACGACGCCAGTTCGGCCAGTATCACGTCCGCGGACCAGCCGTCGGAGACAATGTGATGCGTCGTCAGCGCGAGCCAGTGCGTGGTCGCGTCGAGACGAATCAGGTGCGCGCGCATCAACGGCCCGAGCGACAGATCGAAGGCCTTCGCTTCGTCGGCGCGTGCGATGTCGGCGGCGCGCGTCTCGCGCTGATCCGCGGGCAATGCGCTCACGTCACTCGCGTGCCACGGGCAGCGAGATGGCGCATGCACCGTTTGCAACACGCCGTCGCCGCTTTCGGTGAAGGTCGTACGCGGCGCTTCGTGACGCGCGATCAGCGCATCGCACGAAAGACGCAACGCGTTGGCATCGAGCGCGCCGTCGAGCCGTAAGCGTTCGGTGATGTGATACGCCGCCGGTTCATCGATCATCCGCGCGTGCAGCCACAAACGCGTTTGCGCAAACGAAGCCGGCACGCTCGCCGTGCGCTCGGCGCGCGGTGGAATCGGCAGCACGCGAAAGTCGATGCCGGCGGCGTCGAGCTTCGTGAGAAAGGCCTTGCGCTGCGCATCCGGCAACAGCGCGAAGCGTGACGCGAGGGAAAGCAGATCCGGTTTGGCAGTGGTCATGCTGGGTTGTCTCAGTACGGGTCGGCTGGTCGACGGATCGACGTGTTGGGCGGCGTATTGGGCGGCGTATTGGGCTTATTGCAGCTCGAATTCGTCGAGGAGTGCATCGATCGCGCTCGCGGTATCACCCGCGCCGTGTGCACCGCGCTCGGCAAGCGCGCGATCGATCGCGGCGGCACAGCGCTGCAAGGTGCGTTCGTCGAACAAGGTGCGCAGCGGCAGAATCAGCGTCCAGTGCAGATTCGCCTGCGCGTTGGCTTGTGTCGCGAGCAGCGAGTGACCGCCCAGCGCGAAGAAGTCGTCGTCGCGGCCAATCGTGTCGACACGCAGCACCCGTCTCCAGATCTCGGCGAGTTCACGCTCGGTCTCGGTGGCGGCCACGCTCACGGCATTTTCTGAGGCCGTACCGCGCACGGGAGCCGGCAGCGCGTGACGGTCGCATTTGCCGTTCGGCGTGACCGGCAGTGCATCCATCGTGATCAGATACGAAGGCACCATGTATGACGGCAGTTGCGCGCGCAAATCGTCGAGCAGCGCCTGCGTGTCGAGCGCGTTGTCCGCGCCGCGCGCCACGTAGCCAATCAATTGCTCGTCACGCACGATCACCACGGCGTCATGCACGCCCGGCGCCGCACGCAACAGCGCTTCGATTTCGCCGGGCTCGACGCGCTGGCCACGTAACTTCACCTGCGTATCCATGCGGCCGAGATAGTCGAGCGCGCCGTCCGCGCGGCGGCGTGCAAGGTCACCGGTTCGATAAAGCCGTGCTCCATGCGAGAACGGATCGGGAACGAAGCGTTCCGCCGTCAACGCAGCACGGCCGAGGTAGCCGCGCGCCAATCCCACGCCGCCCAGGTACAGTTCGCCGATCGCGCCTTGTGGCAGCGGCTGCAACGCCGCGTCGAGCACGTGCAGTTGCACGTTCGCAATCGGATGACCGATCGGCACGGACGCCGCGTCTGCATCGGGCGCGCCGCATGTCCAGTGCGAAACGTCGATGGCGGCTTCAGTGGGGCCGTAGAGGTTGTAGAGCCGCGCGTGGGGCAATTGTTTTGCGACGCGAGCCACTAGTTCCGGCGCGAGCGCTTCGCCGCTGGCGACGATCCGCTCGACGCTCGCGCAGCGCACCGCGGCGTGAAAGTCTTCCAGATGAGCGACGAAGGCCGCGAGCATCGACGGCACGAAATGCAGCGTCGTGACACGGTGTGTTTCGATTGCCGCGACGAGGCGCGCCGGATCGCGATGGTCGCCGGGCGCCGCAATCGCGAGCTTCGCGCCGACGGCGAGCGGCCACACGAATTCCCACACCGACACGTCGAAACCGAACGGCGTCTTGTGCAACACGACATCGTTGGCATCGAGTCGATACGCGTCCTGCATCCACGCAATGCGGTTTGCCAGCGCGCGATGCGTATTGCCCGCGCCCTTCGGCTTGCCGGTCGAACCAGACGTGTAGATCAGGTAAGCAAGCTGATCGGGCGAGACTGCCACGGGAGCGCTGAGCGTAAAGTCGGCGCCGCGTAGTGCGTCGACGGTCAGGACTTTTGTGCGGGTGCTGTCGACCGCCGCCGCGATGCGTTCCAGCAGATGCGGCTGTATCAGCACGACTGCGGGCTTCGCGTCGCCGAGCAGATACGCGATGCGGTCCGCCGGATAGTCGGGGTCGATGGGCAGATAAGCAGCGCCCGCTTTGAGCACGCCGATCAGCGCCACGACCATGTCGAACGATCGCTCGACGCACAGCGCCACCGCCGTGTCCGCGCGCACGCCGGCTTCGATGAGCGAGGCGGCGACACGATCGGCGTTCGCATCGAGCTCGCCGTAGGTCATCTGCTGCGTGTGCCCTTGCGAGTCGACGAATTCGAGCGCGATAGCATCCGGCGACGCCAGCGCCTTCTGTTCGAACTGGCGATGCAGCGCCTGCTGTTGCGCGTGCGGCCACACGTGGGTGGTCGAGTTGATGCGGGCCAGCGTGGTCAGATCGTCGGCGGTGGAAATTGAAATCGTGCCGAGCGGTGCGTCCGGATCGGCAATCAAGCCCGCAAGGCAAGTGGCAAACGCGCGATGCAATGCGGCGACGCGCGTCTCATCGAGTTGCGCGGCATCGTAGCCGTAGTCGATCGTGAGCGTGGCACCCGCTTCGATCACCAGCGTGAGCGCGAAATCCGTCGCTTCGATATTGCGCAACTCACGCAGCTTGAGCGCGCGCTCGTCGCGCCCTTGCCATGCTTCATCCACGGGATAGTTTTCGAACACGAGCAGCGTGTCGAACAATGCGCCACCGCCTTGGCCGGCCCATTGCTGGATTTCGTACAGCGGCGTATGTGCGTGCTCCGCAGCCGCGGCATTGTCGCGCTGCAAATCGTGCAGCCATGCCGATGCGCGGCGTTGCGGCAGCGGTGCGGTAATCACCGGCAGTGTGTTGATGAAAAGACCGAGCACGGTGTCGACGTCCGGCAAGGCATCAGGACGGCCGGCGACGGTCGCGCCGAAAGCGACGGCAGTGTGATGCGTCATCCGCTGCAAGGCGAGCGCCCATGCACCCTGCACCATCGTGTTGACCGTGATCTTCAGACGGCGCGCGATATCGGTGAGACGTGCCATCGTCGCCGCGTCAAGCGACTCACGCCGCGTGAAATGCTGCGGCTCGCGGTGGCTCGCGGATTCACGTTCGGCAACCAGCGTCGGTTCTTCGAGCAATGCAAGACGTTGCAACCAGAAGGCGCGCTCGCTTTCTGAGTCGCGCGCGGCCAGCCACGCGATGAAGTCGCGATAGCGCGTCTTCGCGGGCGCCGCGAAGGGTTGCGGACGCAGCGGTTCGATATAGTCGCGCAGCACGTCGGCAAAGAAACGCGCCGTGCTCCAGCCGTCGAGCAGCAAATGGTGACGCGTCCAGACGAGACGCCACGCGTCGTCCGTGATGCGGATCAGCGCGACGCGCATCAACGGCGGCGAGGTCAGATCGAAACCGCGCGCACGGTCGGCGCTGAGCCAGCTTTCGAATGCATCATGCGCATCCGCACCGCGCTCGCGCCAATCGAGAATCTCCACCGGCATGCGCGCCTGGCGATGCACGAGCTGCATCGGCGTCGCTTCGACCGGCGTGAAGCTCGTGCGCAGAATGTCGTGGCGCGGCACGGTGGCTTCGAATGCCGCGCGCAGGCGTTGCACGTCCGGCTCGATCAACGTCGCGACCAGTTGATTCACATAGGTCGATTGCTCCGGCGCGAACAGCGAATGGAACAGAATGCCGTGCTGCATCGGCGAAAGCGGATAGATGTCGTCGATGGTGCGCAAGTCGAGCGGCACGCGCTCCAGCGCGGCCTGCGTCAAACCGCCCGCGCGCGCGAGCGGATAGTCGCCTGGCGTTGCGCCACCGCCGCGTTGCGCAAGACGCGCCGCACATGCGGCGGTCAAGTCCGCGAGCGCACTTTCGAAGCGCTGCGCGATGGCTTCCACCGTGGCGCGCTCGAATTGCGTCGCGCCGTAGACCCAATGGACTTTGAGCGTGCGCGTGGCGTCACCGTCGATATAGGCGTGAATCGCCAGCGCATTGCCGATCGGCCCCGCTGGATCACGCTCGCAGCCCGCGCCGCCGAAACGCGGCACGAGCACCGCATCGCGCGGCGCGTCGAACTGGCCGAGATAGTTGAAGGTCACATGCGGGCGCGGCACGGCGGCGAGCGCGGCGCGCGTCGCCGTGTCGCCGTAGTGGCGCAGCACGCCAAAGCCGAGGCCTTTGTTCGGCACCGCGCGCAGTGTGTCCTTGACCGCGCCGAGCGTGGCCGCCGGCGTGCTTTCAAGCGTGAACTGCACCGGATAGTGACTCGTGAGCCAGCCAGGCGTGCGGCTGACGTCGACGTCGTCGAACAAAGCCTCACGGCCGTGGCCTTCGAGTTCGATACGGCACACGGGCATATCGAGCGACTGCGCCAGCGCCGCGATCAGCAGTTCGATCATCTGCGTACGGTAAGCGGCATTCGCTTCCGTCAACGCGGCCCGCGTCAGATCGGCGCCGATGGTCTGGATCACGGATTGCGCGTCGGCGTTGCTCGCCTTGGCTTGCGGACGGTCGAGCGGCAGATCGTCGTACGGCGCGGCGAGCGCGGTCCAGTACGGCAGTTCGGCGGCAAACGGAGAGTTCGTGATGTCGAGCGCGGCGCGTGCCAGCCGTGCCGCCCATTCCTGCGCGCTCGTTCCCGTCGATGCGAGTCGCACGCTGCGGCGCTCGCAAGCGGCGCGATAGGCGGCGTCGAGATCATCCAGCAGCACACGCCACGACACGCCGTCGACGATGATGTGGTGGATCGCCAGATAGAGCTTCGTCGTGCCGTCGGGCAGCAGCGCGGCCAATGCGCAGACGAGCGGGCCGTGCTTCAGATCGAGCGTGCTTTGCAATGCGTCGAATTGGGCTAGCGCGTCGGCTTCGTCGCGTGCGGAAACTGCGGCGAGCGGCAGTGTTTCGAATGCGCGCTCGCCCAAAGTCAGTCGCCATTCGCCTTGCGCACCAACCGGTGTGAAACGCTGGCGGAAAATTTCGTGGTGTGTCAGCAGCGTTTCGAATGCGCGCGCGAAAGCGTCGAAGTCGAAAGGCGCTTGCGTGTCGAGTTCGATGGATTGATTCCAGTGGCCACGCTGCGGAATCTCCAGTGCAAAGAAACGCAGTTGCGCAGGTGTGAGCGCGGCGGACTGCTCAAGTTTGGATGGTACGGCTTGCGCCTTCGATGCGCCCGGTGCAGCCTGTTGTACAGCAACATCCACCGTCGTCGCGACACGCGCGAGTTGCGCGAGCGTGGGCGCATCGAACAGTTGCTTCGGCGTAAAGCGCACGCCGCGCTTGCGCGAACGGGCGATCACCTGCAACACCAGAATCGAATCGCCGCCCAGCTCGAAGAAGTTGTCGTCGCGGCCTACGCGTTCGGCTTTGAGCACGTCCATCCAGACGGCGGCGAGGACTTCTTCCGTTGCGCCTTGCGGCGCATCGCCCGTGGCCACCAGCGGCGCCGGTGCAGCCGCCAGCGCCCGCAATGCCGCGCGGTCCACCTTGCCGTTGGCGGTCACAGGCAAGGTGACGACACGCTGCAACACGGCCGGCACCATGTAGTCCGGCAAACGGGCGCTCAATGCCGCGCGTAATGCGGCTTCGTCGAAGCGCGCACCGCTCGTCAACGCGACGAACGATGCCAAACGCAAACGCCCTTCCTGCTCGACAGCAAGTGTTTCGGCTTGAGCGATACCGTCGAGTGCGCGCAGTGCCGCACTGACCTCGCCAGGTTCGACGCGGTAGCCGCGAATCTTTACCTGATCGTCCAGCCGGCCCAGAAAATCCAGACGATGATCTGCGCGCAGTCTCACGCGGTCGCCCGTTCGGTAAAGACGCTCGCCCGGCGCGAATGGATTCGGTACGAAACGCTCGGCGGTCGCGGCGGCGCGATTCAGATAGCCGCGCGCCAAACCCGGTCCGCCGAGATACAACTCGCCGATTGCGCCCGGCGGCACGCTCGCGCCGTGGCTGTCGAGCACGCAGGCATAGGCGTTCGGCAATGGCAGACCGAGCGGCACGGCGTGCGCGCTCAGCGCATACACTGCGGCTTGCGCTGGCGAAGACGTGTCGCACGTCAACGCGCCCACCGTTGCTTCGGTCGGGCCATAGTGATTGATCACGCGGCAGGCCGGCTTGATTACCGCGATTCGCTCAACCAGCGACCAAGGCAGCGTTTCGCCGCCTGTCACCAGCGCATGCGCGGGCAGCACATCGGCCGGATGTTGCGCGTCGAGCAGCGCGTGCAGGTGACTCGGCACGATCTTGAGAATGCCGACGTTGCGCGTGCGCATTTCGTACGCGAAGCGATCGGGATCGAACGCGCATTGCGCAGGCAGCAGATGCAGCGTGCGGCCCGAGCACAGCGCGCCGAATAGCGTCGTATGGCCGAGGTCGGCAGCGACGGTGGAGACCATTGCCATGGATGCGTCGGCGACGAATGCGAGTTCGTCCAGCATGCCCTCGACATAGTCGGCCAGTGCGCCATGCGAGATGACCACGCCTTTCGGCGTGCCGGTCGAGCCCGAAGTGAAGATCAGGTAGGCGGCTTGATTCGCCAACGGGGGCGTGTGCGACGCGGTTGCGGTCGTGTCACCCACGCTCGCCGACGATGACGCTTGCGTGAGCGTATCGAAATCGAGCGCGGTCGCTGCGCCTACAGTCGTGACGTCTTTACTTGTTGTCAGGATCCACCGCGCGCCACATGCCTCAACCGAAGCCGTCAGACGCTCATGCGGCGCGGCAGGATCGAGCGGTACGACGTACGCACCGGACTTCATCACGCCAATCAGCGCGGCGGCAAAGCGCACCGACCGCTCGATACACACGGCCACCGGTTGCTCTGCACTTACCCCACGCTCCCGCAAAGCGAACGCGATACGATCCGACGCTGCGTCGACTTCGGCATACGTCAGCTGAGTATCGGCGTCCGCGAGCGCCACGCGATGCGGTGTTTCACACGCATGCCGCGCGAACAGCGCGAGCACGTTGCCAGCCGCCGGCTTCAACTCGCGGCCACGCCGCGCGGCGCGATAGTCGGCGCTATCCGCGCAATCCAGTTCGGCAATCGCACGCTGCGGATCGCGCACGGCATCGGCGACGAGCGCGGCGTAGCTGTGCAGCCATGCCTGCGCAGTCCGTTCGTCGATACCGTCGAGCGCATACGCGACGACAAGCTCGATGCCACGCGGGTCGTCCGTGAAATCGAGCGCGTAGTCGAAGCGCGCGGCGAGGTCCAGCCCCGGCGACATGCGCACCGAAGCGCCCGGCAATTCAGCCGACAGTTCCAGATCGAACTGCTGCGCGAACTTGACCTTCAGCCAGGCATCGCCGCGCCGCACCGGCGGCTTGACGGCATCGAGCACCTGATCGAACGGTACATCCTGATGCGCGAACGCATCGAACGCGGAACGGCGTACACCGTCGAGCAACGCAGCGAACGATTGGTCCGGCGCTACGCGCGCGCGCAGCGCAAGCGTGTTGAGGAAAAGACCTACCAGCGGCGCAGTCTCCGCCCGCTGCCGATGCGCGATCGGCGCGGCCACGACGACATCGGTCGCGCCGGTCAATCGGTAAAGCCAGGCGTCGAAGGCGGCAAGCAGTACCGTGAACGGCGATGCCTGCGCGCGTCGCGCCGTTTCGCGCACGGCTTCGGATAGCGCCACGGGCAAACGCAGCGCGAGGCGGCCGCCGCGATAGTCGTGCTCCGGCGAGCGCGGCCGGTCTAGCGGCAGTGCTAGCGCTTCGGGCGCGTCGCGCAATGCGTCGCGCCAGTAAGCCAGTTGCCTTTCGCCTTCGCCGGCCGCGAGCCAGTCGCGTTGCCATTGCGCGTAGTCGGCGTACTGCACCGTCAACGCGGGCAATTGCGGCTCGTTTCCCGTCGCGAAAGCGGCGTAGGCGGCGCGCAGTTCTTCGAACGCACAGCGCGAACTCCAGCCGTCGCTGATCGAATGATGCGCGGTCAACAGGAAGCGCTGCGTGTCGTCAGTGACCGTAACGAGCGCGGCGCGCACCAACGGACCTTTCGACAGATCGAAAGGCGCGCCGACATGTTGTTCCGTGAACGCCACCAAGCGCGATGCACGCTCGGGCTCGCCGGCGCCGCGCAAGTCGATTTGCGCAATCGCAACCGGTAAGCGGGCATGAATGCGTTGCACGACGATGCCGTCGTCGGACTCGACCAGCGTCGTTCGCCACGCCTGATGACGCGCGATCAAACAATCGAGCGCGCGTTGCAGCGTACCGATATCGAGTGCGCCTTGCACATCCCATTGCACGGCAACGTGATAAGCCGCGCCGGCGTCCTGTGTTTGCGCGAGCACCCAGAACCGCTGTTGAGCGAACGACGCGGCACGATCCATGAACGGCGCATCGGCGGTCCGCACGACAGTGATGGCATGCGAACCCACCGACGTTTCAGTCTCGCTGGCATCGATCAGACGCGCCAGCGCTTCGAGCGGTTGATCGTCGAACAACGCGTCGAGCCGTAGATTCACGCGCCATTCGATGCGGATCGCCGCCTGCAATTGCATCGCTGCGAGCGAATCGCCGCCGCGTGCGAAGAAGCGGTCGCTGCAGCCGATCGGCGCAGGGTCGTTCAACAGGGTTTGCCAAAGCGTGGCGAGGCGCGTTTCGGTAGCGGTTCGAGGCGCGACGTGATTCGCATCGACGACAGCCGGCATCGTGGCAATGAAGTCGCGCAATGCGGCGCGATCGAGCTTGCCGTTCAACGTATACGGCAGGCGCTCGAAGCGCACCAAACGATGCGGCATCCACGCCTGCGGCAAATGCGCGGCGAGATGCGCCTGCAGCGCGGCATCGTCGAGTGTGTCTTGCAGCACGACGCATGCGATCAGTTGCGTTCGGCCATGAGCAGATTCGGCCAGCACACCCGCGTCGGCCACTGCCGGATGCGTCAGCAGACAAGCCGCGATCTCGCCGGGTTCGACGCGCACGCCGCGCACCTGAACCTGATCGTCGATGCGGCCGAGATAATCGAACGAGCCGTCCGCGCGTTCACGCGCGAGGTCGCCGGTGCGGTAAATCCGTTCGCCCGGTTCGCCAGTCGGATCCGGCAGAAAACGTTCAGCTGTCAGCGCCGCGCGGCCGTGATAGCCGCGCGCGAGACACACGCCGCCGAGCAGCAGTTCGCCGCTTTCGCCCAGTTGCGCCGCGCCGTCGATGCGCGCCACGCGTCGCCCGATCGGCCAACCGATCGGCAGCGAGGCAAAACCATTGCCGTCCTCGAGTGCCGGTGTCATGCCCGGATCGACGGGCCACAACATCGGCGAGATCACCGCCTCGGTCGGTCCATAGCCATTGACGAGACGCACCGACGGGAACACGCGGCGAATCTCGTCGAAACTGTCTTGCGACATCGCTTCGCCGCCGAACAGCAGCGTGCGCAGCGAAGGCGGCACGCCGAGGCGCTCGCAAACGTTCGCGAACTCGCGCACATAAGCAGGCGGCAGCGTCGTATTGGTAACGCCTTCACGCAGCATGAACGCATGCGTGGTTTCCGGCGCGAACGGCGGTGGATCACTGATCACCACGCTGCCGCCGACGGCAAGCGGTACTAACCACGCTTCGATCGAGACGTCGAAATTGACCGATGCGAAATGCAGCACGCGGTCATTGGCACCGATCGGCAACGAGCCAGCGAGCGCTTCACCGTGCGCGGCAAGCGGCCCGTGTTCGACGGCCACGGCTTTCGGCGTGCCGGTCGACCCCGACGTGTAGATCATGTAGGCCGCCGCGCGCGGATGCACCGGCGTGTCTTCTGCATCGCCGTCGAAACGAGGCGCCGCCACATCTGTCGCAGCAGCGCTTGCAACGTCGAAGCATTGCGTGAAACGCGCACGCATCGCCGCATCCGCGGACCCGTCGACGATGCCGTGCACGAGCCCCGCATCCCGCGCGACCCAATCGAGGCGCGCCGCCGGATGACGCGGATCGAGCGCGACGAACACGCCGCCCGCCTTCAATACAGCGAGCAATGCGACGAACAGATCGCAGGAACGCGCGACGCAAACACCCACACGCACTTCAGTCGTCACACCCGCTGCGCGCAGCCGTGCGGCAAGCCGCGCCGCGCGACTGTCCAGTTCACCGCGCGTCAGCCGCACGGTATGCGGCGTGAAGGACGCCAGCGCGGGCGCATCGGGATCGATGCGCGCCATGGCGCGGATCTGGTGGTGCAACGCAATCGGGAAGCTCGTCATGGGCATGAAATCCGTTAGAACTGGCCGCATAGGCCAAGTCGCAGGCCGCAATGGGCCGCTTCATTGGTGTGACGATCCGCGATCGCAAATCTTTACCGCGTGCGTTGTTTTTATTTGGACTGCATCTTTTTGACGTGGCAGAGGAACGCGCACGGTAAATGTTTGCTTCGCCCATTCGTCTATCAGGCGAGGGGCGTGTCTTTGCGCCCCGCTGAATGGCCACATGCACGCATGCGCCGCCATTCGCCGATCCATTTGCGACCCACTGCGACACATTGCCGATGACCGCTGCCAACGAGCGCTACGACGCGCCACCCTCGTCTGCTTCACCTCCCTCCAACCCTGCGGGCAAACCCGCCATGCGCCTAATCGTGGCGCTGCTCAAGCGCTCTCGCGGTTCCTTCGCGATCGCGCTGACGGCCTGCGTGCTGAACGGCATCGCCAGCGTGCTGCTCGTGGCGACACTTAGCCGCGCGCTCTCACAACCGGGCGCCGCCGATATGTCGCTCGCGATGCGCTTCGCGTTGTGCGCGGTCGTCGCGCTCGTCACGCGCGTGATCACCGGCGTGCTGTTCGCGCGCCTCTCGCAGGACACGATGGCGCAGTTGCGCGAACACGTCGCGCGGCGCGTCGCCGAAGCCGAGTTGCGCGATGTCGAACGTATCGGCGCGGCGCCCGTGCAGTCCGTACTGACCGACGACGCCACCAACGTGTCGATGCTGTTCTTCGCGCTGCCCAATCTGGTGATGCATGGCTCGATCGTGTTCGGCTGCCTCGGTTATCTGGCGTGGCTGTCGTGGCCGGTCTGCCTGCTCGCGGTGGCCGCGATCCTGGTCGGCTCGCTCGGCTATCACGCCGGCGACAAACGCGCGATCGCCTCGCTCGAAGCCGCGGGCCGCTCGCAGGACAAACTGTTCGGCTATCTCGGCGCGCTCTTCACCGGTGCGAAGGAACTGAAGCTGCATCAGGCGCGTTCGCGTCAGTTCGTGGACGGCCAGCTGGGCTCGGCCATCGACGAAGTGCGCGACCATCGGCGTAAGGCGTTCAGCGCCTATGCGGTCGGGGTCGGCTGGATCGTGTTCCTGTTTTATGTGTTTCTGGGCGTCGCCGCGTTCTGGCCGGCACTCGGCGTGCACGCCGATGCGCCGTCGGCATCGGGCTACGTGGTGGTGTTCCTGTTCATGCTGCTGCCGCTGGACGGTCTGCTCAACAACGTGCCGACGCTCAATGCGGCGCGCGTCTCGCTCGATCGCATCGAGAAGGTGATGGGCGAATTCGGCGCGCTGCGCACCTCGCCACCGCCCGATGAAAACGCTTCGCACGCGCCGTATCGCACGCTCACGCTCAGCAACGTCACGCATTCGTACTTTCATGAGCGCGACGAGCGGATGTTCCGCGTCGGGCCGGTCAATCTGACCTTCAGGCCTGGCGAGCTGGTGTTCATCGTGGGCGGCAACGGCAGCGGCAAGACGACGCTCGCGAAAGTGCTGACCGGTCTCTATGAACCCGAAGACGGTACGATCGAACTGGACGGCAAGGCGGTCGGCTTAGCTGAACGCGCCGCCTATCGTCAGCGCTTCACGGCCGTGTTCAACGATTTCCATCTGTTCGACGCGCTGCTCGGCATCGTCGATCCGAACGACGCCTCGCGCGCGCAGGCGGATGCCCGTGCCAACGCGCTGGTCGCGAAGCTCGCGCTCGATCACAAGGTGCAGGTGGTGAACGGTGCGTTCTCTACGCGAGCGCTTTCCACTGGCCAGCGCAAACGCCTGGCGTTGGTGGTCGCGTATCTGGAAGACCGGCCGTTCTATCTGTTCGACGAATGGGCCGCGGATCAGGACCCGCAGTTCAAAGCGGTGTTCTATGAACAACTGCTGCCGGAACTGCGCTCGCGCGGTAAGACCGTGCTGGTGATCAGCCATGATGACCGGTACTTCCATCTCGCGGATCGGGTGTTGAAGCTGGAGAATGGCAGTATCGTCAGTGAGACGCATGGTTCGGCACAAGCGGTGCTGAAGCCGGCGGTGGCCAACGGTACGATCGGATGATGAGGTGAATAGACTTGCTGGACGCCGTTGTTCAGGCGCGCAGCAAGTCTCAATAGAAGCCGCTTATTTTTTCACTGCAGGTGGCGGCAACGACAACAACGTATCAGTCATCGTATCCGCAAGCCGCAGCGCCGACATCGGCCCGCCAAATCCCCAGATATTCCTCTCGACGAGCCCAACGCGCCCCGCGCTGCGAGCCGGCACGAAACGCCAGATCGGCGAATCGAGTTTGGTGGCAAGCGGGACATCCGTTTCAGTCGCGCTGACGAACAGCACGGTCAGCTTCGGTTTCTTCAACAAATCTTCCGAACTCACGTACGCCGTGCCTTCGCGCGTCGCTTCGGCGGGCCACAAGCTGAGTCCGAGCGCGTGCGCGACGCCTGCCGCCGTGCTGTTGCCGGTGAATGCCCAGTAACGGTCCGGCAAGCCCAATTCCTGCAACCATGCGACCTGTTCGCCACGACGGCCTGCGTCGGCGAGACGCTGCGCGTCGCGGGCGAAACCTGCGTCGACCTTGGCTTCGACGGCGCGCGCCTCCTCCTCGCGTCCCGTGAGACAGCCGATGGTGCGCAAAATCTTGCGGCCCCAATCGAGCTGCGTGACGCGGGCGCCGTCTTCGCTAAAGTTCGGGCCGTACTTGAACAGTACGGTCGGCGCGATGCGTTCGAGCGCCGCAAAAATGGGTGCATGTCGCAAACCCACGCCGAGAATCAGATCCGGTTTGGCCGCTGCAATCGCCTCGAGACTCGGCTCCTGCCGCGTGCCGATATCGGGCACCGTCGCCAGACGTGCGTTGTCGTAGCCGATCCAAACCGGGTAATACTCGGGATCGGCCATGCCCACCGGCGTGATGCCGACCGCAGCGAGGTCTTCGGCGAACATGAATTCGAGGACGACGATGCGCTTCGGCTGTGCGGGCAGCGACGGACTCGCTTGCGACACGATCGGGTTGTCGGCGAGCGGCGTGCAGGTTTGCTGCTGCGCTTGTGCGGTGTTCGTGTGAACTGGATGACTCGTGCCCGCTGAAGGCGCGACGCTGCCACTGCCTTGCGCATACGCACACGAGTTGGAGAACAGCGTGGCCGCCACCGCAACACTTATGCAAAGTCGCCTGAAACAGGGGCTTTTCTTCGTGCGGCGCGACCACGGCGCCGATGGCGTCATTGGTGTCAATGCGAAGCGGCCTGCAATGCGATTTCCGCATCGCTCATCGTCAATAGCAGGGGGCAGCGTCCACACAGTTGCGTCTCTCCAGGAATTTCATAACGTACGCAGCACACGCGTCGTGCGCTTAACGGATTCGGCAAACTCGCAGCGCGCGGTTTTGCAAGGCGCACCGGCAGACGCAGCGGATTGGCCTCGCCATCGGCAGTGATTGGACCGAACAGCCACGCGATGTCGTCGGTCAGATCGAATTGTGGCGCGCATTGTTCGAACAGGTAGTCCAGCAGATTGCCCGCGTTGCTCCACAAGACGCGCGGCGCGATTCTGGTCATCGCGCACAGCGTCTCGATCACCGCATTGAGATGCTCGACGAGCGGCGCGTAACGGCGTGACGGGTCGCACTCAACCGGCTGCAATGCGTCGTGCTCGAAATACGCGGCGATAGGCAGGCCGTCGCGCAGCACGATATGGGTTTTATCCGGCGACATCGCAAGCGGCCGGCGCAGCAGTGCTGCCGCAACGAACCCAGCCGTCGCCGCAAAACCGAAGTAGTACTTGGTCCATTGCGACAACAATGCGCGTGCATGCGTCTCGCGCTCGCCGCCGTAGAGCGTGACCATCGCATCGAGCAATTCGGCGCGATGCTCCGCCAGTTCGCTGACGCGGGCCACCTTCAGCGAGCCGGCGTGATCGTTAGCCAACGCGGGCTCCTGACTTGCGTTTGGCGTGCCGAGCCATACATGCTCGAGATAATGCGCGATCGACTCCGGCGCGAAGCCTGCGAAGCACTGCGCGCGCTTGTCGTGATCAGGTTGCCGCATCACCGTTTGCCCCGCTTCTCGCGCCGAGCCTCCACGATCAGCAGCGCAAGCAGATAAGGCGCGCCGATCAGCGCAGTCAATACGCCGGCGGGAATTTCGCGCGGCGCCAGCAGCGTGCGCGCCGCGATATCGGCCACGACCAGCACCAGCGCCCCGCACGCCGCCGCGAGCCACAAGCGCGTGCGATGAGCCCGCGCGCCGAGTATCGACGCCAGATGCGGCGCCATCAAACCGATAAAGCCCACCGGCCCCACCGCGGCCACCGCCGCGCACGCCGCCAGCGTCGCGACGGTCAGCACCAGCGGACGCAGCACGCCGATCGGCAAGCCCAGCGACGCGGCCTGGTCGTCGCCCAATGCAAGCAGATCGAGCGGCCGCGCGAGCAGCGCGAACACCGGCAGGGCCAGCACGCACCACGGCAGCAGCGTCGTCACTTCGCCCCAACTGCGTCCATACGTGCCGCCGACCAGCCACACGACGAAGCGCGCCGGCTGCACACTTTGCTGCGTGATGAGCCATTGCGACAGCGTCGTCCACAGCGTGCCGATAACGATGCCCGTGAGCGCGACCGCGAGCGGCGCATAGCGATGCCGGCGATTCAGCAAGAGCGTCAAGGCCAGCGTGACGCCGCCACCCGCGAGCGAAGCGGCGGCCAGCGTCGAATGTGCGGCAAGCGGCCACATCACGAGCGCCGCAAGCGTCGCGAGGCCTGCGCCTTGCGTCACGCCCAGCACTTCAGGTCCGGCAAGCGGATTGCGCACGATGCTTTGCATCAGCACCCCGCTCGCGGCAAGCAACGCGCCCGCCAGCAACGCGCAGATGAGGCGCGGCAAACGCAGATCGAGCAACATCCTCGCGAGCTCGTCGCGGTGATCGAACGCAGCGAGCCAGCGCGGCCCGCCGATCGTCGTGGGGCCGAACGATGCGCCCGCGCACACGAGCACGATGCCGAGCAGCACCAGCACGCTTGCGGTCAGCGGCCACGGCCACGCATCGACCATGCGCACGAAGCGCGCGCCCGCGCGCACGACGGCACGCTCCTGACCGGCATGCAGTGCGCCCGACCACGCGGCGCCGCTGCGGACCATCGCGAGCATCAACGGCGTGCCGACGAAGGCGATCGCCACGCCGGTCGAGAGGGTCGCATCGAGATCGAGCGCCTGCACGGCGCTATCGGTGACGAGCACCAGCGCGCCGCCGACCAATGCGGACAAGGGCACGAGCGCGGCGAGCCGTGACGATTTCGCGCCGCGCACCTGACGTAGCAGATTGGGTGCGATCAGGCCGACATACGAGAGCGGTCCCGCGACACTCACCGCGACGCTTGCGAAGCCCACCGCCACTACCATCGCCGCTAGCCGCGTCGCGTCCACGCGAACGCCGGCCGCCGCTGCCGCGTCATCGCCGAGGGCGAGCGGATCGAGTGGACGAATCACGAAGGGCAAGGCAATCAGCGGCAGCACGAGCCACGACGCGGCGATCTTCAAACCCGCCGCGCCAGGTTGATAAAGACTGCCGCTCGCCCACAACGACACGCCGACGATGCTCTGCTCGAAGAACGCGAGAATCAGCGTGGTCAGCGCGGAGAACAACAGCATGCACACGCTGCCGGCGAGCACGAGCCGCAACGGCGTCGCGCGCCAGCCGCCTGCCGCCGCGGCCACGCACACGGCGGCGCCGAGACCGCACACGAACAGTAGCGGCACGGACGCCACGCCGGCCAGCGACGGCACCAGCATCGCCGCGAGCAAGCCGAGTTGCGCGCCGCCGGTGATGCCGAGCAGATCGGGCGAAGCCAAAGGGTTGCGCGTGAGCGATTGAAACAACGTGCCGGCCACCGCGAGGCAGCCGCCCGCCACCAACGCCGCCAGAATGCGCGGCACGCTCAGGTCGAACAACAGGATGCCGGCGAGTTGCGCGGCGTCGCTGCCCGCGGGCGCGGCAAGCCAGGTGCGAAAACCGGGCGCAAGCCGCATCGCGGCCACGCCGAAGATCAACGCAATGAGCGCGGCGCCGATGGTCGTGACGCGGCTTTTCACAGGCGCACGATAGCTGTCCATCACCGGCGTGCTACGTCGCAGGCGTTTGCGTGCTGCAAGCGTCGTCATGCGGCGAGGTCCTTGTTCGTGGCTTCTTCGCGAAGCGAAGCCGCGTCGCCTTCATATGCCGGCACGCACATCGGCGCGCCCGTTTGCGGATGCGCGATCTTGAGCATCGGCACGCTGAAGGTCTCGTTCAGATGACGCGGGTCGAGCATCGCATCAGGCGAGCCTTGCGCGACGATGCGGCCGGCGCGCATCAACACGATTTCGTCGCTGTAGGCCGCGGCCTGATTCAGGTCGTGCAGCACCCACACGATCGTGAGGCCGCGCTCGCGATTCAGGCGCCGCAACTCGCGCAGAATGTCCAGTTGATGATGGATGTCGAGATACGTGGTCGGTTCGTCGAGCAACACGATCGGCGCCTGTTGCGCGAGCGCCATCGCGATCCACGCGCGTTGCCGTTCGCCGCCCGAGAGCGCGGCGACGTCGCGCGCGGCGTCGTCGGCGAGACCGCTGGTGGCGAGCGCTTCGTCGATCGCCGCGTGGTCGGCGCGCGAGAGTCCACGCAGCCAGCCGCCGTGCGCGTAACGTCCGTACGCGACCAGTTCGCGCACGGTGAGGCCGGACGGGATCTGGTTGAACTGCGCGAGCATGGTGAGCGTGCGCGCCAATACGCGGCGCCGGTGCGAAGCGAGCGGCACGCCGTTGACGTCGACGCTGCCGGACAGTGCCGGTTGCAAGCCGGCTAGCGTGCGCAGCAGCGTGCTTTTGCCGCAGCCGTTCGGTCCGCACAATGCCGTGACGCGGCTGGCCGCAATGTTCAGGTTCAGACCGTGGAGCACGACGTGATCGCGGTAGCCGACCGTCAGCGAATGCGCCGCAAGCGCCGCGCCCTGCGATTTCGTCATGGCGCGGCCGTCCGTTTTTCGCCCTCGGCCTCGCTGTAGCTTCGTGCCATCGCGACCACGACCTTGCGCGGCCCTTCGAACGGATCGCGCGCATGCGCGGTCAACATGTTGTCGAGCATCAGCACGTCGCCGGTCAGCCACGGGAACACAATCCGCTGCTGATCGAGCACGCCGCGGATTTCCGCGAGCGCGTCCGCTTCAAGCGGTTCACCGTCGCCGTAATAGACATTGCGCGGCACGTTTTCGAGGCCGACCGAATCGATCAGCGCTTCCTGCATGTCTTCGTCGAGCGACGAAAGGTGGAACAGATTCGCCTGATTGAACCAGACATGTTCGCCGGTGCCAGGATGGCGCGCTACCGCCTGGCAGCGCTCGCGCGTGCGCAACAGCAGTTCGCCGTCTTCGCTGTCGCGCCATTCGCATTCGATGCCGCGCGCACGGCAAATCTGCTCGACCGTGCGCGGGTCGTCCGAACCGAACGCTTGTTCCCACGGCAGATCCAGCCCTTGCCCGAAGTTGCGCACGTAGAGCAGTTCACGCTTCGTAAAGCGCTGGACCAGCGCCGGATCGAGCGCGCGGTAGATCGCACGGCTATCGGCGATCGGCGTCGCGCCACCGGTGCGGGCGGCAAGCGCGCAGTGAAACCAGATACGCAACGGCCATTCACGCGTATACGACTGCTCGTTATGTAAAGGAATCGAGCGATGCGGCGGATACTCCGTCGACGTGTACACCGCGCCTTCCACCTGGCTGCGCGGCGTCGACGCGAACTCATAACCGATCAGCGGATGCCCGAACGAGCCCGCGAAACGTTGGAAGGCGTCGATCGAAGCCACGCGAAAACCGGTGAACAGCACGCCGCCTGCGCGTTCGAGCGTGTCGTCGACGATCGCATGCAAGAGCGGCGCCGCTTCCTCCAATGAAATCTCCGCGTCCGCGCGCGGCGAGACGACAGTCGGCAAGCCCGGCTCGATCGATAAATCGGCAAGCGTGGGCAGCGGCATCGAAAGCATGGTCATACTCTGAATCCTTTTGCTGAAGCGGCGTGGCTGGGCGCATGCCCGAGCCCGCCGGATTGCACTGCGCGCGCGTTAGGTCGACGCGTTAGGCCGCCGCGTCCATGTGCCGGCGCAGGCTGGCTGGACGCATGTCGGTCCACACGGTCTCGATGTGCGCGAGGCACTCGGCCTTCTGGCCGCGCACGCCCACTTCGCGCCAGCCGGCCGGCACGTCGCGGAATGTCGGCCAGATCGAGTACTGCTCTTCGTCGTTGATGACGACGGTGTAGACGAAGTCGTCCGCCTCGCCGGCTGCCGCGTTGGAGGTCTGCTGTGCTTGCGTCATGATGAAAGGCTCAGTCGATGAAAAGGTCAGGAGGCGCCCGGACAGCACGCTGGCATGTCCCGGCACGGCGGCGCCGGCATTCGCCCGCGCACCGCTTCTATTCAGTTGACGTTTGGCGCGCGCGCTTTTTTACCGCCGGCGCGCGCGGCCGCTGCAGAATGCGGGGCCGGCCACGCCGCGATTGCAGGCGTCGAGGCAATCGGCGCAATGCTTCTCGGCGTCGCGCACCATGAAATGCACCAACGTCTGCGAGACGTCGAGGGCGCGCGCCGTGCTTTGCAGCGTTTCCTCGCGCAGGCGCACCATTTCGAAGGCGGCGCGGCTGCGCGGCGGCAGCTGCTCGAGCGCGTTGTACACGTGCCGCAGCGTGTCGCGCACGAGCAGCGCCGCTTCCGGCGAAGGTTCCGGCGATGGCACGTGCAGGCCGTCGTCCTCGTCGGCGTGATAGCTGTTTTCGAGGCGCTGGCGGCGAAAGGCATCGATCGACGCGTTGCGCACCATGCGCGTCACGTACGCGACCGGTTGACGCACCGCGTCCTGATCCGGAAAGTCGACCAGCTTGATGAAAACGTCGTGCACCACGTCTTCCGCCAGACTCGCGCAACCCACGAAGCCGCGCGCCAGATTGACGAGCATCGGGCGGTTGTCGATCAGCACGTCGAGCAGCGTGCCCTTCTCCCAGTCGACCGGACGCGCATGGCTGCGCGCGCGCCGCGAAACGGGTGGACAGGCGCCTCCAGCGTTGAGAACCGATATCGGCATCGCTGTTGAAGGCTCTCGCCGGACGAGCACCTCAGCCATAGATTCGCTCCGTTTTCTCAAAAGGACAGGGCGCCAATCTAACGTAAACGCGAATCATTCTCAATCAAGAATTGGAATAACCTTACAATTTCCAATAGCTTTGTCTGATGATTCCAAATGCATAAGGGTGGCCGACCGATGTTTGCCGCTCTGGGTAAGCAGGCGTGAAATTGTATAGGCATCCGTACTATTGACGGCGAAGCGTGTCGCTCGAAACAGCCGTGTAATAGTGGAAATCCGCGTCCTGGTCCCAAGCGATCGCGTTCGGCTCTCTCCCGCTCCGACGCTCGGCGCTATCAAGATGCATCAGAGTCTTCGTGGCGCACCGCTCCACGTGGCCGCGCAGCGCGTCGAGACATTGGAGCAAAATGACCCGAATCTGGTACAACTGATGCCTGCGGCCATGCTCTCGCATCTGTCGAAGCAGGACCGCAAGGCCCTGTCGCCGGTCGTCACGTCGGGTTTCGTCTGCAATAAGGGCGACGTGTTCGATGCGTTGAAGAACGGCGCCGCCGCGGTCTCGACCCGCGACAGCGGGTCATGGAATCTGGACCCTGAAGTTGACGCTGAAACGTTGAAGTACCCATCCTGTTGGAGTGACTGATGGCCAATGCTTACCTGCAGGTGATCGCGCATTATTTCGCCAAGCCCGGCAACGGCGACGCGATCGTGAAGCTCCTTACCGAACTCGCCGCGGCAACCCGAAAAGAGCCGAAAAATCTTTACTACGAATTCTTCCGCTCGCCACTGGAGCCTGACCACTTCGTGATTCTCGAAAAGTACAGCGACGCCGACGGTCTCGCCGATCATCGCGAAACCGAACATTTCCAGCGACTCGGCTTCGGCACCATTATTCCGCTGCTCGACCGGCGCGAAGTCGAAAGCCATATGGTGCCCGGAGACGCGCCATGATGAACGCATTCCGGTTTCAAACGGTGCCGACGCTCGTCGTCGAGTTCGGTGCGGCGCGCCGTCTCGGCGCTTTGTTGCGCGCGCAATTTCCGACGCTGACGCGTCTGTGCGTCGTCACGGATGGTTTTCTGCACACGAGCGGGTTGCTGAATCCGGCGCTCGCCGACCTCGCGGCGCACGGTTGGGACACCACCGTGATCGACGACGTGATCGCCGATCCGCCCGAACACATCGTGCTCGAAGCGACGTCGCGTGCACGGACTGCCGGCGCGGAAATCGTGCTGGGGCTCGGCGGCGGCTCGTCGATGGATGTGGCGAAGCTGATCGCCGTGCTCGCGCCGCAGCAACAGCAGGCGCTCAGCGAGATGTACGGCGTCAACAAGATCACGGTAGCGCGTCTGCCGCTCGTACAGATGCCGACCACCGCGGGCACCGGCTCTGAAGTCACGGCCGTGTCGATCGTGACGGTGGGCGAAGCGAAGAAGATGGGGGTGGTTGCGCCGCAACTGATCGCGGACCTGGCAGTGCTTGACGCTGAACTCACGCTTGGCCTGCCCGTTGCGGCGACCGCGGCGACCGGCGTCGATGCCATGGTGCATGCCATCGAGGCGTACACGTCCGCGCATCTGAAGAATCCGGTCTCCGACATGCTTGCGGTGAAGGCGCTCGACCTGTTGTCGCGCAATCTGCTGCCCGCCTGCGAAAACGGCCGAAACCGCGACGCGCGAGAAGCGATGCTGCTCGGTGCAACCTTCGCGGGCCAGGCGTTTGCGAATTCACCGGTTGCCGCGGTGCATGCGCTCGCGTATCCGATCGGCGGCATTTATCACGTGCCGCATGGTCTTTCGAACGCGCTCGTGTTGCCGCATGTATTGCGCTTCAACGCGGAAGCGGCGGCGCCGTTGTACGCGGAACTCGCCGAGGTGGTCGTGCCGGGTTTGACCGGCAGTGATGAAAGCAAGACGCAAGCGTTGATCGAACGGCTCGAACAGATGATTGCCGCGACGGCGATTCCGGCGCGTCTGCGTGATGTCGGCATCGAACAAAGCGGGCTCGAGCGGATGGCGAGCGACGCGATGTTGCAGACGCGGTTGCTGGTGAATAACCCGCGGCCGGTTAGCGAGGCGGATGCGCTGGCGATTTATACGTCTGCGTTTTGAGGCTGGTTTGCGTTGTGCTGCGCTGTTGGTGGTGAGGTGACAAACCAGCAGATCATGCAGCGCAACAAGCGCACCTCAGACTGAACAAACCGCGCGACGACCCGGCTTGTGTCGGGTTTTCCTTGCGTCGATCAGCGTCGGAAACCTTGACCGACGAATTGTGAGTTTGTAGGATGATGACCGCCGCTTTCGGACAAACACCACCTAACAGGCTCTGTCCACGCGCGACATAAGAACCAAAGCGACTACTCAATGGCGAGGTCATCGGGGTTATGGCATGACAATGGATGAAGACATCGCGCACGTGGCGCGTGTGATGGTGCCGTCACTGAGCGCATTTCGCGGTGAGCCCGTGCTACAGCCGGCATATTGGCGAAGACGCCTGCATCGCATACAGAACGAATTCCGGTTGACCGAAACGCAAGCCTCGCAGATCCAGCATTTGCTTAGGGATCTGGATAGCTTTGAGGCGAAAAATGGCGCGAAGAAAAAGCCGATCGGCACTCAGATTCGGGCGCCTTGGATACCGCGGTAATGAAGTGCGTGTGCTAACGGGCACGCTTAGCGCTTTTCCCACCTAACGATGCAGAATTGATCCGCTGTCCAACTGATCAATTGCACAACCGTGCGCCGTTCTCGCATCAGACTTTACCGCTCATGCGGTCCATCACCGCCAGCAGATCGGCGAGCGACTGTTTGCATTCCGTTGCATTCGGCGTGTTGGCGCGCAAGGCGCTCAACGCGCGATCAATTGATTTGTCGACCGTATGCCAATCCGTAGCTGCGCGTGGCTTCAGCGACGGTTCGGCGTCGTCCCATGCGAGTTCGAGATCCTTGATGCGCGCCTTACCACCCGCCAGATCGCCTTTCTCGACCAGTGCTGCGGTGTCCGCTGCGATCTTGCGGAACGGTGCGAGATCGCCGAGCTTCGACACTTTGACCGGCTCCGCGGCTTCGGCTGACAATAGACTCACACGGCCCGCATCGATATGACCAAAGCTGATCGCGCAGAGCGCGATAAACGAAGCGATAGCGGCTTTGCCAAGAGCACGTTGATTCATGATGGTGATCTTCCGTTGGATTCGGTACGGGATTGAAAGGGACTACGTGGCAACTCGACGAGCGGCACACGCTCAAGGTTCATGTGCCGCGCTCGGGCGCACCGTACGCTGTTCGGCCACACTGGCGACAATCACCAGCACGACAATTGCGCTCAGGAATAGCGCGCTCGTGTTGATGGTGCCGAGGCCGAAGCCGCCGTACGCGCGCGACTGCGACAGCATGTCGCCGAGGGAGGCGCCCAGCGGCCGCGTCAGAATGTAGGCCAGCCAGAATGTCAGTACCGGATTACCGCCGGCGTAATAGATCGAACTCACCAGAACAATCAGCGCGCCGAACGCCACCACACCGATCACGAAGCCGAGCCCCAGCGCTTCGGTCGCGAGATCGCCGGCCGCCGTGCCCAACGCGAACGTGACCAACACCGCGGCCCAATAGAAAAGCTCTCTGCGCGTCGTATAAATGGTGTGAATCGAGAGCGTGCGTTCGCTGCGAAACCAGAGCGCGAAAACCAAAGCGAGCGCCAGGCCGAATACGATCGTGCTGACATACAGACTGACACCGAGTTTGTCGGTCAGTGCGTCGGTAATCTGCGTGCCGGCCACACTGACCAGAACCACGGTCAGCCAATAGATCCACGGCACATATTTGTTCATACGGAGTTGCATGGCCAGCGCGGCGAGCAGTAGCACAGCCATAATCGCGTCCGTCAGCGCGGTGCCAAGACCCATGTGAACGGCCAGATAATCTGCCCCGGTCTCGCCGACCGTGGTCGCGAGAATCTTGATCGCCCAGAAAATGAGCGTAGCCTCCGGCACTTTGTTGTTCGCCAGAACAACCCGATAGTTCGACGTTTCCATCACGCTGGTTCTCCATTTTTATGAGCAAGGGGTTCGACGTTTCGAACACGAGCGCGCCTATTCAGCCAGTACGCCGAATATGCAATGGAGAACCTTATGGAAACCTTACGTGAGAGGCCAATCCTGCCCATATATGCAGCCGATGAAGATTCGTTTTCACCGACACCTTTCCTAACCTGCCTGCGGGCTTTAACCCGTCTGGGATTGCTCTGCCGCGGCCCGCGGAAACGACACACTGATGTGCACGCCTTTGCCGCCCTCGCCCGGCTTCAGCGTGATTTCGCCGTGATGGGCGTCCGCGATTTCACGCACGATGGCGAGGCCCAAACCGGTGCCCTCCGTGTCCGCCGACGCCCGGAAGAACGGCTCGAACACCCGGCTGCGCGACTCGGCCGGAATGCCGGGACCGTCGTCCAGCACGCTCACGTTGACGGTATCGGCTGTGGCGTTCACGCCCACCGTAACGTGCCCGCCACTGCCGGTATAGCGGATTGCATTCTCCGCGAGGTTCGCAATCAACGCCTGAAGCAGCCCGCGATGCCCCGCCACTGGTGCAACGCCCTGCAGTTCGGCGCCTAAATCGATGCCTCTGGCCTGGGCGAGCAACGCGAGGTCTTCCACGACCTCCAAGGCGAGCGGCACCAGATCCACCGTTTCCACGGCCAGTTGCGTGTTGTCCGCGGCCTCCGCTTGCGCGAGCAGAAGCAGCTTGTTCGTGAGGCCCACCATCGAACGGTTACTACGATGCATGGCGGCCAGTGCCTCGTCGAGCGCGGGCTTCAAGCCGTCCTGTTGACGCGCGAATTGCAATTGCGTGCCGAGCAATGTAAGCGGCGTGCGCAACTGGTGCGCGGCGTCGGCGATAAAGCGGCGTTGCGCAGCCACCTGCACGCCGAGCCGCGCGATGCACTGATTGATCGCTTCCACGATCGGCCGCAACTCGGTATGCAGACGTTCGACACGAATCGGCTCGAGTTGCATCGGATCGCGGTCCGTCACATCCTCTTTCACTTTCATCAGCGGACGCAACTCGAAAGTCAGGCCGATGCATACCAGCGCGACCGCCAACACGATCATTTCGATCTGCCTCACGAGCTGCGGTTGCCACAACTGCTGGGCCATGGCGTCGCGCGAACGCACGGTTTTACCGACCGTCACACGCACGCGGCGTGTCGCGCCGTTGTCGTACATGAGGCGCACGAGGCCGACCGCCCGTACATTGTGGCCTTGCAAATGGGAGTCGTAATGATCCGGCGTATCCGGCGCTTGCTGCGGACGCGTCGGGAAATCGGGAGTACCGGCGAGCAGGCGTCCGTCGTCAACGCTCACGCTGTAGAACACCTGATCGCGATAGGGCGACACGAATACTTCGAGCGCGGCGGGCGGCACATCCACACGCAGGAAGCCATCCACCCATTCCACTTCGCCGGCGATCATGCGCGCCGATGAGATCAGCTGATTGTCCTGCACCAGATCCGCCGTACGCCGCGCGTTGTCGTATTCGGCCTTGCCGGTCACGAATACGTACAACGCGAGTGGCACCAGCAGCCACCACAGCAAGCGCATGCGCAGACTATTGGTCATCTTCTTTCTTGCGCAGCAGATAGCCTAGCCCGCGCAGCGTGACGATCGCCGCCGAACTGCCGTCGAGTTTCTTGCGCAGACGCGAGATATAGATTTCGACGGCGTCTTCACTCGGCTCGTCGGCGAGCGTGAAGATCGCGTCGACCAGCGCCGGCTTCGTCACGGTTTTGCCCAGACGCAGGATCAGCGTTTCGAGCACCGAGCGCTCGCGCGGCGTGACGTTCAGCGGCGCGCCCTTCAGCGTGAACTGGCGCGTGTCGATGTCGAACGCGAGATCGCCGCACACCACTTCGCTTGCCTTCGAGGGCGACTGCCGGCGGATCGCCACCTTGATCCGCGCGATCAACTCGCGCACTTCGAACGGCTTGACCAGATAATCGTCCGCGCCGGCGCCGAGCAGTTCCACCTTTTCGTCGATCGAGCCGCTCGCCGTCAGAATCAGCACCGGCGTCGCGTCGCCGCGCTGGCGCAGACGCCGCAGCACGTTCTTGCCCGACAGCTTGGGCAGGTTCAGGTCGAGCAGGATCACGTCGTAGTGATTGGTGCGCAACAGCTGGTCGGCCGCGTCGCCGTCCTGCACGGCATCGAGTGCGAACGCCTCCTGCTCCAGCATCTTCGCGAGCCAGTGAGCCAGCGTGGGGTTGTCTTCGATGAGCAGCAGCTTCATGGCGGGAACGGCAAAAGTCAGGCCGTCGATTGTGCCGTAAAACAAAGCGCTTGCGCGCGTCCTATGTGGTTTGCAGCATACGTTGCCGTGTTTGGGACGAGGTTGCGGCGGGGTTGCGGCGAGCTTGCGGGTTAACACCCATGATTTGCACTCGGTCCAGAAAGCTGGCAGAAGGTTTCAAATTTCTATAATCGCCGTCATTCACCCAGAAAGCGCCGCGCGCAACACCCAGCGGCGACCAAACCAAAGGAGACTGCCTCATGCGTACCTTGCGCCAGATTGCCGCCGTGTCAGGTGTTGCGTTCACCCTTGCCGCCGCTTCGGCCGCCGCTCATGCGGAAAAACTCACGATCATGGTCGGCGGTGCCACCAAGATCATCTATCTGCCCGCCAAGCTCACGGAGCAACTCGGCTACTTCAAGGACGAAGGCCTCGACGTCGAAATCCTCTCGCAACCGGCCGGCGTCGACGCGGAAAACGAACTGCTGGCGGGCGCGGTGCAAGGCGTGGTGGGCTTCTACGATCACACCATCGACCTGCAGAGCAAGGGCAAGGAAATCCAGGCGCTGGTGATCTTCGGCCAGGTGCCGGGTGAAGTGGAAATGGTCTCTACCAAGGCCGCGGACAGCTTCAAGAGCATGGCCGATTCGAAGGGCAAGACGCTCGGCGTGACCGGGCTCGGCTCGTCGACCAGCTTCCTCACGCAATACCTCGCGCAACGTGCGGGTGTGCCGTCCACACAGTACACGCTGCTGCCGGTGGGCGCGGACAACAGCTTTATCGCGGCCATCAAGCAGAGCCGTATCGACGCGGGCATGACGACTGAGCCGACCGTCTCGCAGTTGCTGAAGACCGGCGACGCCAAGGTGCTGGTCGACATGCGCACGCTCGAAGGCACGCGCGCCGCGCTCGGCGGCACGTATCCGGCGTCGAGCTTCTACGTGCAGCGCGCGTGGGCGGAGTCGCACAAGGACGACGCCGCGAGGCTCTCGCACGCTTTCGCGAAGACGCTGAACTTCATCGCCACGCATAGCGCGGAAGAGATCGCCGCGAAGATGCCGAAGGACTACTACGGCAACAACAAAGACCTGTACGTCGGCGCGCTGAAGGCGTCGCTGCCGATGTTCACGAAGGACGGCAAGATGCCACCCGACGGCCCGGAAACCGTGCTGAAAGTGCTGTCGGCGTTCAATCCTTCGGTGAAGGGTAAGCATATCGACCTCGCCAAGACCTACACCAACGACTACGTGTCGGCACCGGTCAAAACCGCGGCGAAGTAACGCCCTTTCAACATCACGAGAACAGCGAGGCACCAGCCGATGAATCAACCCCTGTCACGCGATACGCCAGCGATCGAGATGCGCAACGTATCGTGCCGTTTCATTTCTCCTGATGGCAAGGCGACGATCGCGTTGCGCGACTTCAGCATGTCGGTGGCGCGCGGCGAATTCGTCGCGGTGGTCGGCCCGACGGGTTGCGGCAAGTCCACCACACTCAGCATGATTACCGGCTTGCTGAAGCCCACCACCGGCGAAGTGCGTGTGATGGGCGCGCCGGTGGACGGCATCGATCCGCGTATCGGTTTCGTGTTTCAGGCCGACGCCGTGTTCCCGTGGCGCTCGGTGCTCGACAACGTGGCGGCAGGTCCGCTGTATCGCGGCCGTTCGAAATCCGCCGCGTACGACGAAGCCAACGAATGGCTGCGCCGCGTGGGCCTCGACAAGTTCGGCAAGCATTATCCGCATCAACTGTCCGGCGGTATGAGAAAGCGCGTGGCGCTCGCGCAGACCTTCATCAATAAACCGGAAATCCTGCTGATGGACGAGCCGTTCTCGGCGCTCGACATGCAAACCCGCACGCTGATGCAGGACGAACTGCTGCAACTGTGGGCCGGTGTCGGCTCGGTGGTGTTCGTCACGCACGATCTGGAAGAAGCGATTGCGCTCGCCGACCGCGTATTCGTACTCACCGCGCGCCCGGCGACGCTGAAGAAAGTGTACGAGATCGATCTGCCGCGCCCGCGCGTCACGTCGGAAGTGCGCTACGACCCGCGTTTCATCGAAATCTCGCGCGACATCTGGCACGACCTGCGCGAAGAAGTGCAGATCGGTTAATCAAGGAACGGCAAACATGTCTACTACCCCTCAACAGATGATGCCCCGCTCGGGCATCGACGCCGCATCGCTTGCGCAAGTCGAGCGTGTGGCGCAAAAACGCATCCGGCAGCGTCACGCGCTGGTGATCACGCTGCGTATCGTGGTGCTGGTGGTCGTGCTCGGCGGATGGGAATTGTCCGCGCGTCTGAAGTGGATCGACCCGTTCTTCTTCTCGATGCCAAGCGCGATTTTCGAACAGATCATCGACTGGTTCGTGAACGGCACGTCGCAAGGTCCGCTGCTCACCCAGGTGTGGGTCACGCTCGAAGAAACCGGACTCGGCTTCATTATCGGTTCGGTCGCCGGCGTGTTTTGCGGCATCCTGCTCGGTCGCAACAAACTGCTCTCGGATGTCTTCAGTCTCTACATCAAGATTGCCAACTCGATTCCGCGCGTGGTGCTTGGTTCGGTGTTCGTGATTGCGCTGGGTTTGGGCATGGCGTCGAAGGTGGCGCTGGCGGTGGTGATGGTGTTCTTCGTCGTGTTCGCCAACGCGTTCCAGGGCGTGCGTGAAGCGGATCGCTACATGATCGCAAATGCGCAGATTCTCGGCGCGTCGCGCCGTCAGGTGACGACCTCGGTGGTGATTCCGTCGGCGTTGAGCTGGATCCTTGCGAGCCTGCACGTGAGCTTCGGTTTTGCTCTGGTCGGCGCGGTGGTCGGCGAGTTCCTCGGCTCGAAGCAAGGTATTGGTCTGCTGATCTCCACTGCGCAAGGCGCGTTCAACGCAAGTGGTGTGTTCGCGGCGATGATTGTGTTGGCCGTGGTCGCACTGGCAGCGGATTATCTGTTGACTGCGGTCGAACAGCGCTTGTTGAAGTGGCGGCCGGCTGCGGTTTAAGTGAGCTACATTAGCCGTGTAGAAGGCCGAGTTAAAAAGAATGCCGTTCAGTCTCGGGCTGAACGGCATTCTTCTTTTTGTGCTAAATGAAAGATGGAAGTAAGGCTAAATTAACCTGATCGGATTTTTTGAAGCAAAGAGCCATATATGCATTCAGGATGGCTGATTAACGCTTGAATTTTCACGCGACCTACCCGTCTCCTTCACATGGTGGAGGCAAGACCGGCTCTCTGAGCCGCCGCCGAACAACAAAGCCTCAGCGCGCACCTTTCCTTGCTAGACGAAGCACTTCGATAACGCACCTCTCTGGTGCGCTGCGCGGAATTCGACAAGGAAGCCGGTGACCGTCTCCGCCCTGTGTCCCGTCAGGTTGTCCGGCATGTGTCGCGGACAATTCCGGCGGAACTTTCGCAATGAGGTGTCGCAAGGGCGACGCCGAGGGTTTGAAGGAGAGGGACATGAAGAAGGCTCTGATCATCGCAGGCGGACTGCTTTGCGCGTTCGCATGGCAAGCGCACGCTCAGGACGCCAGTACGGAAAATACAGCGCAAGCTCAACCGACAGCAGCCGACGCAGTGGGTGGGCAACCCTCCACCACTTCGATGTCCGGTGGCCCTGCAAAAGCACAGGGACTGACGCGTGCGGATGTCTACCAGCAACTCATTCAATCGCAGAAAAATGGCGAGGCGGCGCGCCTGCAAGATCTGTTCAAAGGAGGCAACTGAACGACGCCGTGGTATTGGAGCCGACCGCATAGCCGAATAGCTCGCCTCCGGCTTCGCTGCACGAATGACGCCGTATTTTCCCCGTCGCGCGACAGGACGAAGTGAATACGGCGCCTAATCGAAGCATCCCTTTCTCCCCTCTCCGCAAACTCCCCACCTGTCTCCCGCCAGCAAACTTGCGATCGGCATTCGTTGGCCCGCGCGCAACACATTTCCGCCCTCCCAGTCGCCGCAATAGCGTATAGGCCCGCTGCATAAGGCACTGTGCGCAATGGCACGGTCAATGCGTAACAACCGTCACCCAGTCGTGCATTCACCAACATCGGCTGAAATCGAGGTGCGTCATGTCGAGTGTGCAGAGTCAACGTCGACCAATGAATTGGCGAAGCCGGTCTTTTTCCGCGGCAAGCGGTTCGACGCATCGCGCGGGAAATCGCCACTTTTCAGCCGGACTCGTGCCGTTCGGGTTGCGGACCGCAGGTTTCATCGGTCGAGGCCCGAAACAATTGTGGCCGTACGTTTTGCCGTGGGTTTTCGCGGTGCTCACCATCGGTTTTTTCTGCCTCGTCGTGCGTGGCGTGCTCACGCGGCAACTGCTGGTGCCACCTGTCGAGACGCCGCAGTCGCTGGTGGAACGCGGCTACACGTCGAACTTTCTCGCGGAACGCATCATGTCTTCGATGCGGGCGATCGGCCAGGACGCCGAGTCGATTCCTCACGACACCATGACGGACAACGACGCACAACCGGACATTCAGATCCCCGGTCAGGAGATGTCGTATGCGACCACCGTGCGCTTCATCAAAGGCGTCATCAAACGCACGGATGTCATGGTTCATGTCGGCATCACGAAGGTCAACGACAGCGCGGATTCCTATGTAGCGCACGTGCAGATTGAAGGCGGCCCCTTCAATTCCCGCGAAAGCACGGTGCCTTTTGAAGGACGCGATCTGGAGAAGTTCGTGCACGACATTGCGGTCAAAGCCATGCGTCTTGCCGAGCCGAATATTCTCGCCAGTCATCTCTATTCGCAAGTCCAGAGAACCAAGTGTTCGCTCGCGCAATGCGACTACGGCGAGGTCGTTTCGATCTACGACGAAGTGCTGGCACTGCCCGCCTCCGAGCAAGGCGAATGGGCGCTCGCCGGCAAAGCGTGGCTGCTTGCCAATCAGGGGCTATCCAAAGAGGCCGAACAGCAGACTCGC
The DNA here is from genome assembly GCF_046030175.1 of Paraburkholderia sp. RL17-373-BIF-A. Classification (NCBI taxonomy): domain Bacteria; kingdom Pseudomonadati; phylum Pseudomonadota; class Betaproteobacteria; order Burkholderiales; family Burkholderiaceae; genus Paraburkholderia; species Paraburkholderia sp. RL17-373-BIF-A. Next base: position 272,253 of record NZ_JARESO010000007.1, read on the forward strand.
GAAGCACTGACCGTGTACAAGCATTCGGCGGTGCTGCACGCAAGCCTTGGCATCGCACTCGAACAGCAGCATCGCATCGATGACGCGCTCGAAGCGTTGCGAGCTGGCGCCAGCGAGAAATCGAAGACGGCCGAAAATCTGCGTCTTCTCGGCGACGTGCTGTTGCATGCGAATCGCTATGCCGAAGCACTCGATGCATTCAAGCAGGCGGACAGAATGAAGCCGGACTCCGTCGACAACCTGCACGATTGGGGCGAAGCGCTCGTCACCGTCGGCCGCTATGACGAAGCGATCGAAAAGCTCTCGCGCGCCGTCGCGCTGCGCCCCGATCTGGCGCCCTCTTACGCGGAATGGGGCCGGGCACTGGATCGCAAAGGCGATCTGCCCGGCGCCTCGCGCAAATATGCCCAAGCGTTACAACTCGATGCAGGGACTTTGTCAGCGCGGGAAAGTCATCTGGCGCGGCTTGCCCGAGCGGCGCAGGGGGGCAATCGCCCGGACGCATCGAAACCCAATGGCGGAGTCAGACCTGTTGCGAACCCGCCCGCCTCGCTTTCGTTGCAAACCGCATAAGGAACACCCAGCCGCACCGAGTGGTACGCAATGCAGATGGATTGATCCCGCAGCACCTAACCGTTGCACTAAAGCACCTAGTTGAAGAGGAGATGTTCGATGGACAATTTCGAAGAGGCGTTCAAGGCTCTGATCGGCAATGAAGGCGGTTACTCCTTCAATCCGCATGACCCTGGCGGTGAAACAATGTGGGGCGTCACGGCGCGCGTGGCACGCAGCGCCGGTTATACCGGCGCCATGAAAGACCTGCCGCTGGAAACCGCCAGACAGATCGCCAAACAGAAGTATTGGGATCCTCTGCATCTCGACGAACTCGATCCGCGTGTGGCCTTCCAGATATTCGACGCCAATTACAACGGCGGCCTGGTGGTGTTGTGGATGCAAAAAGCTTCCGGCGCGAAAGAAGACGGCAAGTTCGGCCCGGACACACTCGATGCGGTCAAAAGCGCGGACCCACTGAAGTTCGTCATGCGCTTCGCCGCTTATCGCTTGCGTTACCTGCGCAATCTGCACGCATGGCCCAATTTCAGCCGTGGATGGACCGAAAGAATGGCCGCTAATCTTCTCCTGGGAGCAGCATGATGGACTGGTCTAAAGTAGCGTCGAACATCGGCAGCAGCGCACCGCTTCTCGCCGGCCTCGTGGGTGGTCCGATTGGCGTGGGCGTGACGGCCGCCGCCGCGATCATTTCGCATGCGCTCGGCACGCCGAGCGATCCCGGCGTCGTGGAACTCGCGTTGAACGATCCCACCGCACTGGAGAAAGTGCGGCAAGCCGAAAGTGCGAACTCGTTGCAATTGCAACAACTGATGGTCAGCGCCGCCCAGGCGAGCCTCGCGCACGAAAGCGATATGGCCCGCATCCAGGCCGCCGATCGGGCCGACGCACGCGCCATGGGAATCAGCAATAAGGACTGGGTGCCCAAAGTCCTTGCAATGGCGGTCACCGCCGGCTTCTTCGGCATTCTGCTGCTCATGGCTTTCCAGCCGCTGCCGGGCACGAACAAGGATCTCGTCAACGTGATCGTCGGCGCATTGGGTACGGCGTGGATCAGCATCATCGGCTACTACTTCGGCACGTCGGTGGGATCGATGCGAAAGACCGAGTTGCTCGCCAAGCCCAGCGTTCCCATCACGCCGGACAGCGCCGTCACGCTTCGCGAGCCCGCAACGGCTTCGGCGGCGCGTCCACAAGCAGCGCCTGCGCCGTCGCACAGCGAGGTATTCCAGCAATTCTCGCCGGGTGGACAGGGTCCGATTTTCTCGGGCAGTTGATTGGCGCTTCGTTCAAGAACCAGACGATGCACGCGACGAGTGAACGGCTCGCCGCGTGCATCGTCGCGCGTTTCTCGCCCGCGGAATTCCGGCTGGTTGTCTCAAATTTAGCAACAAACATTACCTCAAACGGGGATTACTCTATCCAGGTCGCAAAACTACAATCCAATCACTGAATACGAACAAGAACGTTCGTAGCAAGATAAAACCGAATTGGAGGTAGTTCATCATGAAATCGCTCATTCAAGCTGTCGTTATTGCCGCTGTACTCGCCGCTCCTGTTGCTTCGTTTGCGCAGTCCAACCAGCCGGTGACCCGCGCTCAAGTGCGTGCCGAACTGATTCAACTCGAAAAGGCAGGCTATCAGCCCGGCCTCGCCGACCCGTACTACCCCGCCGACATCCAGGCCGCAGAAGCTCGCGTCGCTCGTGAGAACGGCACCGCACAGGCAGCGCAAAGTGGTTACGGTGGTGTGGTGAGTGGCGCCTCGCAAGCGGGCAGCGCGGTTCAAGCGAACGGCCCGAAGTCGATTTACTTCGGCAACTAAGCGGCGTCGCGCGGTAATCAAGCAGTAACCCGACCGTAACCAGCCATTCGGCGAGTCGAACTGCACTAGCGGCAAGTGCTGCGCGGCGATTGACCGCCTGGCGCACCAGTAACCGGTGCGCGATGATTCAAAACGAACTGGCCCGCGACCGAGTATCCCCGATCGCGGGCCAGTGGTGTATTGGTTACCTCCGTCATCGGGCTCCCGATGGCTTCGCCTGGACCCTTCACGGTCCGGGCGTTTTTTATTGGCGCCTTGTTCGGCAGCGCCTTTGTCAGTATCGAAACGGCGCCCGCAATGGCGGACTACGTGCCGGTTTCGGATAGTGGGTCCGGTGACCCGCGTCAGTCGCGTGCGACCAGATCGCCCACTTGACCGCGCCCGGTGACGAGACAGCTCGAGAGGAAATTCTCGCCCTGGCTGCTGGCCCCGATGTCTCCAAAGCCTTTTTTCAGCGCATTCGATTTGACCAGCTCCGCCCCCTGGTGACACGTTATTGTCCCCATCTCTCCCGCTTGCGCACGCATCAGCGCCCTATCTGCCATCAGATAGCCTAGCAACAGCACTACGGCAATATTGAACGCTTGTCTCATGGTTCGTCTCCTCTTTTGAAGAGACTAACGCGAACCATGGATACACGGTCCTAGGGGTTTCCCGATCGATGGCTATTCCATGATGCAGATTAAATCAGGTCACGCTTTCACGCAGTCCGTTATGCGGCGTGGCTCGATCCGGTCTTGCCCGTAGAAAATGGAACTCCTGAATGCTTCGCTGACACACCGCGTGTTCCGTCACCCTCACAGCCGGGCTTCGATCTGCCTGATTCGCTGTTCGATGGCATTGCGCACCAGCGCATTCGAAGACACCAGCAACAGCGACGACGCGATGATCTGATACACCCTATTGCGTCGCACCTTGGACACTTTCTGCGGATCGAGCCAGGCGCTGTTGTCCGCGAGCAGGATCAACGTCTCGAGACCAATCAGAATCGGCCACAAACATGCGAGACGCAAACGCACGGAAAACGCGGGAATCGCTAGCGTGTAATCGAGGGCTTCGCGGAAATGATCGAGTGTCTTACGCAAAAGTTCGACCATCAGCGGCCGGGCACGCACCGAATTGGCCGGCAGCAGCAGATCCTGCGCGCTTAGGCCATATTCGTCGAGCAGGGTCTGCGGCAAATAACAACGGCCGATTCGCAAGTCCTTGCCGCAATCGCGCAACACGTTGGTCATTTGCAGCGCCTTGCCGAACCGCACGCCGCGCCGTGCCATCGTCTCGGGCCGCTCCTTCAGCGTGCCAGGCATGTGCGCGTAGGTCATGGTGGTCCAGAATTCGCCGACGCAGCCCGCCACCAGATACGTATAGCGGTCGAGTTCGTCGTATTCGCGCAGCGACGCGATCTGACCGGAACGTTCGTCGGGGAAGGTGCGAAGATCGAACTCCATGCCTTCGGTCAGCGTCGAGACGATCTCGCGCACGGCCTTGCGATCCGATTCGCTCAGCTGCGACAACACATCGAGCGCGGGGCCGAGCGATTCGAGCAGCACTTTCTCGTCCGACTGGATCTGCTGCCCCGCCACTTCGGCGGCCATGCGCTGGAACAGCGCGCCGTCGTCGGTAGCGCCATTCACCTGAGCACGCAGCGACAACAGCAAGGCGAGGCGTTGTTCCGGCGAGATCAGCGAGGTGTCCGCAATCGTATCGGCCGCGCGTGCCAGCAGGTAGGCGAGTCCGATCGGATCGCGCATCCCGACGGGCAGCACGCGCAGGGTGAGATAGAAGGAGCGTGAAACGCCTTTCAGGAGCGGGCCAAGAAGGAAGGCCCGGGTCGGATTCGGCATGGATGAGATCAGGTCGGTATTGGGCAAAAAAGCAGGCAAAAATCAGGCGCTGCCGAATTGTATACGGCGAAGCGCCTCTGCCGTGCGCAGCGGACCTGCACTGCTACCCACGAACGCTTTTAGGTGTCGTTCTGAAGCCCCAGCAGGCCGATCGCGTTCTGCTTGAGAATCAAAGGCTGCACCTCTTCCCTGAAACCGACCTGCCTGAAATCCTCCAGCCAGCGGTCCGGCTGGATCAGCGGAAAATCCGAACCGAACAGCATCTTGCGCTTGAGCACCGTATTGGCGTGGCGGATCAACTCGGGCGAGAAATACTTCGGCGACCAGCCGGACAGGTCGATATAGACGTTTGGCTTATGCAATGCGATCGACAACGCCTGCTCCTGCCACGGCCACGACGGATGCGCGATCACGATGTTCATATCGGGGAAATCCGCCGCGACGTCGTCGAGATGAATCGGCTCCGAATATTTCAGGCGCAGTCCGCCGCCGCCTCGCATGCCCGACCCCATGCCGGAATGGCCGCTGTGAAAAACCGCCGTGAGCCGGTGTTCGGCGATCAGTTCGTAGAGCGGATAAGCAAGCCGGTCGTTGGCGAAAAAGGCTTGCATCGTGGGATGAAACTTGAAACCGCGCACACCGTATTCCTCGATCAGCTTGCGCGCCTCACGCACTCCCATCTTGCCCTTGTGTGGATCGATACTCGCGAAGGCAATCATGATGTCGCGGTTTTTCTGCGCGAATTCAGCGATCTCCTCGTTCGGGATGCGCCGCCGTCCGAGGTTCGCTTCGCAGTCCACGGTGAACATCACGAAGCCGATCTTGCGCTCGCGATAGTGTTCGATGGTCTCGGGAATCGTCGGCCGCCGGCCGAGTTTCAGCACGGTGCCGAAGTACTTGTCGGCGGCATCGTCGAATTCCTTGCCGAACAGATCCGGCGGCTGGCAGCACGAAACTTCCGCGTGCACGTGAGTGTCGATTGCGACGAGTTGGTCGAGATTCATCTAGCCTTTCCTGTCTGATCCTGCGGCGCACGCGTCACGTCGCGCCGCATGCACTCGCGACGATCACCGCGGGATCGCGCTGTGCCGCGTCATACATCGCTTCGACGAGCGCGGCACGATGCGTCAACACCGCGCGTTGATTGATCGAGCCTTTGTCGGTGATCTCACCGAGATCGAGCGACGGCGCGACGTCCATGAGCCGCAGCCGCGCAATGGTGGTCGCGCCGCCCGTGGCACCGCGATTGAGCGCGTCGAGCAGCGTGGCGAAGTGCGCGCGCACGGCGGGTGCTTCGACCACCTCTTGCGCGCTCGCCGAAACGGGCAAACGAGCCAGCCGCTTGCAATCGTCGAGACGTGGGAAGACCAGCAGCCCCACATCGTCGCGATTCATGCCGGCGACCACCACGTCCTGCACATACGGTGCGCCTTCAGAAATCACGCGCGCCCGCATCGGGCCGACGCTCACGAAAGTGCCCGAACTCAGCTTGAAGTCCTCGGCAATGCGCCCATCGAACAACAACCCAAGTTCCGGTTGCGCCATGTCGACAAAGCGCAGTGCGTCGCCGCTGCGGAAGTAGCCTTCTTCGTCGAAGACGTTCTCCAACTCGGCCGCGTCGGCGCGCCAGTACCCGGCCATGACGTGCGGCCCGCGATAACGCGCCTCGAGCTTGTCGCCGACCGGCGCGAGTTTGACTTCGCAACCGTGCGCGGGCAGGCCCACATAGCCCGCGCGCATGATCGGCCCCGTGGTGAACAGACACGACGGCGACGTCTCCGTCATGCCGAGTCCGGCCATGATGCGTATCCGCTCGCCGCAATACGTTTCAGTGACGCGTTCGAGCCTGTCCCACGCCATTTGCGACAAGCCGGCACCGGAGAAGAAATACACCTTCACGCGCGAGAAAAAAGTCTCGCGCAATTGCTCGTCGCGCTCCAGCGCGATCGCCAGTTCCTCCCAACCCTTCGGCACATTGAAGTAGATAGTCGGGGCGATCTCGCGCAGATTGCGCAGCGTTTCCTCGAACTTGCCGTTGACCGGTTTGCCGTCGTCGATATAGAGCGTGCCGCCGTTGTAGAGCGCGATGCCCACGTTATGGCTGCCGCCGAACGTGTGATTCCAGGGCAGCCAGTCGACCAGCACCGGCGGCTCCTTCGCGAACTCGGGGAACGTTTCGAGCAGCATCTGCTGGTTGCTGCATAGCATGCGGTGGGTGGTCGGCACCGCTTTCGGCAGTTTGGTCGAACCCGAGGTGAAAAGGAATTTGGCGATCACGTCGGGGCTCATCGTGGCGTGAACTGAGTCGACCGTAGTGGGCGTTGTGTTCAGCAGGTTGCTGAACGAAGTCACGTTGCGGGTCGTCGGCTGTTCTCGTGGCAAGTTGGCGGCAAGTACTTCGACATCGGCCGGCACGACCGCCTCGATTGCCTTGGCGAACGTATCGTAGCTGCTTGCAAACACGAGACCTGGCGTCAGCAGGTCGATCGTATGGCGCAACTTGCCGAAGTCGCCGGAAGCAAGCGCATAGGCCGGCGAAATCGCGGCATAGGGAACGCCGGCCCACATTGCGCCGAGCGCAAGTTGCAGATGTTCGAGATCGTTGCCCGACAGAATCACGATGGGCCGTTCAGCGGAAAGTTCGCGCGCGAGGAGCGCCTGGCCGATTGCGCGAGCGCTTTGCAACGCCTTTGCGTAGCTCAGGCCGATCCATTGACCGTCGCTGTCGCGACGTGCCGCGAGCCATCGGTCAGGATGCGCTTGCGCGCCACTTGCGAGCCGCTCCGTCATACGTTGCGGATGCTCGCCGAGTGGTTCTGCCGCGCGCAGATACCACGTGGCGCCCTGGCGCTGCGTGTGCAATGATGAAGCGCCGATCGTCGTCGCCCGGTAGCGCTTCGGCGCACCGGGGGTATTCGGTTGTATCGGCTCGGAATGCAAAGCCTGTCTCCTATCGATCAGAATGAAAATCGCGATCGCAACGATCAAATCGGATAGTGCCGCGGTCCGGTTTGAATCGTGATCCAACGCAGATCCGTGAACTCGGCAATCGACGCCTTGCTGCCGAATCGCCCGTAGCCGCTTTTCTTCACGCCGCCGAACGGCATCTGCGCTTCATCGTGCACGGTCGGACCGTTGATATGGCAGATGCCCGATTCAATGCGCTTCGCGACGTTCAACGCGCGCGACACATCGCGGCTGAATACCGCTGCCGAGAGTCCATATTCGCTGTCGTTGGCGATTCGAATCGCTTCTTCGTCGCCGTCCACGCGTTGCACCGTCACCACAGGCCCGAACGATTCTTCCGCATACAGCTTCATTGCAGGCGTAATGCCGTCGACAATCACCGGTTGCATCACAGCGCCTTCGACCGTGCAGCCGACCGGCAACCGCGCGCCCTTCTCATGCGCGTCTTCGATCAACGCCTTGATACGCCGCGCGGCAGCCGCGCTTTCGAGCACACCGAGTACGGAATCCGCAGCGGCCGGGTCGCCGGCTTTCAGGCTTCGCGCTTTCGCCGCGAGTTTCTCCACCAGCGCATCCGCAATCTTCCGGTCGACGATCACGCGCTCCGTCGACATGCAAATCTGCCCCTGGTTGAAAAACGCGCCGAACGCGATGCCTGCGACGGCCGCATCCAGATCGGCATCGTCGAGCACCACGACCGGCGCCTTGCCGCCGAGTTCGAGCAACGCCGGCTTCAGATGCAGCGCCGCATGCTGCGCGACGATGCGCCCCACTCGCGTCGAACCGGTGAAATTCACCCGACGTACCGCCGGATGCGCAATCAGCCGCTCCACGATCGCCGGCGCGTCTTCGGCGGAATGTGTGATCACGTTGACGACGCCATCGCCGAGCCCGGCTTCCTGCAGCACGCTGCCGATCAACCGATGCACGCCCGGACAACCTTCGGACGCCTTGAGCACGACCGTGTTGCCGCACGCGAGCGGCATCGCAATGGCCCGCGTGCCGAGAATCACCGGCGCGTTCCACGGCGCCATGCCGAGCACCACGCCGCATGGCTGGCGCACCGCCATCGCGAGACTGCCTGGCACATCGGACGGAATCACGTCGCCGTCGATCTGCGTGGTCATGGCCGCGGCTTCGCGCAGCATGTTGGCGGCCAGCATGACGTTGAAGCCGTACCAGTTCGGCATCGCGCCCGTTTCGGCGACGCCGGTTTCGATGAACTGCGCGGTGCGGGCGTCCATCAGATCCGCTGCCGCCAGCAAACGCTTGCGACGCTCGGTCGGTGCTAGCGCCGACCAGGCCGGAAAGGCCCGCGCCGCTGCTTCAACCGCAGCGTCGGCATCGGCCAGCGTGGCCGCCGCCGCACGTGAAGCAGCCTGGCCGCTCGCGGGATTGATCCGCTCGAACGTCTTGCCGTCCGATGCGCCGCGGCTTTCGCCGCCGATCAACAAAGTCACTTCATGCATGTCCGTCGTCTCCTCGCTGTCTCTCTCGCTGCATCACTCACCGTAGTCTGCGTGAACCGAAGTCCACGTCGATGCGACCGATTAGCGCTTGTACGTTTGCAGACCGGGCTTGATCGCCTTGTCGTCGAGGAACTGCTTGAGGCCCTGTTCGCGACCGCCTTCGGGATCGCGCAATTGCGCCTGATCGAGCTTGGCGTACAGATAGTCTTCGTTCTGATCCCACGTCAGTTCGCGGCAACGCTTGAAACCCTGCTTGGCGGCGCGCAACACCACCGGATTCTTCTCGAGCAGTTTGCCGGCGAGCGCACGCGTAGCTTCACGCAGCTCGGCGCGCGGCACGCTCTTGTTGACGAGGCCCATCTGCGCCGCTTCCTGCCCGGTGAACGTCTCGCCCGTCATGATGTAATACAGCGCCTGACGATGCCCGACGGTATCGGCCATTGCTTTGCTCACCAGGTTGCCCGGCGGAATGCCCCAGTTGATTTCGGAGAGGCCGAACACGGCTTCGTCGGCGGCAATCGCAAGGTCGCATGCCACCAGCGGCGAGAATCCGCCACCGAAGCACCAGCCATTGACCATCGCGATGGTCGGCTTCGCGTACATGCGCAGCAGTTGCCATTGCCAGCGGCACGCGTCGCGGCGAATCTTTTCCTGCAGGATTTCAGGGCCCGCGTCGACTTCGCGGAAATATTCCTTCAGGTCCATGCCGGCAGTCCACGCGTCGCCTTCGCCGGTGAGTACCAGAACCTGGGCTTCCGCGTCCAGCTCAACGGCTTCGAGCACCTCGATCATTTCCTTGTTCAGCGTGGGGCTCATAGCGTTGCGCTTCTCAGGTCGATTGAACGAGACCCATGCGATTCCTTCCACGACATCGACCTTGACGGTTTTCCAACGGCCTTCATAACTCATCTGCTTTCTCCGTGAACGTTGGCCGCGACCGCGGCCTGATGAACACATTTAATATCAGGTTGCCTGATATGTAAAGTGGAAAATCGCCCGCTCGGTGCAAACCCCTAGCGGCGGAATTTCCGTCGAGGCGCGCTAAGATGCGGGATAGACCGAACCTTCTGCCCACGATGAGCAAAAATCAAAACTCGCCTGCCGAGCCGACCGCCACACGCACTCGCCGTTCCAGCCTGCGCCTGACCTATGTGATCGGCAGTCTCGACCGCATCCTGCGGCGTCGTATGACCGAAGCGCTCGCGCCGCTCGGCCTGACGCTCGCGCAATTCACCGCGCTTTCCGTGCTCGAAGCCAAAGGGCAAGCATCCAACGCCCAGGTCGCCGAGCGTTCCTTCATCACGCCACAATCGGCCAATGAGGTGATGAATGCGATGGCGAGCCGCCACTGGGTAAGCCGCGAACCGGACCCGACGCACGGCCGCATCGTGCTGCTGCGACTGACGGACGAAGGGCGCGCCGTGTTGCGCGAATGCGAGCAGGCCGTCAAGGCCATCGAGAAGCAGATGATGGAAGGCATCGAACTCGACGCCGCCGGCGCGGTGCAGACCCACCTCGAAACTTTCGTTCGTAATCTGCGCGGCTAGATCCGCTGGCCGCCTCGCCGAATTGCTAGGTGTTTTCACCGAACAATTTGCGCTTGTGTTATCAGCCTACCTGATATTAAATCCAGTCCACGATGCGGCGTGTGGAGACGCGACGCATCGCCTCGAAGCAAATACACCGTCGTCTGGCCATCGAAACGATGCGCCGCGCGCGGCGGTGATCGCTGCGCTGCTGCAGAGCATTCCATCGTGGCCTCGACGATGATCTGACGCTCGCTTGCCAAACCCGTCTGGCATGCAAGACGGCGACTCGGCATCTGCTGACTTCCAGCGAAACCGGAAAACCACGCCATTTAATAAGGATCACTAACGTGAAAAGAGCCGGAACATTGAATTCGACCGAAGGCACTGCGCTACCGGCAACGTCCAGCCGGACAGGCGCCTTCGTCACCCTCGGATTGTGTTTTGCGATTGCCCTGCTCGAAGGGCTCGACCTGCAGTCGGTCGGCGTCGCCGCGCCGCGCATGGCGCGCGAGTTCGGCCTCTCGGTGGCGCAGATGGGCCTGGCGTTCAGCGCCGGCACCTTCGGCCTGCTGCCTGGCGCGATGTTCGGCGGGCGGCTCGCCGACCGCATCGGCCGCAAGCGCGTGCTCGTGATCTCCGCCTGCCTGTTCGGCCTGCTGTCGATCATGACCGCGCTGGTGAGCGACTTTCACACGCTCGTGATCGTGCGGGTGCTGACAGGTATCGGACTCGGCGGCGCATTGCCGAACCTGATCGCGTTGTCGTCGGAAGCGGTCGAGCCGCGTTCGCGCAGCACCGCCGTGAGTGTGATGTATTGCGGCATTCCGTTCGGTGGTGTGATCGCGTCGGTGATCGGCGTGCTGAGTGCGGGCGACACCGAGTGGCGCCACATCTTCTACGTCGGCGGCGCGGGACCGCTGGTGCTGGTGCCACTGCTGCTCGTGTTTCTCGCGGATTCGAAGGCGTTCACGCAAGCATCGCGCGATGGCCACGCCAAACCCGCGCCGGTCGGTGAAATCCTGTTCGGCGGCACGCGTGGGCTCTCCACCGTGCAGATCTGGGTCAGCTATTTCTGCACGCTGATCGTCCTCTACTTCCTGCTCAACTGGCTGCCCTCGTTGATGGCCGCAAGCGGTCTGACGCGCGCGCAGGTCGGCTACGTGCAGATCTTTTTCAACATCGGCGGCGGCATCGGCGCGTTGTGCATTGGCATGTTGATGGATCGCATGCGCTCGGGCGTGGTGGTGGCGGGCATGTATGTCGGGATCATCGCGTCGCTCGCAGCGCTTTCGATGGCGCCCGGCTTCGGCGCGCTGGCGGCCTCGGCCTTCTTCGCGGGGATGTTCGTGATCGGCGGCCAATCGGTGCTGTATGCGCTGTCCGCGGCGTTTTATCCGACGGCCATGCGCGGCACCGGCGTCGGCGCGGCGGTGGCGGTGGGCCGCGTCGGCTCGGTGGTCGGGCCGCTGGCCGCGGGTCAATTGCTGGCGATGGGCCGCAGTTCATCGACCGTAATCGGCGCAAGCATTCCCGTCACGCTGATCGCCGCAGCAGCCGCGCTGCTCCTGCTGCGCCGCCCGCGCGCCGACGACTGACCGTCCGCACAAAAAATTCAACAACAACACACACATTCATTCAACGGTTCGGAGACACCCTTCATGCAAGCATCCGCACGTCTTTTACTCTGCGGCGCACTGTGCACCCTCAGCGGCGCCGCATCGGCCCAATCGAGCGTGACGCTCTACGGCATTGTCGATACCGGCATCGAATACGTTTCGCACGCGAACGCCGCGGGCAAGAGCGTGTTCCGCATGCCGTCGGTCACGGGCGAACTGCCTTCGCGCTGGGGGCTGCGCGGCAATGAAGACCTGGGTGGCGGCTATAGCGCGGTCTTCACGCTGGAAAGCGGCTTCAATGTGCGAGCCGGCGACCTCGGCCAGGGCGGGCGGCTGTTCGGCCGTCAGGCATTCGTCGGCATCAAGAGCCCATACGGCACGGTCTCGTTCGGCCGCCAGTACACGATGACGTACCTCGCGCTGATGGGCGCGGACTTGATCGGCCCGGACATCTATGGTCTGGGCTCGCTCGACGCCTATGTGCCCAACGCCCGCGCCGACAACTCGGTGGTCTACCTCGGCAGCTATGCGGGCGTGACGCTCGGCGCGAATTACTCGTTCGGCCGCGATTCCGCCGGCACCGGCAACTCGCCGGGCCAGGGCACGTGCACCGGTTCGGTCGCCGGACAGGCAACCCAATGCCGCGAATGGTCGGTGATGCTGAAGTACGACGCGCCGCTCTTCGGCGTCGCGGCGTCGTATGAAGAGCAGCGTGGCGGCAGCACCGCGGCGGCGAACTTCTTCGACGGCATCGCGCCGACTCCGCTCACCAGCGCCGGCGACAAGGACATCCGCGCGCATGTTAGCGCCTACGCGAATCTCGGCAAGGCAAAACTCGGCGTGGGATGGCTCAACCGCCGCGTCGAGCCGGCGGCGGACACGATTGCGAGCGTGCGCTCGAATCTGTTCTTCGTCGCCGCGTCGTACTACGTGACGCCTGCCTTCATCGTCGACGGCGAGGTCTATCACATCACCAATAGCGAGCACGACACCCGCGCCACGATGGGCACCCTGCGCACCACCTATCTGCTTTCGAAGCGCACCGCTGTCTACGCCCAAGGTTCGTACCTCGGCAACAGCGCGAAAGCGCGCTACTCGGTCAGCGCCGGCGGCGGCGGCACGACGCCCGCGGCAGGCACCGGCCAGACCGGCGTGATGGTCGGCGTTCGTCATTCGTTCTAGGAGACACTGCATGAAATGCACCTCTATCGCGCTCGCAGCGGCTGCGGCGCTCACACTAGCCGCGTGCGGCGGCAACGATCTCGGCAGCAGCGCGGGCACCAGCGCCAACACCGCCGCGTTGCCGCAACTGAGCGCCGCCACGCCTGGCACGCTCGCCGGCAATTGCGCGGCGCTCGCCGCGAAGCTCACATTCGCCAATACGGTCTTCACCACGGTGACGGACATCGCGGCAGGCACGCTGAAAGTAGCCGGCAAACCGATCGCCGAACACTGTCTGATTCAAGGCAGCATGAATCAACGCGTCAGCAGTGTCGACGGCAAGACCTACGCGATCGGCTTCGAAATGCGCCTGCCGATCGCATGGAACGGGCGTTTCTTCTATCAGGCCAACGGTGGCCTCGACGGCAACGTGGTCACGGCCACCGGCGAGATCGGCGGCGGCGGTCCCACGAGCGACGCGCTCAATATGGGCTTCGCGGTCATCAGCTCGGATGCGGGGCACAGCTCGGCGCAAAATCCGCTGTTCGGTCTCGACCCGCAAGCGCGCATCGACTACGGCTACAACGCAGTCGCCACGCTCACGCCGATGGCCAAGCAGGTCATCAAGCTCGCTTACGGCAAGGCACCGGACCGCAGCTACTTCGACGGCTGCTCCAACGGTGGACGTCATGCAATGGTCGCGGCGGCACGCTCGTCGGCGGAATATGACGGCATCATTGCGGGCGATCCGGGCTTTCATCTGCCGAAGGCGGCCGTCGGCGAAATGTGGAGCGCGCAGCAGCTCGCGAAAGTGGCGACCGCGACAACGTCGAACGGCCTGCCCGATATCACAACCGGCTTTACCGCGGCAGAACGTCAAATGGTGGCGTCGAAAATACTGGCCAAGTGCGACGCGCTCGACGGCGCCAGCGACGGCCTCATTCAGGATATCAAGGCATGCCAGGCAAATTTCAGCCTCGCCACCGATGTCCCGACCTGCACGAACAACGTGCGCGACGGCACGTGTTTGACGGGCGCGCAAAAGGACGCCATCGGCAATGTGTTCTCCGGCGCGCGCAACAGCGCAGGCACAGCCCTGTATGCGAGCTTCCCATACGACGCCGGACTCGGCCCGGGCTGGTCGGCATGGAAGCAGGCCAACTCGATCACACTCGATCCGGCCGCAGCCGCCTTCACCTTCACCACGCCACCGCAAAGCGCTTCCGTGTTGAGCCAGTTGTCGGCGTACGCGCTGAACTTCAGCATGGACACCGACGCGCCGAAGATCTTCGCCACCAGCGGCACGTATAGCGAGTCGGCGTGGTCCTTCATGACGCCGCCCGACGAAACCAACCTGAGCGCATTGAAGCAGCGCGGAGCGAAGCTGATGGTTTATCACGGCACGAGCGACCCGGTGTTTTCATCGAACGACACGACTGACTGGTATCAGCGGCTCACGACGGCAAACGGCGGCGACGCTTCTAACTTCGCCCGTCTTTACACCATTGCCGGCATGAACCACTGCAGCGGTGGACCGAGCACCGACCAGTTCGACATGCTCACGCCGCTCGTCGCGTGGGTCGAACAGGGCAAAGCGCCGGACAGCGTGGTCGCCACCGCGCGCGACGCGAGCAATGTCGTGCCGAACACGGACGTGACTGCCGGTTGGGGCGCGGGACGCACGCGGCCACTTTGCGCGTATCCGAAAGTGGCGCGCTATCAGGGCGGCGACGTCAACGCCGCGAGTAGTTTCGTTTGTAGTTGAATCGAAAGCGGGTCGTCGGCCCGCCTCGCTGTAAGCGCCTCGCGCATGCGGTGCACCTTTGCACGAATTGCATGCGCGAGGCGTTGTCTGAATCTCCCTCTGCTTACATCGCGTTGAAAAGTTCGCCGCCACTCCGGCGGTCGGCAACGCGCCACTCCACTGCCTCGAACGACCGCGAACCGCACGCCTGCGTGCCGTTCGCCAAGCGCGTCGCCGCCAGGTAGAATCCCCTGCATCTCATGCCGACGCGCAGCATTGCCGCCCCGGAGCGGGAACGCGGCTTGCTAATTAGAGGAGTTGAGCAATAGACGATTCCTTACGAGCCGTCGCTTCTCCGCACTTTGAAATGACACTTCGACAATGACTAACCACGAATCTCAGACATCTTCCCGATCCAACGTGGAAACGGGCGTCCCCGGTCTCGACGAGATCCTGGGCGGAGGTCTGGTCCGCGGCGGCGTGTACCTGCTGGAAGGCATGGCCGGCGCCGGCAAGACGATTCTGTCGAGCCAGATTGGTTTTCATCGTGTAAGCCAGGGCGAGAAGGTGCTGTACATGACCTTGATCGCCGAATCGCACGACAAGCTGTTGGGTCATCTCAAGGGCCTGAGCTTTTTCGACGAGAAAGCGGTCGCCCAGCAGATGCTGTTCGTGTCCGGCTATCACGAACTGATGCAGGACGGTCTCGACGGCTTCCTCAAGCTGATTGCCTCGAGCATTTACGATTACCGCCCGAGCCTGATGATCATCGACGGCTTTCGTAGCGCGCGTGAATTCAGCGAGACCGAGCTGTCGCTGTCCAAGTTCATCCATGAGTTGAATGCGCTGGTCGCGGCGATGGATTGCACGACCTTGCTGCTTGCCCCGCTCTCCGGCAACGAACCGCATCCGGAACATACGCTGGTCGATGGCCTGATCGAGCTGAACCGATTCAACGACGGCATGCGCCGCGCGCGCGAAATCGAAGTCCACAAGATGCGCGCGCGCAATCATCTGATGGGCAAGCATTTCTTCCGCATTGCCGAAAGCGGGCTCCTGATGTTCCCGCGCCTGGAAGCGCAATCTGCTCTGCCGCCGGGTCCGGTCGATCTGAAAGCGCGTCTCGGCTTCGGCCTTCCGCATCTCGACGGCCTGCTCGGCGGCGGCTTTGCGCAAGGCTCCACGACCACGCTGATCGGGCCGTCGGGCGTCGGCAAGACGTTGCTCTGTCTGCAATTTCTCGCGGCCGGCGTCGCGCGCGGCGAACGCTGCGTGTACCTTGGCTTTTACGAAGGGCCGCAGCGGCTGATCGGCAAAGCGGAGGCCGTGTCGATCGGACTGACGGACGCGCACGAGGACGGCCGGCTCGTGATCCAGTGGCAACCGGCCATTGAACTGGCCGTCGACGAACTCGCGGCCACCGCGCTCGCCACGGTCAAGAAGATCGGCGCGTCGCGCATCGTCATCGACGGGGTAGAAGGTTTCCGCGATTCCGCGTTGCGCACCGAGCGCTTTGGCCTGTTCCTGAATGCGCTGCTGCACCAGCTTCGCGAGGCCTGCGTCACCACGCTCCTTACAGAAGAGTTGCCGCTTTACGCCGACCCCGGCCACGCGAAGAGCGTGCGGGTTTCGGCCCTGACCGAGAACCTCGTGCTGCTGCGTTACGCCGAAACGGAAGCGGGTCTGCGGCGCATGATTTCCGTGGTCAAGCAGCGTGAAAGCGCCCACGACACTTCGTTGCGCGAGCTTGTGATTTCGTCTCAAGGCCTCGACGTGAGCGAAAACTCGGGGAGCCCCGCCAGCCTGTATTCGGCGGCCGGCCTGACGGCCACGCTGCCGCCGCGACGAAACACCTAGCCGCCCATGAAAACCATTCTGGTCGTGGACGACGAGTTCGACATCCTGACAGTCTGGCGGCTGTTGCTGGAGCGGCACGGCTACACCGTGCTGACGGCGTCGAACGGGGCCGCCGCGCTCGAGCAGATACGCAAGACCCGGCCCGACATCATCGTGTCGGACTGCATGATGCCGGTCATGTCAGGGCTGCAACTGTGCGCGGCGTTGAACGCCGATCCTGATCTGCGTGCCATTCCGATCATTCTGTGCAGCGCGGCCGCCGATATCCCCGTGCAACCGAATCCCGTCATCGAATACGCGCGCAAGCCGCTTTCGTTCGACACGCTGCTGGCCATGCTTCAACGCATGGCCACGTAAAGCAGCGAACCGCCCACGCGGCGGACGGGCGGGCGCGCTTGCTGCGCCAACGCCCGTCCGCAAGCGACTTTCCCCTCTCTCCAGGTAAAAACCCGGATTCCTGACGTCGGCCGCACGGACTAATCTCGCCACACTCATTAAACAGAACGTCGTTCTTTCTAACAGAACGACGCTGACGAAAGACACCCGAAGGAGGATTTCATGGCAAGCCTGCCGATCGACACGCCCGGCGCGTCGCCCCATTCAAGCGCCGGCGCGCCGGAGCCCACGCCCGGCGTCAACGCGCGCATCGACCGCCTGCCCGCGACGCGTGCCGTGTGGATGCTGGTTTTCCTGCTGTCCATCGGCGGCTGGTTCGAGTTCTACGATCTGTTCTTCACCGCGTACGTCGGCCCCGGCCTCGTCAAAAGCGGTGTCTACTCGACAACGACCGCGTCGTTCTTCGGCGTGTCCGGACTCGGCGCGTTCGTGGCGGCGTCGTTTGCCGGGCTTTTCATCGGCACGTTCTTTCTGGCGGGCATGGCCGACCGCTACGGCCGCAAGACGGTGTTCACTATTTCGCTGCTGTGGTACTCCGCCGCGACGCTAATCATGGCGCTGCAAAGCACGGCGCCGGCCATCAATCTGTGGCGTCTGATTGCCGGCATCGGCGTGGGCGTCGAGCTGGTGACGATCGATACGTACGTCAGCGAACTTGTGCCGAAACATTTGCGTGGCCGTGCCTTTGCGTTCGTTCATCTGGTGCAGTACACCGCGGTGCCGTCGGTCGCGTTTCTCGCGTGGTGGCTGGTGCCCCTCACGCCGTTCGGACTCGACGGCTGGCGCTGGGTCGTGATCATCGGCGCGTTGGGCGCGGTGGTGGTGTGGGCAATTCGCCGACGCGTGCCGGAAAGCCCGCGCTGGCTCGCGCAACAAGGCCGCGCCGCCGAAGCCGAGCAGGTGCTGCAGGCGCTGGAAGCGAAAGTCGCCGCGCAATACGGCAAACCTCTGCCGCCCGCCGTGCCGACTGTCGAACCGGCGACCACCAAGGCCGCCTTCCGCGAAATCTGGCAGCCGCCGTATCGCAAACGCGCGATCACCATGCTCGTCTTTAATCTGTTCCAGGCGATCGGTTTCTACGGCTTCGCCTCGTGGGTGCCGACGCTGCTCGTCTCCAAAGGCGTGACGATCACGCACAGTCTGCTGTACTCGTTCGTGATTGCGGTTTCGAATCCGTTCGGGCCGCTGATCGGCATGGCGATCGCGGACCGCATCGAACGGAAGACGTTGATCGTGTTGTCGGCACTCGGCATTGCCGTGTTCGGCAGCCTGTTCGCGACGCAAACCTCGCCCGCCATGCTGATGACGCTCGGCGTGCTGATCACACTGAGCGGCACGCTGCTCTCGGTCGGCTATCACGCGTATCAGACCGAACTCTTCCCGACGCGTTTGCGGGCGCGCGCCGTCGGCTTCGTCTACTCGATGTCGCGTCTGTCGGCCATGTTCTCCGGCTTCATGATCGCGTTCGCGCTGCGTCACTTCGGCGTAAGCGGTGTGTTCGCGCTGATCAGCGCGTCGATGGTGATGGTGATGGGCGCGATCGGCATCTTCGGACCGCGGACCAACCATCGCAATCTCGACGAAATTTCGCATTGAACTGCGTCGCATCGTATTTTGAACAAGAGGCTTTAAAGATGACGCTGCCGTTGGCTGGAGTCCGCGTACTGGACTTATCGAATGTATTGGCCGGGCCGTTTTGCGCGTATCAACTCGCGTTGCTCGGCGCTGAAGTGATCAAGGTCGAACACCCGGAAGGCGGCGATCTGGCGCGGCGCCTCGGTGCCGACAAGGATGCGTCGGCGCGCAACATGGGCGCCTCGTTCGTCGCTGTGAACGCGGGCAAGCAGTCGCTTACGCTCAATCTGAAAGACCCGCGCGGCAAGGTGATTTTGCGCGAGCTCGTCGAAACCGCGGACGTGCTGGTCGAAAATTTCCGGCCCGGCGTGATGACGCGTCTTGGCCTCGATTTCGATGCGCTGCGCGAGGTCAATCCGAAGCTCGTGTATTGCGCGATCTCCGGCTTCGGCATGGACGGCGAGTTTTCAAAGCGCCCTGCTTACGACCAGATCATTCAGGGCATCTCCGGCGTGATGAGCGTGACCGGCGATGCCGACAGCGCACCGTTGCGCGTCGGCTATCCGGTGTCGGACACAGTGGGCGGTCTCACCGCGGCGTTCGGCATTTGCGCCGCGTTGCTCGACGCGCGCGCCACGGGACACGGCCGCATGCTCGACGTGTCGATGCTCGAAGCCACGCTCGCAACCATGGGCTGGGTCGTCTCGAATTTCCTGAACGCCGGCGTCACGCCGACGCCAATGGGCAACGAGAACTTCACCGCCGCGCCGTCGGGCACTTTCAAAACCGGCGACGGCCCGCTCAATATCGCCGCCAACGAAAACAAACAGTTCGCTAGCTTGTGTCAGTTAATCGGCCGCGCCGATCTGCTCGACGATCCGCGTTTTTCCGAGCGCAACGCCCGCAAGCTGAATCGCGCGGCATTGAAAGCGGACATCGAAACGGCACTCGCGCACGATAGCGCCGCGAACTGGGAAGCGCGTTTCTTCGAAGCCGGCGTGCCGGCCGGCCGCGTGATGTCGGTGCCGGAGATTCTCGCGCATCCGCATCTGGAGTCGCGCGGCTTCATCCGCGAGTTTGCCGCCAACGCCAACACGGACCGCCAGCGCGTGACCCGCGCGGGTTTTCGTCTGCACGACGCGGACACGGCGCCGAGCACGCCCGCGCCGGTTCTCTCGGCTCACACGCATGAACAACTCGCCGCGCTCGGTTACGACGACGCACACATCGACCAACTACGCGCCGAAGGAGTGATCTGAACATGACGCAAGCATTCGACGCAGCGAAGCTTGCTGCCGATTATTGGAGCACGTCGATCATCGACATTCATCCGGGCTCGATCAATGTCCGCGGGTTCCCGATTCAGGAGCTGATCGGCAATATCAGCTTTCCGCAGATGATCTGGCTGATGCTGCGCGGCGAACTGCCCGACGCCGCGCAAGCGCGTTTGTTCGAAGCGGCGCTGGTGTCGTCGGTGGATCATGGCCCGCATGCGCCATCGATTGCGATCTCGCGGATCGCGACCAGTTGCGGCTTGCCGCTGAACGGCGCGATGGCCTCGGCGATCAACGCGCTCGACGACGTGCATGGCGGCGCCGGTCAGCAGGCGGTCGAACTGTACGATTCGATCGATGCGCGCATGCAAGCCGGCGCCACGTTGGAAAACGCCGTCGAACAAGGTGTGGATGCCTTCATCGCGGCGCACGGCAAATATCTGCCGGGTTTCGGGCATCGTTTTCATCCGGTCGATCCGCGTGCGCCGCGGCTTCTCGCGCTGGTGGACGAGAATGTCCGCGCGGAGCGTATCAGCGGACGCTATGCCGCGATCGCACGCGGCATTGAAGCGCTGCTCATGAACCGCAAAAGCAAGCCCGTGCCGATGAATATCGACGGCGCCACCGCGGTGATCTACGCCGAACTCGGCTTTGCGCCCGAGTTGGCGCGTGGTGTGTTCTGCCTGTCACGCGCGGTCGGCATTCTGTCTCATGCATGGGAACAGCGCGGACGCAAAGAGCGCAACAAAGGTCCGATGCCGCGCCAGATGGCCTACACGTACACGGGCAAGCCCGAGCGGCATTTGCCTTGATCCATTTGCCCTGAACTACTTGTCCTGAACTTCGGCCGCGCGCCGCTGCGCGTTGCGCATGGCGCGCGAATCGCCGCCCAAGGCGTCGGTGGCGCGCGCGGCGCAATCAAACAGCGCGCCGAGATTGCGTTCGAGAAACGCGTGATCGATACGCGAGCTCGGACCGGCCAGCGTCACCACGCCACGCAGGCTCTGCCGCACGCCGAATACCGGCATGGAAATACCCGCCGTCTCCCGGTCGCGTTCGCCGATCGACACACAGTAGAAGTCCTCGCGAATCTTTTCGTACGGTGCGCCCGGCATGCCGTCGAAGGCGAGCAATGCGTGGCCGCCCGAGCCGCTCTCCAGCGGCAGCACGTCGCCTTCACGCACGTGAAAGCGCACCGCGTGCTTCGAATCCACGCGATGCAAACACACCCGCACCGCTTCGTCGCGCACATAGAACGACACGCTTTCGCCGCTGATTTCGGCGAGTTCGCGCATGAGCGGCACCAGAATATCGCCGAGGTTCAGGCTGCGCTGATACAGAGCGCCCAGCATGAAAGTGGCGGAACCGAGCTGATAGCGGCCGTCGTCGAGACGCAGCAGCAAGCGATGCTGGATCAGCGAGCCCGCGAGCCGCAACAACGTGCTCTTGTAAAGCCCCGTGCGCGCCGCCAGTTCGGCGAGCGTGAGCGCGTCATCGTCCGGCCGGAAGGCGAACAGAATGGCGCAAGCACGATCGATGACGGCAACACCCTCGCTTTCCTTCGTGTTCGATTTGTCCGCAGGCGTTGGCATGGGTGGCATGACTTCATAGGGAAGCGGAAATTTTACGCCATGACGCCGGGCTGTCATACCCGCCACGGGCGCTTCGGCGCCGATTCCGCGCGGAATCCGGAGCATGAGCGCAAACCACGGCGCAAACGCCCACCGAATACGGCACGTCTCATCTTGAGACGATCGCGCGATTTGTTGAGCGCGCCCAGCATTCAGCGTTTGGCCGCCGGCTTTTACAGTACGTCATCGATCGTGCGAAGCCGCAACAGCGGAGCGCGACACAACTTTCGGAGGATCGGTGATGAACAGTAAGCGTGGGACGATTCCAGTTGCCTTCTTCGGGATCGCGGTGGGCGCACTGGCGTTCGCCAATCTGTGGCGCGTGGCAATCAAGCTCTGGCACCTGCCCGCCGCCGTAGGCGACTTGATGACAGTGGCCGCGCTCGTCGTGTGGCTCGTGATTCTGGTGGCATACGGGCAAAAATGGCTGACGCATGCCGCCGAAGCGTGCGCGGAAATGCAGCATCCGGTGCAATCGTCGTTTGCGGCGCTCGGCCCCGTCTCCAGCCTGCTGGCCGCGCAGCTTCTGCAACCGTACGCGCATACGTTGGCGCTTTCGTTGTTCGGCGTGGCCGTGCTCGCGCAACTGGCGCTCGGCATGTATTTGCATGGACGGCTCTGGCAGGGCGGCCGCAAGCCTGAACTGGTGACGCCCGCCATTTATCTGCCGACCGTGGCGCCGAGCTTCGTAGCCGGCACGGCTTCGGCCGCCTTCGGTTTCCATCAGCTGGGCGCGTTGTTTTTCGGCGCGGGTTTGCTGTCGTGGCTCGCGATCGAATCGCTGATCCTGCACCGCGCCGCCGTGCATGAACCGCTGCCCGACGCATTGCGCCCGGTGCTCGGCATCCAGCTTGCGCCGCCGGTGGTGGGTGGCGTGACCTATCTGAGCCTGAGCAGCGGCGCGCCTGACCTGCTCGCCCTCGTGCTGCTCGGTTATGGCTTGTACCAGGCTCTGCTGCTCCTGCGTTTGCTGCCGTGGATTCGCCAACAGGCTTTCGTGCCGGCTTATTGGGCCTTCAGCTTCGGCGTCGCCGCCCTGCCGACGATGGCGCTTCGGATGGTCGAACGAGGCGCGACGGGTCCGGTTGAATGGGCCGCGCCGGTTCTGTTCATCGCGGCGAATGTGATCATCGCGATTCTGGCGGTGAAGACGTTGGGCTTGCTGGTGCGCGGCAAGCTGATTCCCGCCACCGCGGCTATCGGTGCCCTGCCCGCACCGCGGACATCCACCGATTCACGTATCGCACGGGCCAGCTAGACTGCCCAAACCGCTTCAGCGAGGCGCCCCGCGTCTCGCTGAAGCGCATCAACGCAACGCCATCATGATCAACGCCGCGCCGACGATCGCCACAGCATCTTCGATCAACGCCGCCGGCTGGTCCCGCCCGATCGCACGCGCCATCGCGCCGCGGACTCTCGCGCCGCCCACGGTGCCGATCACAACGCCAATCAATCCCGCGATCAACCCGTTCCCCACTCCGCCATGCGCCGCACCGATCGCCGCACCGCTCAATCCGCCGAGCACGAGACGCGCGCCGAATTGCATCGGCACGGTACGGCTAGGGGTTTTCGGCAGTTGATCGGTGATCAGTTCGACGATGGCCAGCACCGTGAAGATATACGGCGTGGCGGTGAAGCCGAGAAATGCCAACGGGGTGTCTTGCAGCGGCAACCAGCCCAGATGCGCCGCCCAACTGACCGCGGCGGGCGCGGTCATCGCGCGAAGACCGGCCACGACGCCGATCAGCAATGCCAGGACATAGACAGACATGGGGGACTCCGAATCAAGGACAACGATGCGTGGTTGAACAAGCCGACGGCTTACCTGGACGAACGTCGGCAGAAGGTGTCGAGCATTTCCATGGACAGTCAACTTCTCACCGCATCCATCGAGGCCGATTCGCAGTTGCCTCCTTTCGGTGTGGCCCTAGTGTCGCATACTTCGATCGGCGCATCGGCGGCGATGACCGCCGGATTTATCGGCCATCGCATCTTGCCGCGTTGCGTGCCTCACTGTCCGCGCCGAGATCAGATAGACGTCACCACCAGCGCGCCCACGTTCGCGATCGCCGCGTTGCTGCGTGCCGCGTCGCCATCCGTTTCAGTCAGGTACACGGTTACCAGCACCGGACCGCGTCCGGGCGGCCACAGAATCGCCACGTCGTTGGCGGTGCCGTGATCGCCCGTTCCGGTCTTGTCGCCTACGCCCCACTCCTTCGGCAGCTTCGCGCGAATCCGTGCGCCGCCGGTCTCGTTGGCCGCGAGCCAGGCCAGCAGTTGCGCTCGCGACGACGAGGACAGATGCTCGCCGAGCAACAGCTCGCGCAGATCGCCAAGCATGGCGTTGGGCGTGGTGGTGTCGCGCGGATCGCCGGGAATGGCCTCGTTCAGTGTCGGCTCGTTACGGTCCAGACGCGTGATGCCGTCACCGAGGCCGCGGGCGAACGCGGTCAACCCAGCCGGCCCGCCGAAGGTCGCCAGCAACAGATTCGCCGCTGTGTTGTCGCTGAGCGTGATCGCCGCCTTGCATAGCTCGGCGATGCTCATGCCCGCGTTTCCGGTGAGTTCGCTTGTGTGCTTGCTAGTAGCCGGCGAGTTCGACACCACGTCGCTTTGTGAGAACACCACGCGCCGCTGCAAGTCTTCCTCGCCGCGATCCGTGCGCGCCAGTACGGCGCCCGCCGCCAGTACCTTGAAAGTGCTGCACATCGGAAAGCGCTCGTCGGTCCGCAAGCCGGCGTGCAAGCCGGACATCGTATCGACGATCGACACACCCAGCCGCCCGCCGCTCGCCGCTTCGATTTCAGCGAGCCGTCTACGGATCGCATCCGCCTTGGCCAGCGCGCGTCCTTGCGCCGCCGTGCCCGTTTTCATCGCCTTGCCGGATGCCTTGCCGAACGCGCCGGCACTGCCAACCGCAACCCCAGCTATCGAAACACCCAGCATCGCGCCCGCGAACTTGCGTCTTGTGATCATCGCCGCTCCTTTGTGTGAAGCCGCAACTATCGGTTTTCCGCCGGCCGCTGACAAACGATGATAAGTTAGCCAACTCACAAGAAAAACTTATGCCTTCGCCATGAGACCGTACCTTCCGTTAAACGCGCTGCGCGCCTTCGAATCGTCCGCCCGACACCTGAGCTTCACGCGCGCGGCGCTCGAATTGAACGTCACCCAGGCCGCCGTCAGCCAGCAAGTCAGAACCTTGGAGGAGCGGCTGGGCACCGCGCTCTTCAAGCGTCTGCCGCGCGGCCTCGCCATGACCGACGAGGGCCTCGCGTTGCGTCCGGTGCTGACCGACGCATTCGATCGCATTGAGGCCGTGCTCAAGCAATTCGAAGGCGGCCACTTTCACGAGGTGCTGACGGTCGGCGTGGTGGGCACCTTCGCGGTGGGCTGGTTGATGCCTCGCCTCAAATCGTTTCGCGACGCGCATCCGTTCGTCGAACTGCGGCTGCTGACGAACAACAACCTGGTCGATCTCGCCACCGAAGGTCTCGACTTCGCGATCCGTTTCGGCGACGGCACGTGGCCCGGTTCGCTCGCGACCCGCCTGCTCGACGCGCCGCTCGCGCTGCTCTGCACGCCGGAAATCGCGGCGCGTCTGTCGAAGCCGGAGGATCTCGCCGACGAGACCTTGCTGCGCTCCTATCGCGCCGACGACTGGATGAGCTGGTTCACCGCCGCCGGTATTCCGCCACGGCCAATTCGCGGGCCGGTGTTCGATTCGTCGCGGCTGATGGTGGAAGCGGCGATGCAGGGCGCGGGTATCGCGCTCGCGCCCGCGCTGATGTTCGATCACGAGATCAACACAGGCCGGCTGGTGCGCCCGTTCGAAGTGGAGGTTCACGCCGGCAGTTATTGGCTGACATGGTTGAAGGGCAAACCCATGACGCCGGCGATGCTGCTGTTCAATCAGTGGATCATCAAGGAAGCGTCTGCGCAGGTGCGGAGCTAGGCAGCTAGCAAAGCGCGGCGATGGCCATTCATTGCGGGACGCTCCGCTTGCGGCGGAAACACATTCCACGAACCGTCGTCATGACGGAAAAAGAAGATCGACAGCAGACCGCTCGGCCGCAAGGCTTCCACACACACATAGCGCTGATGTTGCGACGCACGGTGGCAGAACTGCACGACACGTGCGGGCATCGACGGGGTCGGGGCGAGCCATTTGTCTACGGCCCAATGCAAGGACTTTTCTGCGGCGGCCATGATGTTCTCCTTGAATCCTTGAATGATTGAGTCACTAAAATGAGTCACTGAGATTCGGTGTCGCCGGTTCAGGCCATTTGCGCGGAACCGTGAACGCCCTTCGCGGTGCTTTCCACAAAAGCCTTCACGAGGCACACCAGCGCATGCATGCCGGTGCGCGGATGGCGCAGGCAGCAATGCACTTGTTCGCTACGGCTTTCGCCGAGCAGGCACCATGCGCAGAAGTGCTCGCAGTTGTTGGTCAGCAGGCGATAATGGTTTTCGCCGAGGCGGGAGCGTGCGCGGCGCACGGCTTCGTCGCCGACGTAGCGGGCGGACGGGGTTGAACGGATCGTCAGCGGATGGCCGGCGGCGAAACGTTCCAGTTCCACTTCCTCAACCGGGCCGCGATGCGCTGAACTCGCAAAGCCTGAGTAATGAACCACGCGGCCATTGCCCACATAAATGCCGTGGTGTTCGTAACCGGGGCGTTGCGTGACGAGATGCGCGCCGATCGGCAGGTCGATGGTGGACGCGGCGTCGCAGCGGTCTTCGCTGTTTTCGCTGCTGGTTTGGTTCGTGTTCATGGCTGGCCTCGCTTCGATTTCCAACACTGTTGCGAGATCTTTTGCATCATTCGGGCCATGTGCGCGAAAGCCTTTATTTAAAGGGCTTCGCGGGAAAACGAGACGTTCGGGATACGACGAGTGTACGTTGCGGGCCGACAGAAATTTGGCCAAAGTGTTGGCGAGCGGCGCTCTTTTGTCGCTGCGGTGGAAGGGGATGTGCGTCGATTGAAACGGCGCGGCGAGCACGAGGAATGTGTTGGGTCGCGCACCGTTTCGAGTGCGGGCATGTTGGCTGCCAGCCGACCGATGAATTCATGCGCGCAGGTGCCCTGTATACGCAAGCTCGCGGAATGGCCCGGCAATCAAGGCGTTACGACAAACCGCCTGAATCACTCACGAATTGGCATGACACTTGCACTATAACGGCCAGATACTTCTTAACCGCGCGTCACCGCGCGCGTTACACACGCGGCCAACCGGAGAAACGACATGGCTTCTATTACAGTAAGCGACCTCTCGCTGAACCTCGCGCTAGATCGTAAAGCGATGGCGGCGATCCGCGGCGGCGGCGGCGCCCCGTGGGTGTACGGCTGGATTCAGCCTTATGTACGCGATACGCCGAGCTTTGGACCCGTCGTGAACCTGTACGATGTGACGAACAACTTCTATGCTAACCAGATGATCAACACGTTCCAGTCGGTCGATGTACGCAACACCGGCGCGAACTCGAACATCAGTGTCTCTCCCGAAGCACGCAGCAGAAACGATACGGTGTAAGCGTTGTGACCTGTGCGAGCCAATTTCGCTGGACGTCGTCCGCGCGCTCCGACGCCGGGCGCGTCCGCGAGATCAACGAAGATGCCTGCCTCGACCAGTCCGCACTCGGACGCTGGGCCGTCGCCGACGGCATGGGTGGACACGCGGTCGGCGATCTGGCGAGCCGTCTGGTGATCGATGCGCTTGGCCGGCTCGCGTCACCGGTCAGCATGAAGTCCTTCGTCGCCGACGCGCGCGCGCGCCTGCAAACCGCCAATCGTCAACTGCGGGAAGAAGCCGCGCGCCGTCAGGTGCAGCGTATCGGCAGTACGGTCGTCGTGCTGCTCGCCTGCGATCGTTTCTGCGGCTACATCTGGGCCGGCGACAGCCGCCTGTACCTGCTGCGTGAAGGCAGCCTGCGGCAACTCACGCGCGATCACAGTCAGGTGGAAGCGCTCAAGTCGCTCGGCGTGCTCACCGAAGAAGAGGCGCGCCATCATCCGGCGCAGCACATGATCACGCGCGCGGTTGGCGCCACCGACGTGCTCGAACTCGACGACGATGCCATCGAGGTCGCGGACGGCGACGTCTTCCTTCTCTGCAGCGACGGCCTGAGCAACGAAGTCGGCGAAGAAGACATGCTCGCTGTGCTGAGCAAAACGGCTGGCGCGAACGCGTCTGAAGAACTCGTCGACCTGGCGCTCGCGCGCGGCGGCCGCGACAACATCACCGCCGTGGTCGTGCGCGCCGAAGACCCTAATGCGTCAGACAAAACTCTGCTTAACCCGGCGCCATGAAGCTATTGCCGTGACGCCGCGGTCTCAGGTCTCGTTGTCTTCATCGTCGTGGTCTTCAGCACCGTTCTTGTTCCCGGCCGGCTGATTGCGGTTGCGGAAATCCTTCGAATGCAAGCCGTGTTTCTTCAGAAGCATCTGCAGATGCGAGCGGTTCATGTCGATACGACGCGCGAGTTCCGCGACCGTGCCGCTCACTTCTCGAAGGCCGCGCTCGAGAAAGGCTTTTTCGGCGTCGTCGCTGGCGGCACGCTTTGCGTCGCTCAGCGACATCAGGTTCGCCACGCTGATCGGCTCCTGCCCCGTTGCGGTCGTGGCGCTGGCTGCCACCGCCGAGCCGGGCGCCGCCGGCCGCATGTCCACCGGCAAATGTTCGACATCGGCCATATCGCCGGCCAGACACGACACCCGATACATCACGTTGCGCAACTCGCGGATATTGCCCGGATACGCATAGTTCAGCAGAAAGTCCCGCAGACGCGGCGTCATTCGCACGGGCCTGCGCTTTAGCGTGCCGGCGGCTTCATCGCCGAACCACGCGATCAGCAGTGGAATTTCATCGCGACGCTCCCGCAGCGGCGGCAACGTCACATGAATCACGCTGAGCCGGTAGAACAGATCCTCGCGGAACTTGCCCTCTTCGCTGAGTTGCCGCAGATTGCGATTGGTCGCCGCGACGATGCGCGTATCCACCGCAATCGTTTCATCGGATCCGACGCGCTGAATCTCATGCGCTTCCAGCACGCGCAGCAGTTTCACCTGGCCGGCCAGCGGCAACTCGCCGATTTCGTCGAGAAAGATCGTACCTGTATGCGCGCTTTCGAATTTCCCCTTGCGATCATTCGAAGCACCCGTGAAGGCGCCCTTGCGATGCCCGAACAATTCCGACTCCAGCAGATTGTCGGGAATCGCGCCGCAGTTCACTGAAATGAAGGGTTTGTCGGAACGCGAGCCGTTGGCGTGAATCACTTTCGCCATCAACTCCTTGCCCGTGCCACTTTCGCCATCGATCAACACGGGTAAATCGGTCGGCGCCGCTTTCTCGGCGATTTCGAGCGATTCGAGCAGGCGTGGATTGTCGCCGAACGTCCCTTCGAAAATGAAACTGCGTTCGAGCAACGCTTTGCGGCGCGCGCCACGCGATAGATCGCCGCGCTCCTGCGGCTCCGCGGCCACCGCCGCTTGCACGAAGCGCTCCTTGTGCGAGAGCTGCATCACTTCGTCGCGCAACGAGGTGGCTTGCCGGAGCAGCTTGTCGATGTCCGCGCGCTCCAGCCGTGACGACCAGCGCAATGTCGAGCGCAAAATCTCGATCCGCTCGATCAGCCCCGCGTACGAAATCGCGGGGCTGGCCTCTTCAACCTGGTCGAGTATCTTCATCATCACGCACTCAACTGTTTCTGGACCAGCTGGTAATACATGCCGCCGCGCTGGATCAGTTCATCGTGACGGCCCTGTTCGACAATCGCCCCTTCGTACAGCACGAGAATCTTGTCCGCACGCATGATCGTGCTGAGCCGGTGCGCGATGATCACCGCCGTGCGGCCCTTCAGAATGTCGTGCATATTGCCGAGGATGTTGCTCTCCGATTGCGAGTCCAGTGCCGAGGTCGCTTCGTCGAATACGAGCAGACGCGGATCGTGATATAGCGCCCGTGCAATGCACAGCCTTTGGATCTGCCCGCCGGACAACCCAATTCCGCGTTCGCCCACAATCTGCTCATACCCGAGCGGCATCTTGCTGATGAATCCATGCGCGTCGGCCATCTTCGCGACTTCCTCGATGCGGCGCCGGTCGGGCGCGTCGTCGCCGCTCGCGATGTTCTCCGAGATCGTGCCGGAGAACAGCAGATTACTTTGCATCACATAGCCGATCTGCGCACGGTAATAGGCTTTGTCGACCACGCCGAGATCGTAGCCGTCGATCGTCATCTTGCCTTCGGTCGGCGCGTAGAAGCCGACCAGCAATTTCGCGAGCGTCGTCTTGCCCGACCCGCTGCGCCCGACAATCGCCACCAGTTCGCCGGGTTTGATATCGAAGCTGATGTTTTCGAGCACGTACGCCGAGTCGTTTTCGCCGTAACGGAAATAGACGCCGCTGAGGCTGATTTCGCCTTGCAGTTCGGGCAGCATCACACGTGAAGGCAAATCCTGAGGCTTCTGCTCGGGCTCGATATCGAGCACATCGCCGAGGCGCTCCATCGCCACACCCGCGTCGTTCAACATGCTCCACAAGCCGACCAGGCCCATGAGCGGCCCCAGTACGCTACCCATGAATGCATTGAACGCGATCAACTGACCAATCGTCATTTCACGCGCGAGCACGAGATTCGCACCGACCCAGAGAATCGCAATCGTCGTCGCGGAGTTCAGCAACTGACTGCCGAGTCCCACGAGAATGTTGAACGCGTGCGCGCGATATTGCACTTCGAGTGCCTTCGCGTACTTCTTCTCCCAACGCAGACGCACCGGCCGTTCGATACCCATGCCCTTGATGGTCTCCACGCCGGCGAGCGCTTCCATCAGAAATGACTTCGATTCGGTCGACGCGGTGAACACTTCGCGCGCATAGCCTTTGATCTTCGGCGTGGCGATCGCGGTCAGCGCCATGATCGGAATGACGAACGCGATCAGCACCAGCGTCATCTTCACGTTGTAGACGAACATGATCGTGAAGTAGATGAACACCATCAGCAGATTCAGCGCCGTGGTGACGGTGGATTCGGTGAGGAACGCGCGGATCGTCTGGTTCTCCTGGAAGCGCGCGAAAATGTCGCCGGTCTTGCGCTTGGCGAAAAACGAAAACGGCAGCGACATGGTGTGCTTGAAGAACTGCGACATCATCGCGAAGTCCATGTTGCGCACCATGAAATTCGCGAGGTACGCGCGAATCGACGACATCAATTGCGAAAAGACATTGGCGATGATCAAGCCGCCAATCAGCAGATGCAGCAGGCTGACATTCTGATGCACGATCACGCCGTCGAGAATGTTCTGGATAATCAGCGGGGGAATCACGCCCAATACCTGAATCACGAAAGTGGCGAGAAACAGGTGGCCGAGAATCTTTTTGTACGGCTTGAGGTAGCCGACGAAGCGTATCCACGGCGAACGCGCGGCGGACATTTGCAGCAGATGCGGTCCACCTGTAAACAGCAAACAGGTGCCGCTCCAGCCGCGTTCGAAATCCTCCACGGTCATTTTTTTGAATCCGACCGCAGGGTCCGCCACCCACACGTAATCCTTGGAGAGCCCGTACACCACGACGTAGTGATAGCCCTCCCAGTGCACGATGAACGGCAGATCGAAACCGCGCAACGAATCGAAGGTACATTGCACGCCGCGCGCCGTGAAGCCGAGCGATTCACCGGCGCGGGCGAGACTGTCAAGCGTCGCGCCCTGGGTCGTGACGTTGGCCAGTTCGCGCAATTTGCCGAGCGTCATCGGAATGCTGTAGTGGCGGCATACCATCGCAAGGCACGCTGCACCGCAATCCATTTCTTCGGCCTGTTCGACCAGCGCGAAGCGTTTGATGACTTTCTCGCCGAACTCGGGCTTGCTCTGCAAATCGAGCATCAGCGGCAGCTTGCGCCGCTGTTCGACCCGCTTTTGCCGCTGCAATTCGCGGTCGCCGTAGCGAATCCGCTCGTCGAGCACTTCGCGCAGCTTCGGATTGCGTTCGAGAATGAAATGGACCGTGCGCTCCGGAATCACCAGCAGCCGCGTATCGGTCGTCGCGACCACCGACGCCATCTGCTCCTGGCGCATCAAGCAAGCTTTCTCGCCGAATATTTCGCCTTCGCCGAGCGTGGCGAGCGTGTAGTCATGCCCCTCCTCGTGCCGCACGATACGCACTGCGCCTTGGCGCACCACGTACAGGCGCCGGTCCTCGCGGCCGTCCTGCTTGAGGATTTCCTTGCCCGCAGCCACCCGTTTCACGCCGACGCTGCGCACATACTCTTCGAGTTCCGCCTTGTTCAGCTTGCCCCGCAGATCGAATAACTGCGCGACGAAACCGCCCGCCGAATTGATCGCCACGTAGCTGGCAACGAAAGCCAACGCAGCCTGATTGCCGGCCATGACCGGTTCGATCGCGGCACGCGGAATGAACAGCAATTCGGTTTTCGCCGATGCCCGCACTGACGCTTCGTGGACATAGGTACGCAACATCGCAATATCGGCGAAGATCTCGCCCGACTTGCGCACCCCCATGCTGGTTTCCTTGCCATGCTCTTCCGTGAAGATCCGCACGGAACCCGAGCGAATCACGTACAGCCCGTCAGCCGTCTCGCCCGCGGAACAAACCGTTTCGCCGAACGAATAGAAGCGCGCTTGCGCATATTCGGCAAGACGCTCGATCTCATCGCGCGAAAACGGCGAGAGAATTTCCACCGAGGTGAGAAACTCGGCTGCGGAAGGCGCGGTCTGGGGTGCATCCATGTGCTTGCGGACCTCGAATCGGCGTGTCGTTGCGTTGTTTCAATACGGCGTGCTAGCCCCGATCGGGCTAGCGCGCTTCGATCACGTGCTCCTGAGCGCGTGCAATCAGCCAGCCCTCGCGCAGCAGCCGCCGGACTTCGGAGGCCACGTCAGCGTCGAGCGTCGCCGGATATTTGGCCGTCACGGCGAAAATCTCGAAGCACGAGCGATCCGCCGACGGAAACGGACCAAGCAGATCGCCCACCGCCGCGTTGAAAATCTTCGCTTCGATTTCCGGCTTCAACGAGCCGCGCAGCACCTTGCCGATTACGCCGCCCGCTTCGCGCGTATCCGCGATCGAATGCTCGCGCGCCATGTCGGCGAAACTGTCGGGATCGTCGTGCAGGTACGAAATCATTTCCTTCGCCTTGCCCTCGCTGTCGAGCACGATGTGGCTCACTTCGATCGCATCGAACTTCGGCGAATTCAGCGCGAAGTAATCCTTGATCGCGACCTCGTTGCCGATCTCGTCGAGCATCTTTTCCTGATACAGGCCGTCGGTAATGAAGGCCTCGAATTCGTCGAGGCTGACATTGAGGGCGTCGAGGTACTGATTCATATCCGTCGCGCGATGCAGGCCTCGCACGCGGCGGAACTGATCGGCGCGTTGCTGGATTTCATCGGCGGTGACAGTCATGCCTTGCTTCTTCGCCGCGTGAACCGTGAGCTTGTCGCGCACGATCTGCTCGATCAGGCTCTCGAACTGGCCGGTCAGTTTCAGAAGACGAATAAATTCGGCCACGTCCACGACTTCGTCATCGATTCGCACTATCGCGGTCATTTCTTCCGCTCCTTTAATTGACGTGTGATCCGCGCGGTCATCCCGCAACCTGCCTGAACGGATCGAGACCCAGATCGATCAGGCGCCGCTCGCGCACCACGATCTCAGCGCTTGCCGTCATGCCGTAGCGCAACGGATAGCGCGTGTCGGCAATCTGGTAGTAATTTTTGTCGAGCGTGACGCGGCCTTCGTAGACCGGCTGCTTGTCCGTCGCCGACGGCTTGGTGGCCGGCGAAATATAGGCCAGCGTGCCGCTGATCAGCCCATAGCGTTGATACGGAAAGGCGTTGAATTTGAGCTTGACGGGCAGGCCCTCATGCAGAAACGCGCGATCGTGTTCAGCAATTTCGATCTTCAGCACAGGCCGTGCGTCTTTGGGCGCAATGCCGCCGAGCGGCGCGTTCGCCTGAATCTTGTCGCCGCGCTGCGTCGACGTCACGTCGGTGATGACGCCCGAGACCGGCGCGAGAATCAGCAGGAAATTGTCTTTGTCGATGTTCTCGAAGCGAATCCGCGCGGCCGCTTCGGACACCAGCCGCGCACTTTGCAGTTGCAGGCGCAACTTGTCTTCCGCGTCGGTAATGTCGCGCACCGCCGAATCGTATTGAAGCTGCAGGTCGGTGGTCTGCTGGCCGCTGGTTTCCAGTTGCGCATTTGCCTGCGTATATTCGTGGCTCAAGCGGAAATCCAGCTCTGCGAGCTTCGATTGCGCGACCCGGTACGCGTTATCCGCTTCCATCGCCGCAGTGCGTTTCTGCTCCACCTGCAATTCGGCAATGCCGCCGCCGCCCGGCTGCGCGAAGAGACGCGAGTAGCGGTCCAGTTCCTGACGCGCCGCTTCACGCGTGCGCCGGGCATTGTCGAGGATGCTGCGTGCTTCGTCGAGTTCGGCCTTCTGCCCTTCCGCGAGTTTGGTGGTGCCTTCGGAGACGCGATTTTCGTGCTGGCGCGCTTCCACTTCCATCTGCGTCTTGAGCGCGGCTGCTTTGCGCTCCAACAGCGCCTTCTTCTCGGGGAATTGCTTCCAGTCGCGCTCGGCGTCTTCCAGTTTGAGTTGGGCTTGCAACGCGTTGCTGGCGGCCTCGATCGCGCCACGCGCATTCAGGCGCGCGAGCACGTCGCCTTTCGACACCGGTTGCCCCTCGGCGATATACAGATCGGCGAGTTCGCCGTCGATCGGCGCATAGATCCGGCGCACCTCCGATTCCGGCGACAAAGTGCCTTGCGCGCTGACGATCACGTCCGCGCGTCCCACGAACGACCACAACAGCCCGACCACGACCAGCGCGACCATCGCCCAGATCAGCGCGCGCGCGAGCCGCACCGGCTCCGCCATCAGAATCGCGATGCCCTCGACGCTGTGATCCTCCAGCGCCTCCGACAACGGCCTAGGGTGATTGTCGCGTTTCACTCTGCTCGCCCCCGATCAATGCCAGCTTCGCTTTCAGAAGTCCCGGATCCAGCACCATGCGCAACTCCGTCAGCGAACGGCGCTGCAAATTGGTTTCGGCCTCGATATCCGCAAGCAGCCGGTCGAAGTCGGCGGGATGATCGGCCTTCAATTGCGTGTAGATGCGCATGCCTTGTTGCGCCGACGTTTGCGCGTCGGAAAGCAGACGCGCCTCGCTGCGAAATCCCGGCGAAATACCGGCTTCGAGACGCTGCGTACCGCCGATCGAGCCACCCGCGCGATACTGTTTCCACAGACTCTGGGCGCGCAACAGCAAGTCTTGCGCACGCGCCAGCGCTTTGTCGTGCAAGGCGGCGACGTCTTTCTGGATCGACTGCAGGAACCACACGTCCGTTGCCGGGTCGAGGCTCGCGTAGAACGACAGCAGGCGCTGGTCGTAATCCTTGTCGCCGTGCGTCTTCTGCAATTGCGCGTACTGATCGAGCAGTGCCTTCTTGTGCGCCAGTTCCGCCGCGAGCACGTCGGACCAGGGCCCTGCGGGCATGGCCTGCAAACCGGCCAGCGCCTGTTGCGCGTCGCCACGCCGCCATGCCGCTGTCACCGCGTCATGGCGCGCAATCACGTCTGACGAAGGCAAACGGCTGGCCGCCAGCTGTTGAAATTGAGACTGAAAAGGCGGCGTGCTAAAGCGCGCCGATTTCAACATGGCGAGCAACGGCACCAGTTGCCGGCTCAGCGCGGCGTTCAACAAATCCGTGTATTGGCGCAAATCCTGACGCAGCCGATCAATGCCGGCGAGACGCGGATAGCGCTGTGCGTAATCGTCGAGCACGGGAGGCAGCGCGTCGGGTTTGTCGCGCGCCAGTTCGGTGCGGATCGTCCCATTCAGACGGTCGATGGCGGCGAGGTACACCGAATCATCGCTTTCCAGTTTACGCAGATGGCTCAGCGCCTGCGCATAGGGATCGGCGAACACGGGCACGTAGGAAGCGATGCGGTCGAGCGCGCGCTGATGGCTCTTCGCGTCGTCTTCCCAGCGTTGCAGCAGGTTGTCGATCGTGCCCTCATCCACGTACATGCGAATCGGCGCGTCCATGCCGCCGCGCGCCGCGACGAAACGCTCCAGATCGCCCACCCATTGCAACTCGCCGATCAGCGACGCGGCGTCCGCATTGTTCGCGCTCAGCGAGCGCATCTCCTTGAGCAACGCGTCGGCTTGATCGAACTGAGCCTTTTGCAGCGCGTTCAGCCAGCTGGGGAGCTTCGCCTTCAACAACGCTTCGCTCGCTAGCGCGCTGACTTTGGTGTCCGTGGGATGGTTCGCCAGATAGCCCGATGCCGCGGTGACCGCGCTCGTGTAATCGCCGTTCGCCAGCAGGTTCTTCAACTCGCGCTCCGACGAACCGCGCATGTAAAGCGCCGACGCAATCGCCACTATCACCACGACGCCCACGCCGCCCCATGTCGCCATGCGCCGCACGCTCGCGCGATCGTCGATTGCAAACGCCTTGCCGAGTTCGCCCGCGAGCAAGCGCCAACGGCGCGGCCGGCCCTTCGCGGCGGCCGTGCTGGCAGCGCCATTCGCACCGTTGGTTCCGTTCGTGCCAGTCGCCCCTCTTGCCGTGCCGGTCGGCGCGTCGCGCTTCGCATGCGCGGACGCGGCCTGTGCCGCCTCGTTGACTTCGTCTTCGCGTTGGAGGCCGGGGTCGACGCAAAAGATATCGAGGAATGAATGCGCGGCGCCGACGAAGGTGGTCTTGTCGGGATCGGCTGCTTCGTCGGCGGCCGGATTGAGGAATAGTTGTGTCACGGTGGGCTCGACTTCAGGGGGTTTCTGCAGCGTCACCCTGTAGACGAAGTGGTCTCCGCCAAATGCAACGAGGTCGCCCTCTACCAGTGGCAGCGCGGACTCGTCCAGCCGCTTTCCGCCGACGAATGTGCCGTTGGTGCTGCCGAGATCTTCGACATAGAGCTCGCCACCCTTCAGAAAGATATGCGCGTGACGGCGCGAGATGTAATTGACCTGATGCGGATAGCGGTCCTTGTAGCGCGAGAAGACTTCGTCCGCTTTGCTGACCAGAAACGGAAATGCCTGCACCTCGATGGGTTGCAGGCCGAGATCGTCGCGCTGCGGCACGAGCAGCAATCCCGGTGCGGTGGGCGAACTCGCGGCCGCCACGATACGCGCGCGCGGCTCGATGCTCACCCGGTAGCAGAGCTCGCCGCCGAAGCACAGTTCGTCGCCGGCGCGCACGCGGGCCGGTGTTTGCCGCACCGCCACGCCGTTCACCGTCGTGCCGTTCTTGCTGCCGAGGTCGGCGACGTAGACCGCGCCGTGTTCCGTGAAAACCCGCGCATGACGGCGCGACAGGCGCGCAATCCGCTCGGCGGGATAGTCGGTAAAAGGTGCCTCGCTGCGCCCGATTGCAAACAGGTTGTCGACGATCCGGATCGCGTCGAGCGCGGGACGTTGCGCGGACGCAGCCGGCGACAACACCACGTCGAACGCGGCGTCTTCTGTCGCGCGCATCTCAGCAATCGGAGCTTCGCCGGCGGCCATTTTATCTGGATCACTAAGCGTTTACCCGCTGCGGCGAGAGCGCAACGGAAACGGGACGAAGGACTACGGCGGAAAGATATTGTTCGAGTGAGCCGTGCAAAAACCGGCCCCTTAAAGATTGTAAGTCACACATGGCGAGTGTCAATTTTCCGATCGTCGAATTATGAAGGCAACGAGTGCGTCAGATACAGCCGAAATACCCACGCTGCGCGCCACATTGCGGATTAGCTCAGTGTTCCTTTACTTCAGCCTGCACGTCGACGCTCGGCCAGCCGCCGCCCAGCGCT
This sequence comes from Paraburkholderia sp. RL17-373-BIF-A, assembly GCF_046030175.1. Taxonomy (NCBI): domain Bacteria; kingdom Pseudomonadati; phylum Pseudomonadota; class Betaproteobacteria; order Burkholderiales; family Burkholderiaceae; genus Paraburkholderia; species Paraburkholderia sp. RL17-373-BIF-A. The sequence continues at coordinate 309,534 of NZ_JARESO010000007.1, forward strand.
TTATAAAGCAGCACCGTGTCGGACAGAATCTGTTGATGGTTGGCGAGCAATTCCTGCTGCGCCTCCAGCAAGGTCCGTTCGGTTTCGAAAACCTCCAGTTGCGACACCACGCCGAGGCGCAATTGCGACTGGATCTGGTCCGCGACGATTTGCAGCCGCGACACCTCCTGCTGCAACTCCACCCGCTGTTCCTTGTGCGAATTCACATTGACGAGCGAGTTTTCCACTTCCTCGAACGCGGTCATCACCGCCGCGCGATACTGCTGTTCGGCCACCGTCGATTGCGCTTGCGTGACTTTCACATGCGCCCGCACGCCGGGATCGAGCAGCGGAATGTTGATGCTGGGCATAAAGCCGTACGTGAACGATTTCAGCAGATCGGTCAGCGCAAAACTCGCGGTGCCGGCGTGCCCGGTCAGGCTGATGGTCGGCAGTTGCGCGAGCTTGGCCTGCCCGACGAGGTCGTACGCTTCCAGCACTCTGAACTCGGCGGCCACCACGTCGGGACGGCGCGCCAGCAGTTGTGCGGGCAGACCGTCCGGCACGGGCGGCAATTGCACGCGCTGCTGCAAATGCCCCTTGGGCATCCGAAACTCGCCCGCCGGCACGCCGATCAGCGTGCAAAGCGCGTTATTGGCCAGCGCGCGTGAACGGCGCAGGTCGAGCAGTTGATTGGTCAGGCGGTTGATCTCCGCCTGCTGGCGCAACACCTGGGTTTGCGGTATGAGGCCGTTGCGGCGCTGGCCGTCGTAAATCGCGAGAATCTGCCGGTTTGTTTCGAGCGTTTTCTGTTGCTGCTCGATCTGGTCGTCGAATTGCAGAATCTGGAAGTACGTGCTGGCCACGTTCGACACCAGTTCCAGATAGCCGGCGCGCCAGTCCGCCTCGCTGGCATGGAATTCGGCCTTTTGCGCCTGCACGCCCTTTTCGACTTTGCCCCAGATATCAATGTCCCAGTTCACCTGCGTCGCGAGGTTGTACTGCTTGGAGAAGGTCTGGTGCGTGGTCTTTTCGAAATCGGCGCCGAAGCCGAGATCCATGGTCGGCAAGGCGCCCGCTTTGGCTTCGCCGATCTGCGTGCCGGCCACGTCGATACGCGCGGCCAGTACCTTGATATCGAAGTTGCCGGCAATCGCCTTCGCGATCAGCGTGTCGAGATAGGGATCGTGGAAGCCTTTCCACCAGTCGGGTTCGATCGTCGCGGCGGCCGATACGGGCGCGCCTTTCTGATCCGACCACGAGGCTTTGGCGGGCGTGTCCGGACGCTTGTAGTCGGGCATGCTGACATCGACACAGGCCGACAGCGAAAGCGCGCATACCGTCGCCGCGCAAACGCAGCGCAGCGCAGATGTCCTGCGGAAGAAGCGCTGACGAGCTGATGAAAGCAACGCTGACACGATGGTCTCCGATGGCGCCCAATTCGTTGCACGAGTGGAGCGCGCCCTTTAAGTAAAGCATCTCCTGCGCGGCTTCACCATCGAAGCGATGCAAGAAGATCGGCGCGGGAATCGGGCGGTGAAACGGGGGGTCGCGTGAAAAGAACGATTGGCTGCGAAATCTTTTTGAGGAGCGGCCGGTAAGAGTCCGCGGAGGCTGTCGTGCCTCCGCGGCGGCCTGCGCCGTTTAGTGCACGTTGATGTTGTTGCTGGCGTACACGTGCGGGTTGATCGTGGACGAGATGCCCGAGACGAACGCTGCGTTGTTGCCGTTGGCGTTCTGGATGTTCATCGTCGTGTTGATCAGCTGGGTGGCGTCGACGGTCTTGCTGTTGTTCGGCGCATACACGGGCATGAAGTTGAAGTACGACGAGGACGGA